>JAJZUZ010000054.1 GCA_021845965.1 Pseudomonadota bacterium | reverse complement strand
CGGCCTGACTCAACTGGGCGTGTATTCCACAGCAGGGCTGCTGGCGGCCGTGCTGGTGACCCGCTACGTGCTGCCCAACCTGATGCCGCAGCACCTGCCGGCGCCCGACCTGCCGCGCACGGGCGCCTTGCTGCAACGCCTCATGCAGCAGGCGCCGCGCCTGCGCTGGATCCTGCTGCTGCTCATGCTGGGCATGCTGGGCGTCGTCGCCACGCACGCGGACCGCATCTGGAACCGCAGCATCTCGGCGCTGAATCCGGTCTCCAAGGCGGACCAGCGGCTGGACGAGGAGCTGCGCCGGGACCTGGGTGCATCGGAGCTGCGCTACCTGGCCGTGCTCTCGGCCAGGGATCAGCAGCAGGCGCTGCAACAGGCCGAGCGGGCCAGCGGCGTGCTGCAAGCGCTGGTGCGCGCCGGCACGATCGGCAGCTTCAGTTCCCCGAGTCAGGTGCTGCCCAGCCTGGCAAGCCAGCAGGCGCGCCAGGCCGCGTTGCCGCCGTCCGAGGAGTTGCGCCGCCGCCTGGAAACCGCCCTGCGCGACCTGCCGCTGAAGGCGGAACGGCTCCAGGGCTTCCTGAGCGACGTGGAGCGCAGCCGCACCCGGGCGCCGCTCACGCGCGCCGACCTGGACGGCACCGCCGCGGCCCTGCTGTACGACTCGCTGCTCGTCCCCCGCCAACGCGATGTGCTGGTGCTGCTGCCGCTGCGTCCGCGCAGCACCGATGCCGGCGAGCAGACCATCGACATCAACCGCGTCGAGGCCGCGCTCAAGGCCGGCGGCGTCATGGAGATGACCGTGGTGGACCTGCTGGCCGAAACCAATGCCCTGTTCGACAGCTACCTGCACGAGGCGCTGGTCTACTCCGGCCTGGGATGCCTGGCCATCCTGGCCTTGCTGCTGCTGATGCTGCGCTCCGTCGGCCGCACCCTGCGGGTGGCGCTGCCGCTGGCCTGCGCCGTGACCTGCGTGACCGGCGTCCTGCTGCTGGGCGGCACCTCGCTGACCATCCTGCACCTGGTGGGGCTGCTGCTGGTGGTTGCCATCGGTTCGAACTACGCGCTGTTCTTCGACAGCACCAACACCGGCGGCAATGCGCAGGATCAGCGCCGCACCATCGTGTCGCTGGTCACCGCCAACCTGACCATCGTCGGTAGCTTCGGCATGCTGGCGCTGTCCAGCGTACCCGTGCTGGCCATCCTGGGAACGACGGTCGGCCTGGGCACGGTGCTGGCGTTGCTGTTCTCCGCCGCCCTGGCACGGCCAGCCCCCTGACCCGCCAGGAGGGTGACGCGCAACCGGCCTTGCACGCCAGCGCAGCGCAGGCCGCGCCGGTAAAATCGAGCGTTTGCTCACCGCATCCGCGTCCCCGCGTACTCCATGCCTTCGATTCATCTAGCGGCCTACACCATGACCAGCGCCCTGGGCGCCGGCCTCACGCCCACGCTGGCCGCGCTGCGCGAACAGCGCAGCGGCGTACGCGCCATGCGCTGGGAAACCGTCGACCTCGATACCTGCCTGGGGGCCGTGGACGGCCTCGACGGCTACGTCCTGCGCCCTGATCTCGCCGCCTTCGACTGCCGCAACAATCGTCTCGCGCAGCTGGGGCTGGAGCAGGATGGCTTCGCTGCCACCGTGCGCGAAGCCATCGCGCGGCACGGCGCCGACCGGGTCGGCGTGTTCCTGGGCACCAGCACCTCCGGCATCCTGAGTTCGGAGCTGGCTTATCGTCATCGCGAACCCGTGACCGGCGCATTCCTCACCCCCCTGGATTACCGCCATACCCACAACAGCTACTCGGTCGCCGATTTCGTGCGCACGTACTTCGCCCTCTCGGGGCCGGCCTTTGTCGTCTCGACCGCCTGCTCATCGAGCGCCAAGGTCTTCGGCAATGCCCAGCGCATGATGGACTGCGGCCTCATCGACGCGGCCATCGTCGGCGGCGTCGACTCGCTGTGCCTGACCACGCTCTACGGCTTCAACTCGCTGCAGCTGGTATCGCGGCGGCCCTGCCGCCCCTTCGACGCGGCCCGCGACGGCATCTCGATCGGCGAAGCGGCGGCCTTTGTGCTGGTCGAGCGCGTCCGCGAACCGGCCCCCGGCACCATCGTCATGAGCGGCATCGGTGAGTCCAGCGATGCGCATCACATGTCGTCGCCGCACCCGGAGGGGCTGGGCGCACGCACGGCGATGGAACAGGCCCTGGCCATGGCCGGCCTGCAGCCCGCGCAGATCGACTACATCAACCTGCACGGCACAGCCACGCCCAGCAACGATGCCGCCGAAGACAAGGCGGTGTGCGCCCTGTTCGGCACCGACACGCCAAGCAGTTCGACCAAGGGACATACCGGCCATACGCTGGGTGCGGCCGGCGGCATCGAGGCCGTCATCTGCGCGCTCGCGCTGCAGCAGGGGCTGGCCCCCGGCGGCTGCGGCACGGAAGAGCTGGACCCCAAGCTGAACACCCGCTACCTGCTGGCCAATCGTGAAATGCCCCTGCAGCACGTGCTGAGCAACTCCTTCGGTTTCGGCGGCAGCAACTGCAGCATGGTCCTGTCGAAGGTGGCTGCATGAGCATGACCATCGCTGGATCGTCCCAGAATGTGAAGCCCTCTCTCGCCGCAAATGAAGTGGCAGGCGCGGGGACCCGCCCGCTGCAGGTCCATGTCCAGGGGGTGGGCGTCTACGGTCCCGGTCTTTCGGGCTGGCAACAGTCCATCGGCGTGCTGGCCGGACGCGTGCCGCTGACCCTGGCCCCCATCAGCCTGCCGCCGCCCGAGGCCCTGCCCGCAGCGGAACGCCGCCGCGCCGGTCTGACGATCAAGCTGGCCTTCGCTGCAGGCTTCGACGCCGTCCGGCAGGCTGGCGCCGACCCGGCGAACCTGCGCTCGGTCTTCACCTCGACCGGCGGCGACTGCGAGAACTGCCACTCCATCCTGGAGACACTGGCGTCGTCCGACCGCGCCGTGTCCCCCACGCGTTTCCACAACTCGGTGCACAACGCGCCCTCGGGCTACTGGAGCATCGCCACGGGCTGCCGTGCCACGTCCACCAGCCTGTGTGCATATGACGGTTCCTTCGCAGCGGGCCTGCTGGAAGCCGCCATCCAGGTCGCCAGCGCCCAGGAACCCTGCCTGCTGCTGGCCTACGACAGCCCCTATCCGCCCCCGCTGGGCAGCGTGCGCAACATCTCCCACCCCTTCGGTGTGGGCCTGGTGCTCAGTCCGACTCCCGGCGCAGCGTCGGCAACGCTCAGCCTGAATCTGGGCCGCGGCGACGCAAGCCGCTTGGCGGAGCCGGCGCTGGAAGCCCTGCGGCATGCGGTACCGGCCGCGCGCAGCCTGCCGCTGCTGCAGCACCTCGCAAAAGGCACCAGCGGAAGCGCTACCCTGGACTATCTGGACGGGATGAGCCTCGATGTCGACATCCGCACTCTTGCCTGACCACGCCTGGATTGCCGCGCGCATCCCGCACCACGGGACCATGTGCCTGCTGGACGCGGTACTGCAGTGGGATGCTGACAGCATCGTCTGCCGGGCCAGCAGCCACACCGCCGTCGACCACCCACTGCGTGCCGAGGGTACGCTAGGCGTGGCCAACGGCATCGAGTACGCGGCACAGGCCATGGCCGTGCACGGTGCCCTGCTGGCTGGCAGCGACTCGGCCCCGGCCGCCGGCTACCTCACCAGCGTGCGCGACGTCCGCTGGAACGTGCCGCGGCTCGACACGCAGGCGCCGGAACTGCGGATCCAGGCCCAGCGCCTTTCCGGCGACAGCAACACCATCCTTTACAGCTTCCAGGTGGAAGCCGCCGGCCAAACGGTGCTGAGCGGACGCGCCAGCGTGATGCTCAGTGCGGCCAGCACCGCCGCCGCCCAGCGCGCGCACCCGGGCCCCTCCTCATGACCATGAAATACGCTCTCGTCACCGGTGGCAGCGGCGCCATCGGCGCGGCCATCTGCCGCCAGCTCGCCGCCGACGGCCTGCACGTCATCGTCCACGCCAACCGCAACGCCGATGCCGCCCGCCAGGTCTGCGACGAGATCGTCGCCAGCGGCGGTGGCGCCAGCACCGTGGTGTTCGACGTCGCGGACGAAGCCGCCACACGCGCGGCGCTGGAAGCCATCGTCGAGCAGCACCCGGTGCAGGTGCTGGTCAACAATGCGGGCATCCACGACGACGCCGTCTTCCCCGGCATGAGCAGTGCCCAGTGGCATCGCGTGATCGACGTCTCGCTCAACGGCTTCTTCCATGTCACGCAGCCGCTGACCCTGCCCATGATCCGCACCCGCTGGGGGCGGATCATCACCATCTCGTCCATTGCCGGCATCACCGGCAACCGCGGACAGACCAACTACGCGGCCGCCAAGAGCGGGCTGCACGCCGCCAGCAAGTCGCTGGCGCTGGAGCTCGCCAGCCGCGGCATCACCGTCAACGCCGTAGCGCCCGGCATCATCACGTCTGAGATGAGCCAGGGCGCCTTCGATGCCGAGTCGATTGCGCGTCTGGTGCCCATGAAGCGGGCGGGCCGCCCCGAAGAAGTAGCCGCCCTGGTGGGCTTTCTCGCTTCAGAGCAGGCGTCCTACATCACGGGCCAGGTGATTTCCGTCAATGGCGGCATGATCTAGCAGAACGACCGGCGTCCGCCGCGCGGCCGGCTCGGCAAACCAGCGCCGATAGCCGGCCAGCGCCAGCAGCGCACCGACGCTGCCCAGCAGAGCGCCGGCCAGTACATCCAGCGCGACGTGCTGCTTGGTGGCCAGGGTCGAGTAGACGATGGCCAGACACCAGGCCCAGTTCGCGGCGAGCCAGTTGCGCCCGGCGCCCACCTGCCGCAATTGCGCATGCAGCCACAAGGCCGAATACACCGCAATCGCCACATGCAGTGACGGGCAGGCATTGCCTGCCGTATCCACGCCATTCAGCAGCGCCAGCCCGGTGCCCGGCGGGCGGGCGAAGGCGGGCACGATGGTCGGCCACAGGTAGAAGCACAGCAGTCCGACCAGGCAGGCACTACCCACCCCCAGGCCGTAGTAGAGCAATTGCCGCACGCCGGGAAGCAGTGCCGGCGGCAGACAGGTATAGAACCAGAGCGACAGATAGGGCACCCAGGCCCACCATTGCATGGGAATGGCTCCGTCCAGCCAGGTGAGCGGCATGACCGTCACCTCGGAATGGGGGAAACGCAGCAGGAAAAAATAGGCTTCGAAGAAAAGCCAGATGAAGAGAGCCGAACCAGGCGCTTTCAGCCACCAGATCCGCCACAACAGCTTGTTCAGCGCGCGCGCCGGCGATTCGGTCGGATGGGGCGTGGTCATAATTGCGGTCTCTCTCGAAATGGTAGCAGCATGACCCCCCGGCGATCCGGCAATCCGCTCTGGCGACTGTATGAAGTGGTTGCCATGTGTATCGGTCTGGGCCTGCTGGCCCTGATATGCCTGCACTCCATTCCCCTGTTTGCATTGCTCTATGTGGCGCTTCCGCGGCGCTGGCACAAGCCGGTATCGCGCCGCCTCATCCGCTGGGGCTTCCGCGCCTATCTCGCAGTGCTGCGTGGCGTATGCCAGGTACGGCTGGACACGGGCGAGCTGGCCGCCCTGGGGCAGGACAGGTCCCTCATCGTCATCGCCAACCATCCCTCCCTGCTCGATGCGGTCATCCTGCTGGCCTGCCTGCCCAATGCGAGTTGCGTGCTCAAGGCCAGCCTGCTGGACAATCCGCTGTTCGGCGTGGGCGCACGCATGGCCGGCTATGTGAGCAATGCCAGGCCGCGCCAGATGATTGCCGATTCCTGCCGCGAACTGCAGCGGGGCGCGCACTTCATCCTCTTCCCCGAGGGCGGCCGGACCCGGAAATTCCCGCTTGACCCCCTGGGCAGCGCCTGCATCGTGCTATCCAAACAGAGCGAGGTGCCGATGCAGGCCGTGATCCTGGAGTTCTCGACGCCCTATCTCGGCAAACACTGGGGCCTGCTGAATCCGCCGGTGCTGCCCCTGGTGATCCGGGCGCGGCTGGGTCGGCGCTTTGCCCCGCCGCCGCTGACAGGCCCGGCCCTGGCCGAGCTGGACCACTATTTCCGCGAAGAACTGCAGCGCACCTGAGCGGTCAACCGGGCCCGTTCAGGCCCTGCGGCGGGCGGCGGAGACAATGCTTTCCTCGACCATCTGACGCGGCGTGTTGATGAGCAGGATGTCCACCTGGGCCGCCTCCTCAGCGTCCACCGTCAGCACCGCGCTCACGCCCGCAGCCGTTTCCGACATGGGCCGCGTACGCACGGTGATTTCCACCGCTTCCTGCGGCAGCACCGGGCGCCGGAAGCTGCATTTGCGGATGCCGGCCAGCATGCCCAGATAGTCCCCCTCGAGCCGCCGTGCCGAAGGCGAGCCGGCCCGCATGCCGGGGCCGGCCACCTGGGCGACCAGTTCAACGAGCATCACCCCGGGCACGAGCGGCATGCCGGGAAAATGGCCGCGCAACACGGCGCTGTCTGCCGACCAGCGCGCGCGGGACCGGTAGTGATCGTGGTCCAGCACGGTCAGGCTCTCGATCAGCTGCATCTCGCCGCGATGCGGCAGCAGGCGGTAGACACCGTCGGCATCCAGCTCAATGGGATAGGGTATCGCGTCGCTCATGCGCTCATCTCCGGGGACACTGCACCAGCGCAGCGCCGCTCACTCGAACTGGCGGGCAATCAGCGACACATTGCTGCCGCCAAAGGCGAACGAATTGGACATCACCGCCCGCAGCCGCTGCCCGTGGCGGGCCTGCCGCGGCACGTAATCCAGCGTGCAGCGGGGATCCGGGTTGTCCAGGTAAGCCGTCGGCGGAATGCTGCCGCGTTCCATGGCCAGCAGGCTGATGGCAAACTCGGTGGCGCCGCCGGCGCCGATCATGTGCCCGTGCATGGATTTGGTCGAACTGACCGGCAGACGATCCGCGTGGTCGCCGAAGACCTGCCGGATGGTCTCGGTCTCGACCACGTCGCCCGCGTCGGTGGCGGTGCCATGGGCATTGAGGTAATCGATGCCTGCCGGCGCGATACCCGACTCGGCCAGGGCCATGCGGATGGCACGGTACTGCCCTTCGCTGGATGGCAGGGTCAGGTGCTTGGCATCGCTGCTGCTGCCATAGCCGCAGATCTCGCCATAGATGCGTGCGCCGCGCCGGATGGCAGATTGCGCCGTCTCAAGCACCAGCGCGGCGGCGCCTTCGGCCAAGACAAAGCCGCTGCGTTCCCTGTCAAACGGCCGGCAGCTGGCCGCCGGATTGCCGGGATAGGGTTTGGCCATCACGCGCAGGGCATTCCAGGCCATGAAGACGCCGGGTACATGCATGGCCTCGGACCCGACGACCACGATGGCCTGGGCATAACCGTGCCGGATGTTGCGGTAGGCCTCGCCCACCGCCATGGCGGAAGAGGAGCAGGCCACGCTGTAGGTATGGCTGGGGCCGCGGAACTGATTGGCCATGGAGATGGCCGCCGCGCCGGCGTTGGGCATGAGACGGGGCACCGACAGGGGGTGCACCACGGTCGGGTTGCGCCCGGTCTGCTGCAGCTGCTCGTAGAAACGTGCGTAGAGCGCCTCGCTGGTGGTGGCACCGCCCAGGCCGATGCCGGTGAAGACACCGATGTGATCGGGATCGAGGTCCCACCGGTCCGCACCGGCATCGGCCAATGCCTCCCGGCTGGCCAGCAAGGCAAACTGGGTCGCACGGTCGAGCCCCTGCTCATTGCGGTCCAGCGGTTGGGCGTAGGCAGGGTCGACACTGGCCGCCAGCGCGTGCGGCAGCCAGCGGGTGATCTCGGGTGCTGCTGCGCGCACCCCGCCTTCACCCTGGATCAGGCGGGCGAAACTGGCGTCACGATTGAGCCCCAGGGGGGTCAGCAGGCCGATGCCGGTGACGACGACACGATGCACGCTGCTGGCGCTATCCATGAACCGGGTGGGCCGATCGTGACGGAAGCGGATCAGGCCTTGCCCTGCAGCGAAGCGGGTTCGGGCAGCTGGCCATTGTTGGCGGCGCGAATCGTGGCTTCGATGTCCGCCACCATCTCTTCAAAGGTCATGCCGCTGTAGCGGGCCGGGTCATGGACCTGAAAGCCATACATGTCCTCAACCTCGAACAACATCTCGACCACGCCCAGTGAGTCCAGGCCGAGTTCGGTCACCTTCAGGTCCGGGTTGTCGAACAGGGCAGGATCGACATTGAATTGTCGAACAACGAAATCCTTGATGATTTGACGCAGCATGTCCGCTCACATGGTTTCAGTAGCTCCCGCGGCCTGACTGGCGGGACGAACGTCCGTTGGCCCGGACGTTCCGCCTGACAAAGTCACCCTTGGGAATTTATTGTCGTAATCTGCCGCACAGGATGCCCCGAACAGCCATGCGCGTCGCACCAAATTTGTGCAGGCGCCGGTGAAAATTGTAATCAGATTTACCTCGGCCCCAGCAGGGGAAATTGCACAATCTGACCTGGATCAGGCCGGGCGTCCCCTCATGCGGCGCAGCAGCAACACTGGCAGGCGCATCAGGAAGCCCAGCATCAGCCGGGTATGCATCCAGGTGAGCAAGGCGTTGTCGCGCAGGTAGTTGAAATGCGAGACGCCACCCTCCTCCTGCCGCAGGTATTTCACGGGCGCATCCAGGTTCACGGGCCAGACACCACGCCAGCACAGGCGCACGGCGGCCTCGATGTCGAAGTCGAAGCGGCGCATCCAGCGCTGGCGCTCCATGATCCGAAGCAGCGGCGCGACAGGATAGACACGAAAACCATAGAGCGAATCACCGATCCCCATCCACAGCGTTTCCAGATTCGCCCAGGCGTTGGACACCTTGCGCCCTTGCACCCGCAGGGCCGGTGCGCTGGCATCAAAAACCGGCTTGCCCAGGATCATGGCAGCGGGACGCTGCTGTGAGGCCGCCATGAAGGCCGGGATCAGCGGTGCCGGATGCTGCCCGTCGGAGTCCATGGTGAGCGCGTGCGTGTAGCCGGCCGCCTCGGCCGCCGCCAGGCCATGCATGACCGCCGCACCCTTGCCCTGGTTGCGCTCCAGCACCATGACCCGGAGTCGCGGTTCGCTGCGTGCCAGCGCCTGCAGCTGTGGCCCCGTGCCGTCGGTGCTTCCGTCCACCACCACCCAGACCGGCGCCCAGTAGCGCAAGGCCTCCTGCACGGTCTCCAGCACTTTCGGGCCGGCGTTGTAGGTGGGGATAAGGACCAGATGGGTCGGGGAAGGCGTGACGCCGGGGCTGCGGGACATGGGCCGGGATTATCGCAAACAGCTCGGTGGACCTGTCGGCTCAACCCGCCGGGGCGACACACCACGGGGCCGCCCCATGCACCAGCCCCATCCACAGCGCCCAGGCGGAGCTGAGTGCCAGCGCCAGACCGGCCAGCCGCACGCCCCAGTCGCCGGTACCGGCGCCCCGCAAGCGCAGCCAGAGCCACGGCCCCGCCATCATGGACACCGAGGTGCCGAGGGCAAAGAGGGCCATCACCGCGGCCCCCTGCAAGGCGTGGCCGGTCATCGCCGCCACCAGCAGGGCCGAATACAAGAGGCCGCAGGGCAACAAGGCCCATAGCATGCCCACCACCAGCGGTGCGCCGCGGCCGCGGCCGGCCGCCAGAGCCCGCGCGCCACTCCAGAGACGCCTGGCCGCCTGTTCCAGCCACACGGGCTGCTGGGCGCGCAACAGCAGGAGCAAGCCCAGCATCAGCGCGGCCACATGGAACATGGTCCAGACGGGGCGCAGCGCGGCCGACTGGATGGTGAGCCAGCCCAAGCCCTGCAGGGAAGCCGCCGCCAGGCCGCCGAGCGCCGCATAGCCGATGACACGGCCGAGCTGGAAGGTCCACATGGCTTCGTTGCGATGCGCGCCGGCCGCCTCGCCAATGCCGGCGCAGGCGGCGCCGCACATGGCGATGCAATGGGGGCCACCGGCCAGCCCCATGAACAGAGCCGTGATGGCCAGGGAAGTCTGCATGCCCGGGAGTGTAGGGCCTACGAGCCGCTCAGATGATCTTGGAGAACCGGGCGCGGTTGCGGTCCGCCTGCAGATAACGGTCGAAGACCATGGCCACGGCGCGCACGAAGAACCAGCCCATGGCGGTGACCTGGATGCCGCTGTCATCCAGCGTGACCAGGCCCTGCTCGGCCAGCTCCTGCACCGCGTCCAGCTCGGCGGCGAAGTAGCTCCTGAAGTCGATCAGGTAGGCCAGGTTGATGGACTCGAACAACACCTGCCCCTGGCACATCAGCGCCATGATGACGCCGCGGCGTACGAGGTCGTCGCGCGACAGCGCCAGCCCGCGCACCACGGCAAAGCGGCCGTGGTCGATGGCGTCGTAGTACTCCTCCAGCGTCTTGGCGTTCTGGCTGTAAGTGGCGCCGATGCGCCCGATGGAGGACACCCCCAGGCCGATCAGGTCGCAATCGGGCTGGGTGCTGTAGCCCTGGAAGTTACGGTGCAGGCGTCCCTGGCGCTTGGCCACCGCCAATGCATCATTGGGCAACGCGAAATGGTCCATGCCCACATAGACGTAACCGGCGCCCATGAAACGCGAGATGGCGTTCGCCAGCATGGACACCTTGGCCGGGGCGCCGGGCAGCTCCGCCACGGCGATGCGGCGTTGTGGCTTGAAGCGCTCGGGCAGGTGGGCGTAGGCATACAGCGCGATGCGGTCGGGCCGCAACTCGCACACCTGAGCCAGGGTGCGTTCAAAGGACTCGGGGGTCTGCTGCGGCAGGCCGTAGATCAGGTCGACATTAACCGAATCGAAGCCGCGCTCGCGTGCCGCCTGGACCAGCGCAAACACCTGCTCCGCGGGTTGAACCCGGTGCACGGCCTTCTGCACAGCCGGGTCGAAGTCCTGCACGCCAAAGCTCAGGCGGTTGAAACCAAGCTCGGCCAGCGTATCGAGCCGGCTGACGTCGATGGTGCGCGGATCGACCTCGATGGAGTACTCGCCGCCGGGCGCCAGGTTGAAGCTGCGGCGCAGCATGGCCATCAGTTCGCGCAATTCGGCATCACTGAGAAACGTCGGCGTCCCGCCGCCCAGATGCAGCTGGGTGACAGTCTGACCCACGCCCAGCTGGGCCGTGTGCAGATCCACCTCGCGGCTCAGGTAACGCAGGTACTCCGCGGCGCGATCATGGTGCTTGGTGATGATCTTGTTGCAGGCGCAGTAGTAGCACAGCGATTCGCAGAACGGAATGTGCACATAGAGCGACAGCGGCAACACCAGCGCCGCTGCTCCTGAACGCCGCTGCTGGAGCGCGCGGGCGTAGTCATCGGGACCGAAAGCCTCGACAAACCGATCCGCCGTGGGGTAGGAGGTATAGCGCGGCCCAGCCACGTCGTGACGACGCAGCAGTTCGGGAGAGACGGGCTCGACGGTTACGGCATTCATGGAAGTCCTCGACTACGGCATGGACTGTGCCGGGAAACCGCCCCTGCCGTCTTGATGTGCATCAAATGCTGTTAATGTATGGGCTGCGA
Source organism: Pseudomonadota bacterium (assembly GCA_021845965.1). Lineage (GTDB taxonomy): Bacteria > Pseudomonadota > Gammaproteobacteria > Burkholderiales > Burkholderiaceae_C > Hylemonella. The sequence continues at coordinate 1,585 of JAJZUZ010000054.1, read as the reverse complement.
GATCATTTTCCCCCGGGAGCGCCCCCATGGCAGATGTCAAAATACAGTGCATGAACCCGCAAACGATCAAAGTCGCCTGCTCCAACTGCAATCTGCGTGAGCTGTGCATGCCCATGGGCCTGAGCTCGGAAGAGGTGGAACGCCTGGACCACGTGGTTGCCAACCGGCGCAAGATCAAGCGCGGCGCCTCCCTCTTCCGCAACGGCGAGAAATTCACCTCGCTCTACGCCATTCGCACCGGCTTCTTCAAGACCTGCGTCGCGTCCGAAGACGGCCGGGATCAGGTCACGGGTTTTCAGATGGCCGGCGAAATCATCGGCCTGGACGGCATCGTCAACGACCACCACACCTGTGACGCCATTGCCCTGGAGGATGCCGAGGTCTGCATCATGCCTTTTGACCGCATCGAGGACCTCTCGCGCGAGATCAACGGGCTGCAGCGGCACGTGCACAAGATCATGAGCCGCGAGATCGTGCGTGAGCACGGCGTGATGCTGCTGCTGGGCAGCATGCGGGCGGAAGAGCGCCTGGCCGCCTTCCTGCTCAATCTGGTGCAACGCCTGCATGCCCGTGGCTTTTCCCAGTCCGAGCTCATCCTGCGCATGACGCGCGAGGAAATCGGCAGTTATCTGGGTCTGAAACTGGAGACGGTCAGCCGCACCTTCTCCAAATTTGTCGAGGATGGCATCGTCGAGGTCAAGCAGCGCCATGTGCGCATCCTCAACACCGAGGCACTGGCGCGCCTGGTGAACCACCCCGCCGAATGCCACTGAGGCTCGGCTAGCCGCCGCCAGGCGCCCTATGGGCAGGGTGCCCGCGCGGGGCGCTCACCCTACTTCAGCTGGCGCAGCAGTCTTCCTGCTTGGGGCAGCCCGCCGGCCGCTCGGCGGGTTCCAGCGGGCACTGGTTGACCTCGAAGGGCGACATCGCCAGCAAGGTCGTGAGAGCGCTCGAGAGCATGGTGATGCCCCAGAAGACGAAGAAGGCGACGGTGTAGACCCCCAGGCGCGACAGCTCCACCGGCTGGCCGAACCATTGCAGGTCCTGCGGATCGACCATGGCAAACACCAGCATCTCCAGCACGCCCGCCACCAGAAACGCCGGCCAGGCAATCCACATCATTTTTTGCATTTTCATTGTCGTCTCCTCGATCGTCTCGGCACTCAGGGCTTGGCCGACGGATTGGCCGCCACGGGCACGCCAGTCGCCGCATGATTGCGCGCATGGAGCGCCGGGGCCAGACTGGTCGCGCTCTGGGCCTCCAGGGTCTTGTTGAGCTCGATGCCTTGGCGGTAGTAGTCCTCGCTGATCACCGGATCAGGGCGGTGCACGGCGATGTAGAGGGTCACGAAACCTGCGACCACCACGATCGCCGGCCCCGCGATGACCATCCACACGTGCCCGAACTTCCACCACGGCAGCGGTGCTGCGTTGTCGTCCTTGTTCATGCTTTTCACTCCTAGCGTGGAACCAGAAACACCGACTTTTCGTGCACCTGCGTCCCGGTGTCACGTGCGGTAATGTCGAAATGGATGGAATGGGTCCCCGCAGCCGCCCCCTCATAAGGCATCTGCAGGCGCACCAC
>JAJZUZ010000053.1 GCA_021845965.1 Pseudomonadota bacterium | reverse complement strand
GCGGACGCGCAGGCGGCGCCGGTGCTGTCGTCCGTGCGCAAGGCCTACGGTCTCGATCAGGCCCGGCCCGTCAACTACGAAACACCGCAGTACGGCCGTTTTGATCCTGCGGTGCTGGTACAGGCGCGCAAGCGCATTGCCACGGCGACGGAAACCTGGTCCTCCCTGTCCGGCGGCGACACCAACCGGCTCAAGGTGGTGTCCGAGCAGTTCTCCCAGGTGGGCGAGTCCCTGCTCAAGCTGCATCCCGAGAACAAGGAGCTGGCGCGCGCGCTGCTGAAGGCGGTGGACGGCACGGTGCGTTCCGGCGAGCCGCCGACCACGCCGGTGGCCATGGAAGTGGCCACGGCCATCCTGTACCTCGACGCGGCGTACGAGGACATGGATCCGACCGAGTCGAGCATGCGCGAGCGCAGCGATCGTCTGGCGCGCAGGCTGGACCACGTCATTGCCGGCGGCCAGCCCGAGGCGCTCGAGCCCTGGATGGAGGAGTTGTACCGTCGCGTCAGCGATCGTCAGACCATGGGCAGCGTGGTGGAGGAACTGCGCACCAGCCTGACCGAGATCGAAAAGTCGCTCGATACCTTCTTCCGCAACCCGTCGGACAAGGCGCCGCTCAACGACGTGCCGAACCAGCTGGCGCAGATGCGGGGCGTGTTCTCGGTGCTGGGGCTGGACCAGGCCTCGCTGGCGACCGTGCGCATGCGCGACACGGTGGAGAAATTCCTGGTCGACAACATCGACGAGACAACGGCGCGCTCCGGCGTATTCGAAAAGTTTGGCAACAGCCTGGGTGCCCTGGGCTTCCTGATCGACATGCTGAGTTACCAGCGTGCCCTGGCCAAGAAGCTCTTCGTTTACGACGAGGAACTGGGCGAGTTCAAGCCCCTGATGGGCCGTGAGCGCGAAGTGGCTGCCGCCGCGCCCGAACCGGCGCCGGTCGCCGCCGCGCCCGTGGCGGTACCGGCACCGGCGCGCGCGCCGGCCGCCGTGGCGCCAGCGGCGCCAGCCGCCGTTCCGGCACCTGCTGCCGCACCGGCCGCCCAAGACACAGGCGAGGATGACGGCGCCGAGTTGCGTGACATCTTCCTCGAAGAAGCGCGCGAAGTGGCACGCAACGGCCTGGATGCCGTGGCAGCCCTGGTCGGTGACCCGGCCGATCTGACCCAGCAGACCACGCTGCGCCGTGCCTTCCATACGCTCAAGGGCAGTTCCCGCATGGTCGGCTTCACCGAATTTGGTGAGGCCGCCTGGGCCATGGAGCAGATGATGAACAGCTGGCTGGCGGAGCAGAAGCCCGCCCGCCCGGAGCTGCTGCAGCTGTCGGGCGCGGCGCTGCAGGGGCTGAGCAACTGGGTGGAGGACATTGCCGCCGGCGCCGATGCTGCCTGGACGGCGGCGCCGTTCCGCCAGTCGGCCGACGCGATGCGCCTGGAAGGCCTGCTCAAGCCGCTGACCATCCCGGCTGGCGGTGCCGCCGGAGCGCCGGCCAGCGGCGCGCCCGCACAGACAAAGGCGCCGGCACCGGAGCTGAGTCTGCCGCCCTCCGTGGTCGAGCCGCCGGTGGTGGAGCAGCCGGTGGTGGAGCAGCCGCCGGCCGAACCGGTTGATTTCGCCTCCACCCAGATGTTCGAGTTCGATCTCGGCGCCGCCGGGCCCGCTGGTGCCACGCCGGCTGCCGCTGGTGCGGCACACTTGGATCTCGGCGATGTCGGTGGCATCGACTTCGGCAGTCTTGGCGACGTGCCGTCTGCCAGCAAGGCCGGGCAAGGCGCGGGGGCTGACTGGGCTGCGACCAGCCTCGCGGGACCGGAGGATCTGGCGCCGGTCCAATCGGCGGCGCCAGCCATGGAGTGGGCGCCGACCAGCCTGGCTGGGCCGGCCGAACTGCCGGCTGTCACATCGACCCCGGTCGGCATGAAGTGGGAGCCTGCCCAGGCCGCCGCCGCGGACGAGTTGCCGCCGCTGGAGTTGCCGGAGCTGCAGAACAATTGGTCTGATACCACGACGGGCGGGGCGGACGACGCCGCTGCCGGCGCTGGTGCGGCGGGGCTTGAGGCTTTCGAGCTCAGCCTGGAGTCGCCAGTGCCCGCCGCCGTGGAGCCTGTAGACGAGCAGGTCAAGGTCATCGGCAATCTGCGTATCGGCATCCCGCTGTACAACGTCTACCTGAACGAAGCCGACGAATGGTCGCGCCGCCTGGTGACCGAACTCAACGAGTGGGCGCTGGAGCTGCACAAGCCTGTGCCCGACAGCAGCATCGCGCTGGCCCACTCCCTTGGGGGCAGCTCGGCCACCGTCGGTTTTGCCGCGCTGTCCGAGATCGCCCGCGCGCTGGAGCAGTCCATGCAGCACGTGCAGTTGCACGGCCAGCGCCAGCCCGAGCATGCCCAGGTCTTCATCGCCGCGGCTGACGAGATCCGTCATCTGCTGCATCAGTTTGCGGCGGGCTTCCTCAAGGCGCCCGACCATGCGCTGGTTGATGCCCTGAACGCCATCCACAGTACCGAATTTGCCCAGCTGGACGGGCTGGATCTCGGCGCCGCGGCGCCTGGCGAGACCACCGGTGGTCTGGAGGTCAGCGAGTCCGCGACGCTCGACCTGGGCGATCTGACCTTTGACTTCACCATGCCGGCGGCGTCTGCTCCGGCGCCGGCTCCTGCTGCGGCGGCGCCCGTTGCGGCAAGACCGCAGCCCGTCATCGAGCCGGCGCTGGCGCGGGCACCGATGGCGTCGGCGCCCGCTTCCGTCTCGACGCCGCACCTGCCCGGTGCCGCGCAGATCGTGGCGGAGGAGGCGGACGAGGACATTGATGCGGTCGACCTGATTGACCCCGACCTGTTCCCCATCTTCGAGGAAGAGGCGGCCGAACTCATGCCGCAACTGGGCTCGGCCCTGCGCCAGTGGTCGGAACGACCCGACAACGGGAGCGCCCGCCTCGACGTGTTGCGCGTGTTGCACACGCTCAAGGGCAGCGCCCGTCTGGCCGGTGCCATGCGTCTGGGCGAGATGGCGCACCGCATGGAATCGGCGATCGAGTCCATGGGCTCGGAATTCGTGCAGACCGCGCAGATCGAACCCATGCTGGCGCGTTTTGACCGCCTGCAGGCGAACTTTGACGAACTGTGCCAGGGCCCGTTGGAGCCCGCTGCTGCACCGGCCAGTCCGGAACCCGTCATGCCGCAGAGGCCCGCCATAGCGGCGGCCCAGGCGCCCGCGCCGCAGCCGATGCAGGCAATGGCAGAAACCCGTGCTCCGGTGGTCGCCATGCCTGCGAGCCTGCCAGCGGCGCCGGCTCGTCCCGCGACTCCCGCGCCGGCCATGCCCGCACCGCGGGCACCGGCGGCATCCGGCAGCCGCAGCAGCGGTGGCCAGACCGTGCGGGTGCGTTCGCAACTGCTCGACCGCCTGGTGAATCAGGCCGGCGAGGTGATGATCACGCGCAGCCGTCTGGACCAGCGTCTGGGCCAGTTGCATGGCTCACTAGACGAGCTGACCGCCAACCTGGACCGGCTGCGTGCCCATCTGCGCGACGTCGAGGTGCAGGCCGAGTCCCAGATGCAGTCGCGGCTGCAGCAGGCCAAGGACACGGCCCAGGGCTTCGACCCGCTGGAGTTCGACCGCTTCACGCGTGTGCAGGAACTCACCCGCATGATGGCCGAGTCCGTCAACGACGTGGCCACTGTGCAGCGCAACCTGCAGCAGACTCTCAGCGGCACGGAAGACGACCTCATCGCCCAGGGGCGCCAGGCGCGCGAACTGCAGCGCGACCTGCTGCGCACGCGCATGATGGAATTCGAAGGGATCTCCGAGCGCCTCTACGGCGTGGTGCGGCAGGCGGCCAAGGACGCGGGCAAGCAGGTCAAGCTCGACATCCAGGGCGGTAGCATGGAAATCGACCGCGGCGTGCTCGACCGCATGGCGCCGGCGTTCGAGCACATGCTGCGCAATGCCGTCGCCCACGGCATCGAGTCACCGCAGGATCGCCTGGCTGCCGGCAAAGCGGCGGCCGGTACCATCACCATCAGCCTGCACCAGGAAGGCAACGACGTCTCGGTCGTCTTCAGTGACGATGGCGCCGGTCTGAACCTCTCGCGGATCCGCGAAAAAGCCCAGGCCCAGGGGCTGCTGGCGCCGGGTCAGGTGCTGTCCGACGCCGACGCAGCCAACATGATCTTCATGCCGGGCTTCTCCACCGCGGCCAACGTCACTGAGCTGGCCGGTCGTGGTATCGGCATGGACGTGGTGCGCGCGGAAGTGCAGGCGCTGGGCGGTCGTATCGAGACCTCGACGCAGACAGGCATGGGCACCAGCTTCAAGCTCGTGCTGCCGCTGACCACGGCCGTGACGCAGGTGATCATGCTGCGCATGGGCGAGCTCAGCATCGGCGTGCCGGCCAACCTGGTCGAGATCGTGCGCCGCCTCAACGCCACCGAACTCGACCTCGCCTACCACAGCGGCAGCACCCCCTTCGGCGGCGAGGTGGTGCCCTTCTTCTGGGCCGGTGCCCTGTTGCAGGCTTCGGCGCGCAGCCACGAGCACGCCGGCAAGACCCACCCGGTGGTCGTGCTGCGAAGCGCGGGCCAGCGCGTGGCCGTGCACGTCGACGAAGTGCTGGGCAACCAGGAAGTCGTGGTGAAGAACCTGGGGCCGCAGCTTTCGCGCCTGCCGGGTCTGGCCGGCATGTCCGTGCTGGCGTCCGGCGCCGTGGTGCTGATCTACAACCCGGTGGCCCTGGCGACGGTTTATGGCGACAAGGCGCACGAGTTGCAGCAGGCCGCGGGCAAGGGCGCTGTGCCGGTCAGTCGCGCCAAAGGCGAGACGGTCGAGCCGGTGGTTGTGGCGGGTGCCAGCGAAGTGCCGCTGGTGCTGGTGGTCGACGACTCCATCACGGTGCGCCGCGTCACGCAGCGTCTGCTGCGCCGCGAAGGCTATCGCGTGGCGCTGGCCGCTGATGGTCTGCAGGCGCTGGAGCGTCTGGCCGAGGAGCGGCCGGCCGTCGTCCTGTCGGACATCGAGATGCCGCGCATGGACGGCTTCGATCTGGCGCGCAACATCCGCCTCGATGCCAAGCTGCGCGATCTGCCCATCATCATGATCACCTCGCGCATCGCGGAAAAGCACCGCGAGCACGCGAAGGAACTGGGCGTCAACCACTACCTGGGCAAGCCCTACTCCGAAGAGGAGCTGCTGGCCCTGGTGCGCCAGTACACCAGCCAGGCCGTGACGGCCTGATTTTGGGCCGGCAGGCTGGCGCAGCCTGCCGGTTTCATCCCTCTTTTTCGCCTGCCTTGCGCACGACGGCGTAGCGCTGCAGCGCACGTGCGCGCGCCTCGTCGTGCAGCACCAGCGGTAGGGGATAGTCCTGTCCCAGCGCCACACCGGCGCTGGCCAGCTCCAATGGGCTGGCCAGCCAGGGGGCATGCAAGGCCGCGTCGGGGAGTGCCGCCAGCTGCGGCAGATAGCGGCGGATGAAACGCCCCTGCGGATCGAACTTGCGGCTCTGGCTCACCGGATTGAAGATGCGGAACCAGGGCTGCGCGTCGCAGCCGCTGGACGCCACCCATTGCCAGCCGCCGTTGTTGGCGGCGAGGTCGAAGTCGTTGAGCTGCTGTGCGAAATAGCGCTCGCCCCAGCGCCAGTCCAGCCCCAGGTCCTTCACCAGAAAGCTGCCGGCCACCATGCGCAGGCGGTTGTGCATGTAGCCGCTCTGGTTGAGCTGCCTCATCGCGGCGTCCACGATGGGGTAGCCGGTGCGTCCCTCGCACCAGGCGGCGTACAGCGCTTGGGCGTGGGTGCCCTGCTCCCAGGGGATGGCATCGTAGGCCGGCTTGAAGGCGCTGGTCGCGACGTGCGGGAAATTGGCGAGGATCTGGAAATAGAATTCGCGCCAGACCAGTTCGCTCAGCCAGCTCGCTGCCCCGGCGCTGCCGTTCCGGCCGTGCTGCTGCGCGAGCGCCACCGCACGCCGCACGGAAAGCGTTCCGAAGCGCAGGTGCACGCCCAGGTAGCTGGGACCCTTGAGCGCCGGATAGTCACGCGTCTCGTGATAGTGATCCATGCGGGCGACGAAGTCGTCGAGCAACTGGCGCGCTCCGCTGGCGCCGGTCGGCATCTTCAGCTGTGCCAGGTTGCTGGCCTCAAAACCCAGCTCGGCCAAAGTGGGGACCGGGCCGCGCAGCTCCGGCGGGCGCGGTGCCAGCGCATCGGGTGCCGGGGCCACGTCGTAAACCGGCGGCGCGCCAAGCTTCTCCAAGCGCGCCAGCCAGGCGCGCTTATAAGGTGTGAAGACCGTGTACGGCGTACCGCCCCCGGTCAGGATCTCGCGCCCTTCGAAGACGACATGGTCCTTGGTCGTGTGCAGCGCAATCCCGCATGCCGCCAACGCGCCTCTGACCTGGGCATCCCGCGCCTGCGCCTGTGGCTCGTAGTCATGGGCCGCATACACCGCCTGCACGCCCAACTGCTGTGCCAGTGCCGGCACGGCGGACGCAGCACGGTCGTGCAGCACGATGAGGCCGCCTGCTTCATGGCCTGACAAGCGGCGCAAATCGCCGTCGAGCTCGACCAGGCTCGCGCGTATGAATTCCACCCGCCGGTCGGCGCGCGGCAGCGCCGCCAGGATGTCGCGGTCGAAGACAAAGACACAGTGCACGTGCCGGCACTGCTGCAGCGCCAGGTGCAGGGCGGGATGGTCATCCACGCGCAAGTCGCGCCGGAACCAGACCAAACCTGAATCAAGGACTTTTTGCATATCGCCGCTAAAATTGGCACATGGCCGATGATTCTGCACCTATCAACCTGACGAATCATTTCCTGATCGCCATGCCCGGTCTGGCCGACGAGACTTTTGCCAAGAGCGTGGTCTATCTGTGCGAGCACAGCGAGCGCGGCGCGCTCGGTCTCATGATCAACAAACCCACGGACATCAAGCTGCAGAACCTGTTCGACAAGGTCGAGCTGCCGCTGGGGCGTGCCGACCTCAAGGACGCGCCGGTCTTTCATGGGGGGCCGGTCCAGACCGAGCGCGGTTTTGTGCTGCACGAGGCCTTGCATGAGGCGCCTGCCGAGAAGCCGGAACCGGTCTATGCCTCGACGATGATGATCCCCGGCGGCCTGGAAATGACCACGTCACGCGATGTGCTGGAGGCCCTGTCCACCGGTGCCGGCCCCAGCCGTGTCCTGGTCTCGCTGGGCTACTCGGCCTGGGCGCAGGGGCAGCTCGAATCCGAGATCGGCGAGAACAGCTGGCTCATCGTCCACGCCGACCCGGCCGTGATTTTCGAGACGCCGGTGGAGCAGCGTTACGACAAGGCCTTGTCCCTGCTGGGGCTGCAGGCCTGGATGCTGTCACCCGATGCGGGGCACGCATGAGCGCAGCGTCCGCGCCCGTTGTGACGACTGTCCCTGCCGCGCAGCAAACCTTTCTGGCATTGGACTTCGGTCTCAAGCGCACCGGTGTCGCCGTCGGCAACCGCCTGTTGCGTCGGGCCCAGCCCCAACCCACCATCCGTGCCGAGGGCGAGGCGCGCTTCCAGCGCGTCGCCGAGCGGCTCAAGGAGTGGCAACCCGACGCGCTCGTGGTGGGCATCCCTTTCCACCCGGATGGAGCGGCGCACGAGAATACGGCGCGGGCGCAGAAATTCGCGCGCCAGCTGCGCGGCCGTTTCGGCCTGCCCGTCTACGAGGTCGACGAGCGCTACAGCACGACCGAGGCGCTCGCGGATGGCGCGGCCGACGCCGATGCCGGCGCAGCCTGCGTCATCCTGGAACAGTTTTTGAGGAATCTGGAATGAGCACACTCACCTTGGATGCGGAAGCGCTGTACCGCGAATTGCTGCGCGGCGTGCGCGGCCTGTGCGCACCCGGCACACGCCTGGTGGGCGTGACTTCCGGCGGCGCATGGCTGGCCGAACGGCTGCAGCGCGACCTGCAGCTGGCGGGCGAGCATGGCGTGATCTCCTCCGCCCTGCACCGCGACGATTTCGCACGCCGCGGATTGAGCAGCGCCGCCCAGACCCGCCTGCCCTTCGATGTCAACGAGGCCCGCGTCATCCTGCTGGACGACGTGCTCTATACCGGCCGTACCATCCGAGCCGTGCTCAACGAACTGTTCGATTACGGCCGTCCGGCCCAGGTTCAGCTGGCCGTGCTGGTGGACCGCGGCGGGCGCGAATTGCCGATCCAGGCCGATTTCGCCGCGGCGCGCGTGGCGCTGGCAGTCAGCCAGTCGCTCGCGCTGGCGCGTGACGAAGGCGGCCGTTTCAGTTTCAAGGTGGAGGCCGCCTGAGCCGGCGGCAACCAAGCGCGCTACCCCGAGTGCGAATCCCAAGGCCAGACCCATGCTGTACAAACGCAACCCCCAACTCAACAAGCACGGCGAGCTGATCCACCTGCTCTCCACCGAAGGGCTGCCGCGCGACATCCTGACGCACATCCTCGACACCGCGGCCAACTTCGTCAGCGTCAGCGACCGCGAGGTGAAGAAGGTGCCGCTGCTGCGCGGCAAGAGCGTATTCAACCTCTTCTTCGAGAACTCCACGCGCACCCGCACCACCTTCGAAATCGCGGCCACGCGCCTCAGTGCCGACGTCATCAATCTGGACATCGCGCGCTCCTCCGCCTCCAAGGGCGAGTCCCTGCTGGACACCATTGCGAACCTGAGCGCCATGGCGGCGGACCTCTTCGTGGTGCGCCACAGCGAATCGGGCGCGCCCTACCTGATCGCCCAGCACGTGGCCCCGCACGTGCACGTCATCAATGCCGGCGACGGCCGCCATGCGCATCCGACACAGGGCCTGCTGGACATGTACACCATCCGGCACTACAAGAAGGATTTTTCCAACCTCACGGTGGCCATCGTCGGCGACGTGCTGCACTCGCGTGTGGCGCGCTCCGACATCCATGCGCTCACCACCCTGGGCTGCGCCGAGGTGCGCGTGGTCGGCCCCAAGACCCTGGTGCCGGCGAACATGGCACCCATGGGCGTGCGCGTGTGCCACACGCTGGAGGAGGGCATCAAGGACGCCGACGTCATCATCATGCTGCGCCTGCAGAACGAGCGCATGAGCGGCGCCTTGTTGCCTTCCAGCCAGGAATACTTCAAGAGCTTTGGCCTCACGCCCGAGCGGCTGCAGCAGGCCAAGCCGGACGCCATCGTCATGCACCCGGGCCCGATCAACCGCGGGGTGGAGATCGACTCCACGGTGGCCGACGGCAAGCAGAGCGTGATCCTGCCGCAGGTGACCTTCGGCATCGCGGTGCGCATGGCGGTGATGGGCATCGTCGCGGGCAACGAAGCATAAGAAGGGCGAGAACAGCATGAAACTGTTGATCAAGGGCGGCCGTGTCATCGATCCCGCCAGCAATCGCGACGAGATCGCCGACGTGGCCATCGCCGCCGGCCGCATTCTGGCGATCGGCCAGGCGCCCGCCGACTTTGCGCCCAACCGCACCCTCGATGCCGCGGGCAGCATCGTTGCGCCCGGGCTGGTGGATCTGGCCCTGCGCCTGCGCGAACCCGGGCACGAACACGAAGGCATGCTCGAATCGGAGATGACCGCGGCGGTGGCCGGCGGCGTCACCAGCCTGGCCTGTCCGCCGGATACCGATCCGGTGCTCGACGAACCCGGACTGGTGGAGATGCTCAAGTACCGTGCCGAGAAGCTGCACCAAGCGCGCGTGTTCCCGCTGGGGGCGCTCACGCGCGGCCTCCAAGGCGAGATCCTGACCGAGATGGCCGAACTCACCGAGTCCGGCTGCGTGGCCTTCAGCCAGGCCGACGTGCCGCTGGTCAACACGCAGGTGCTGCAGCGCGCCTTCCAGTATGCGAGCACCTACGGCTACGCGGTCTGGCTGCGGCCGAACGACTACTACCTGGGCCAGGGCGTGGCCGCCAGCGGCGCACTGGCCACACGCCTGGGCCTGTCGGGCGTGCCGGTGGCGGCCGAGACCATCGCCTTGCACACCATCTTCGAGCTCATGCGCGCCAGCGGCGCCCGCGTGCACCTGTGCCGCCTCAGCAGCGCCGCCAGTGTGGCCCTGGTACGGCAGGCCAAGGACGAGGGGCTGCCGCTGACGGCGGATGTGAGCATCAATTCCCTGCACCTGACCGACACCGACATCGGCTACTTCGACAGCCGCATGCGACTCAACCCGCCGCTGCGCCAGCAGGTCGACCGCGATGCGCTGCGCGAGGGCCTGGCCGACGGCACCATCGACGCGCTGGTCTCGGACCACACCCCGGTGGATGAGGATGCCAAGGCCCTGCCCTTTGCCGAGGCGGAACCGGGCGCCACCGGCGTGGAGCTGCTGCTGAGTCTGGCCCTGAAATGGGGGCAGGAAAGCGGCGTGGGCCTGACGCGCGCGCTGGCCGTGCTGACAAGCGAGCCTGCCCGCGTGCTGGGCAACGCCCTGGGCACGCTGCAGGCCAGCGCCGGGCAACTGGTGGTGGGGGGCGTGGCCGACGTCTGCGTCTTCGACCCGCAGGCCGAATGGACGGTGCAGCCTGCGGCCTTGCGCAGCCAGGGCAAACACACGCCCTTTGCCGGCTACGAGCTGCCCGCGCGCGTACGCTGCACCATCGTCGGTGGGCAGATTGCGTTCCAGGCCTGAGCCTGCCGTCACGCCCGCCTGGCGCGCCGTGTGGCGGCTGTGGCGGGCCTTCACCCACATCCTGGTCGGACTGTTCACGATCCTGCTGCGTTTTCCGCGCCTGAGCCAGGAGCAGCGTGAGCTCCGTGTGCAGGTCTGGTCGCGCGAACTGCTGGCACGCCTGGGGATCCGGCTGGAAGTGTGTGGTGCGGCTACCCTGCCCGGGCCGCTGCTGCTGGTGGCGAATCACATTTCCTGGCTGGACATCACCGCCCTGCATGCGGCGCGTTTCTGCCGCTTTGTTTCCAAGGCCGATGTGCAGCGCTGGCCGCTGATCGGCCTCTTGGCCAGTGGCGTGGGCACGCTATTCATCCAGCGCGAATCGCGCCGCGATGCCATGCGCGTGGTGCACCACATGGCCGACAGCCTGCGCGCTGGTGATGTGCTGGCGGTGTTTCCGGAAGGCACGACGAGTGACGGCCTGGACCTGCTGCCCTTTCACGCCAATCTGCTGCAGGCGGCCATTGCCGCCGATGCGCCGGTGCAGCCGGTGGCCCTGCAGTTCGTCGACACGCGCAGCGGGCGGCGCAGCCTGGCGCCCTGCTATGTGGGGGACGACACCTTGCTGGGTTCGGTCTGGCGCACGGTGCGCGCGCCCGGTGTGACGGTGCGCATCACCTTCGGCGAACCGCAGCCGGCGCAGGGGCGCGAGCGCCGCGTCTGGGCGCAGGATCTGCGGGCTGAGGTCCTGCGCCTGCGTGGCGGCTGATCAGGCCGGCGGGTCGCAGGCCTCCGGGCGCCCGGTGCAGGGCATCTGGCACAGCTCGCTGCCGCGCAGGCCCCAGGCACGGTTGAAGGTGACCACGTGGTCCACCTCGGGGCGGATGCCGATCCACTCGCCGATCTTGTGGTCATGGTGGCTGGGCACATGGGCCAGCACGGTCTGGCCGCCGGCCAGGCGCAATGTGTAGAGAAACTCCGAGCCACGAAAGGCCTTGCGGATGATCTCAGCCTGCACCGGCGCCGCATCGTCGTGCACGATGTCGTCGGCGCGCAGCAGCACATCGCACTCGCCGCCGTCGAAGGCGCAGGGCAGCGGACACTCGGCCACGTCGGTCAGCTCGCCCAGCGGCGTCTGCACGGTGATCTGCCCGTCGACCTCGCGGATGGTGGCCGGCGCAAACACGCCGTGGCCGATGAAGTCGGCCACGAAACGCGTGGCCGGCCGGTGGTAGAGCGTGTAGGCGTCGTCCCACTGGTGCAGCCGGCCTTCGTGCATGACGCCGATGCAGTCGCCGATGGCGAAGGCCTCCAGCTGGTCGTGGGTGACGAACAGGGCCGTGGCGCCCGCCTCTTTCAGGATGGTACGCACCTCGTGCGCCAGGCGCTCGCGCAGCTCGACGTCGAGATTCGAGAACGGCTCGTCCAGCAGCAGCAGTTGCGGCCGCGGCGCCAGGGCGCGCGCCAACGCCACGCGCTGCTGCTGGCCGCCCGAGAGTTCATGCGGATAGCGCGTCTGGCTGCCGTCCAGGCCCACCAGCTTGAGCACTTCGCGCACGCGCAGCTCGCGCTCGGCGCGCGTCAGGTGGGCCATGCCGAAGGCCACATTGCGGCCCACGTCCAGGTGCGGAAACAGGGCGTAATCCTGGAACACCATGCCGATGCGTCGTTGCTCCGCCGGCACCTGCATCGCTGCGCTGCTGACGACGCGGCCGCAGAGCCGGATCTCGCCACCGCTGAGCGGCTCCAGCCCGGCGATGGCGCGCAGCAGCGTGGTCTTGCCGCAACCCGAGGGGCCGATCAGCACACCGATGTCGCCGGCGCGCAGGCGCAGCGAGACGGCGTGCACGGCCGCCTTGGGTGTGCCGGCGTAGCGGACTTCGAGCTGCGCGACTTCGAGGAACATGGTGAGTTATTGTAAATGCATACAATTCGCATCTAGACCAAGATTCCTTCCATACCCTTGCGCCGGTTCCGCCATCTCCTGTTGCTGCTGTTCACCGCCGGCCTCATGCTGCCGGTGCTGGCTTTGCTGGGGGTCTGGCTGCCCTGGGGCGCGCGCGACGGGCAGGCGGCGCAGATTCTCACCGAGATGGCGCACACCGTGCTGCCGGACTATGCGCTTACTTCGCTCTGGCTCTGCCTGCTGGTGGCTGCCGGTGTCATCGTCATTGGCCTGTCCAGCGCGGTGGCGGTCACCCTGTTCGATTTTGCGGGGCGACGCGTCTTCGAGTGGGCCTTGTTGCTGCCACTGGCCATGCCGGCCTATGTGGTCGCGTATGCCTATACCGATTTCCTGCAGTACAGCGGCCCGCTGCAGACCTGGCTGCGCAGCACCACCGGCCTGCAAGGGCGGCTCTTTCCCGAGATACGCAACGTCGCCGGCGCCGCCTGGGTGCTGACCTTTGCGCTCTATCCCTATGTCTACCTGCTGGCCCGCACGGCGCTGGGCGAGCGGGCCGCGCACCTGATGGAGGCGGCGCGCCTGCTGGGGGCACCCCTCTCGCG
>JAJZUZ010000052.1 GCA_021845965.1 Pseudomonadota bacterium | reverse complement strand
CGATCTTCCTCATGGATACGACTATCGCGAGCATCCTCCTGCTCGATGGCGTGACCAACGGTGCCATCTACGCGCTGCTGGGTCTGGCCACAGTGCTCGTGTTCGCCGTCACGCGCGTCATCTTCATCCCCCAGGGTGAATTCGTGGCCTACGGCGCCCTCACCCTGGCCATCCTGCAGACCGGCAAGGTGCCGGGCACCGTCTGGCTGCTGCTGCTGCTGGCCGGCACGGCCGCGCTGATGGAGTTTTATGGCCGCTGGCGCCACCATGGCAGCCTGACGGCCGCGCTCAAGCCCGCGCTGAAGACGCTGGTGGCGCCGGTGCTCGTCGCCCTGGTCACGATCTGGGCCGCGCCGCAGCAGTTCCCGCTGCTGGTACAGGCGCTGCTGGCGGTGGCCGTGGTCACGGCCTTCGGCCCGCTGGTCTACCGCGTGGCCTACCAGTCGCTGGAGGCGGCCTCGCCGCTGGTGCTGCTCATCGTCTCCGTCGGCGTGCATTTCGCCATGACGGGCCTGGGCCTGCTGTTCTTCGGCGCCGAGGGCTTCCGCAACCCGGCGTTCTGGGACCTGCGCCTCAACCTCGGCCCCGTGATGCTCTCGGGGCAGACCATCATCATCGGCGTGTGCTCGCTGGCCCTGATCGTGCTGCTGTGGCTGTTCTTCGAGCGCTCCTTGTTCGGCAAGGCCTTGCGCGCCACCGCAGTCAACCGCCTGGGCGCGCGCCTCATGGGCATCTCCTCGCACGCGGCAGGCCAGCTGACCTTCACCATGGCCGCGCTGATCGGCGCGCTGTCGGGCCTGCTGATCGGCCCCAGCACCACCGTCTTCTACGATTCGGGCTTCCTGATCGGCCTCAAAGGTTTCGTGGCGGCGGTGATCGGCGGCCTCTCCAGCTATCCCGGCGCCCTGTTCGGCGCGCTGTTTGTCGGCGTCATCGAATCCTTTGGCTCCTTCTGGGCCAGCTCGTTCAAGGAAGTCATCGTGTTCACCGTCATCCTGCCGGTGCTGCTGGTGCGCTCGCTCACGAGCGGCCACTCGGATGAGGAGCATTAAATGACTCCCCCCCGTCGCTTGCCCACTTCGTGTGGCCGCCTCCCCCCTCAAGGGGGCAACGCCAGTGGCCCGGCACAGCCGGTTCCACGGCGTTCCCCGATCAGACCTCTTCCACCCACCATGACCGAGACAAAGAAGGGGTTGGCATGAAATCCCCTCGTACCCTGGGTTTGCTGGCGCTGGCCCTCGCCATCCCGCTGCTGACCGTGCTGCCGCTGCCGGATTTCTGGTTCACCCAGCTCAACACCATCGGCCTGTACAGCCTGACCTGCCTGGGTCTGGTGCTGCTCACCGGCGTGGGCGGGCTGACCTCCTTCGGCCAGGCCGCGTTTGTGGGCATCGGTGCCTACACCACGGCCGTGCTGACGGTGCAGCTCAACGTCTCGCCCTGGCTGACGCTCTTCATCGGCCTGGCGCTCACGGCCGCCTGCGCCCTCGTGCTGGCAGCCATCACGCTGCGCATGTCGGGCCACTACCTGCCGCTGGCCACCATCGCCTGGGGCCTGTCGCTCTACTACCTGATGGGCAACCTGGAAGCCCTGGGCAAGTACGACGGCATCTCCGGCGTCAAGACGCTGGCCATCGGCGGGCTGGACTTTGGCGAAGGCCGCGGCTTCTTCGTGCTGACCTGGGCCATCGTGCTGCTGGCAGCGGCAGCGGTATTGCATCTGCTGGACTCGCGGGCCGGCCGCGCCATCCGCTCGCTCAAGGGTGGCGCGCAGATGGCCGAAGCCATGGGCATCAACACCTTCCGCTACAAGGTCACGGTGTTCCTGCTGGCCGCGCTGCTGGCCTCCATCTCCGGCTGGCTGTTTGCCCACTTCCAGCGCTCGGTCTCGCCGACCGCCTTCGGCCTCAAGATGGGCATCGAATACCTGTTCATGACCGTGGTCGGCGGCGTGGCCCACGTCTGGGGCGCGCTGGTCGGCGCCGGCCTGATCAAGCTGCTGGACGACCAGCTGCAGGTGCTGCTGCCGCGACTGATCGGTACCAGCGGCAGCTACGAGATCATCGTCTTCGGCATCGTGCTGGTGCTGGTGCTGAAATACCTGCCTGACGGCCTGTGGGACATGGTGGAGAAGAAGCTGCCGCGCCGCCAGCGCCGCAACGACTGGGGTGACGCGGCGCCGCTGCCGGAGCGCGCCAAGCCCGCTGCTGGCGAGCTGCTGCTGGACGTGCAGGCCATCCGCAAGGAGTTCGGTGGTCTGGTGGCTGTCAACGACATCAGCTTCCAGATCCGCGCCGGCCAGATCGTCGGCCTGATCGGCCCCAACGGCGCCGGCAAGTCCACCACCTTCAACCTGATCACCGGCGTGCTGCAGATGACACGCGGGCAGGTCGTGTTTGCGGGCGAGGCGCTGGACCGCCTGCCCTCGCGCGAGATTGCCCGCCGTGGCATGGCCCGCACCTTCCAGCACGTGAAGATGATCCCGGACATGACGGTGCTGGAGAACGTCGCCCTGGGCGCGCACCTGCGCGGCCAGCGGGGCGTGCTCAGCGCCATGACGCGCCTGAACCGCGAGGAAGAACGCCGCCTGTTCCGCGAAGCCCAGCGCCAGCTTGAGCGCATCGGCATGGGCGCCCACCTGCACGAGCAGGCCGGCAACCTGGCCATGGGCCAGCAACGCCTGATGGAAATCGCGCGCGCCCTGTGCAGCGATCCGGCCCTGCTGCTGCTGGACGAGCCGGCCGCCGGTCTGCGCCACAAGGAGAAGCAGGACTTGGTCGCCGTGCTGCGCCAGCTGCAGCGCGAACGCATGAGCATCCTGCTGGTGGAGCATGACATGGACATGGTGATGGAAGTCTGCGACCACCTGGTGGTGATGGAGTTCGGCACCCTGCTGACCCAGGGCACCCCCGCGCAGGTGCAGCAGGACCCGAAGGTCCGTGCTGCCTATCTGGGCACCGAACACTGAGGAACGAGGCATGAGTACCCCTTTGCTGCAGGTCGAGCAACTGCACGCCGGCTACGGCCGCGCCGAAGTCCTGCACGGCCTGGACTTGCAGGCTGCCAAGGGCAGCGTGATCACCGTGATCGGCCCCAACGGCGCCGGCAAGTCCACCCTGCTCAACACCCTGATGGGCATCCTGCCGGGCCAGGGCCGGATTACCTTTGACGGCGAGGACATCGGCCGCCTGACGCTGGAGGAGCGCGTGATGCGCGGCATCGCCCTGGTGCCGGAAAAGCGCGAGCTGTTCTCGACCATGCCCGTGGAAGACAACCTCATCCTGGGCGGCTTCCGGCAGAAGCGGCTGGGCAATGCCCGCTGGCGCGACAAGCTCGACGAGGTCTACACGCTGTTCCCGCGCCTCAAGGAACGCCGCAGCCAGCTCGCCGGCACCCTTTCGGGCGGTGAGCGGCAGATGCTGGCCGTCGGCCGCTCGCTCATGTCCGGCCCCAAGCTGCTGATGCTGGACGAACCCAGCCTGGGCCTGGCGCCGCTGATCGTGCGCGAGATCTTCGCCATCATCGAGCGTCTGCGCGAGACCGGCGTGACCATCGTGCTGGTGGAGCAGAACGCGCGCGCCGCGCTGGCCGTGGCCGATCATGGCTATGTGCTGGAGATGGGCGAGCTGGCCCTGCAGGGCCCGGCCGCCCAACTGGCCCAGGATCCGCGCGTCATCGACACCTACCTCGGCGCTGCCCGCGACAAGAGGGCTGCATGAGCGACTACCAGCCCCGCATCGATGACATCAGCCGCGTGCTGATGGAGGCGCTTGACGCGCCGGCCCAGCTGCAAAGCCTGCCGGCCTTCGCCGAGGTGGACCGGGACCTGATGCGCCAGGTGCTGGAGGAAGCCGGCAAGTTTGTTGCCAGCGAAGTGGCCCCCCTGCAGCGCAGCGGCGACGAGATCGGATGCAGGTTCGAGAACGGCAGCGTCACCATGCCGCCCGGCTCCCGCGCCGCCTACCAGGCCTTCTGGCAGGGGGGCTGGCCTGCGCTCGCCTGCGCGCCGGAAGACGGCGGCCAGGGCCTGCCCGCGGTGCTGGAAGCGGTGCTGTACGAGATGCTGAGCGCCGCCAACCACGGCTGGACCATGGCGCCCGGCCTGCTGCACGGTGCCTATGAATGCCTCAAGCACCATGGCAGCGCCGAGCTGAAGGCGCGCTACCTGGAGAAGATCGCCACCGGCGAGTGGCTGGCCACCATGTGCCTGACCGAGCCCCAGGCCGGCAGCGACCTGGGCCTGGTGCGCACCAAGGCCGTGCCGCAGGCCGACGGCAGCTACCGTGTCTCCGGCACCAAGATCTTCATCTCCGGCGGCGAGCACGACCTCACCGACAACATCGTGCACCTGGTGCTGGCGCGCCTGCCCGATGCGCCGCCCGGCCCCAAGGGCCTGTCGCTCTTGCTGGCGCCGAAGTTCCTGCCCGACAGCCAGCGCAACGGCGTGCACTGCGAGCGCATCGAGGAGAAGATGGGCCTGCACGGCAGCCCCACCTGCGTGCTGCGCTTCGAAGAGGCCACCGGTTGGCTGGTCGGCGAACCCCACCGCGGGCTCAACGCCATGTTCGTGATGATGAACGCGGCGCGCCTGCACGTCGGCCTGCAGGGCATCGGCCTGCTGGAGGCCGCCTGGCAGAAAGCCCACGCCTACGCGCAGGAGCGCCGCCAGATGCGCGCGCCCGGCGCCACGCAGACCAGCCTGATCCAGGACCACCCGGCCATCCAGCGCATCCTGGCCACGCAGCGTGCCTGGATCGACGGCGGACGGCTGCTGGCCTACCGCACGGCAGTGGAACTGGACATGCTCAAGCACCATCCCGATGCGGCGCGCCGCGAGGCCGCGCAACGCTGGTGCAGCCTGGTCACACCGGTGCTCAAGGCCGTGTGGACGCACCAGGGCTTTTACGGCGCCAGCGAGTGCCTGCAGGTCTTCGGCGGCCATGGCTATGTACGCGAGTGGGGCATCGAGCAGATCGTGCGCGACGCGCGCGTGACCATGATCTACGAAGGCACCAACGAGATCCAGGCCATCGACCTGCTGGTGCGCAAGGTGCTGCCCGACGGCGGCGAGGCGCTGGGCGCGCTGTTCGACGAACTCGCCGGCGAAGGCCCGCTGCCCGCCGAGGTCCAGCAATACGGCGCGCAGCTGCGCCAGCTGACGGCCCGCCTCGCGCAGGCGGCGGCCTACCGCCAGGACCTGCCCTACTGGGTGGCCGATGATTTCCTGCACGCCGTCGGCCTGGCCCTGCTGGCCTGGGCCGGGTCGCGCATCGCGGCCGTCCTGCCCGACTGGCAGGCCGCCGAACACGCCCTGCAGACCTGGATCCTGCCGCAGTTCGCGCTGCGGACCCAGATCATGGAGCGCCAGCTGGCCGCCAGCGAACATGCGGCGCCGGCTCCGGCGGCCGCGTGACGCCATGGCCAGCCGCACGCCTGCCGCTGAAGTGGCCGTCGAGAAGGTCGACGCCAGCTACCTGGAGAGCCTGGTCGGCTACAACGCGCGCCGCGCCACCCTGGTCATCATGGAGGCCTTCTTCCGCCAGATGGCCGTGTACGGCCTGCGGCCGACGGACTTCTCGGTGCTCTCGCTGATCGCGCACAACCCGGGCATCACCTCGCGCCAGCTGTGCACCTCGCTCGACATCCAGCCGCCCAACCTGGTCGGCCTGATCAACCAGCTGCAGAAACGCGAACTCATCACCCGCCAGCCACACCCGCACGATGGCCGGGCCGTGAGCCTGCACCTGACGCCGGCCGGCCGCAAACTGGTGAGCCAGGCGGAAGTGACCGCTGCCGAACTGGAAGACGAGGCCACCGCGCGCCTGAGCGCCGCCGAGCGCAAGACGCTGATGCAGCTGCTGAAAAAGATCTACGTTTGAGGAAATACTTCACGCCGCCGGCACCCCGGGCGCCCGCTGCGGTGCACAAGATTCGCCCCGGCAGCTATTAATCTTGTAGCAATCCGGAATCTGCGCTATAGTCCGCCTTCGCCGCGGCGACCGGGTTGGGCCTATGGGCCGAGCCCACCACGGGAGGGTGCACGGGGCCGGCGAGGCCGGTGTCTGCAGGAGTGCTGTTGAATGAGCTACAAGGAAAATGCCGCCATTGGTCAGCTGCTGGCTCTGCTGGAGTCGCGCTACGCCATGCGTGTGCTCTGGGCCCTGCGCGACGGGCATGCCCAGACGTTCAGGCTGCTGCAGGACAGCGTCGGCGGCATCACGCCCAACACCCTGAACACCCGCATCAAGGAACTGCGCGAGGCCGGCCTGCTCAATCACGGCAGTGACGGCTACCTGCTCACCAGCACCGGCGCCGAGCTGACCCGCCGCCTGGGCGAACTGCCCGGCTTTGCCAGCAAATGGGTCGCCAGCCAGGCGCGCAAGACCAAATAGCACCGGTTCGGCAGCCGGCGCGGGGGCAGCTGGCATAATTTGCGGTTCGCCCGCTGCGGCCACGCCTGAACCGGCACCGCAAGCTATCAAATCAATAGCAACAAGGACCGCACCATGGCCATGACCACCACCCCCTCCGGTCTCCAGTACGAAGACACCGTCCCCGGCACCGGTGCTGAAGCCACGCGCGGCCAGGACGTCACCGTGCACTACACCGGCTGGCTCTACAACAACGGCGTGCAAGGCGCCAAGTTCGATTCCAGCAAGGACCGCAACGACCCCTTCGAGTTCTCCCTCGGGGCCGGCATGGTGATCCGCGGCTGGGACGAAGGCGTGGCCGGCATGAAGATCGGTGGCACGCGCGTGCTCATCATTCCCCCGGGCCTGGGCTATGGTGCCCGCGGTGCCGGCGGCGTGATCCCGCCGAACGCCACGCTGAAATTCGAGGTCGAGCTGCTGGCCCTGGCCGGCTGATCGCGGACCGCGACAGGCCGCCCAGCGGCCTGCACCCGCAGAAAAATCCCTCTTGAAATGGCGGGCACGGCCCCCATTTCGACGTCTGACGTCCATTCCAACCCCGAACAACCGCATGTCTGACACGCAAGCCTCCCCCGCCCCGGAACAGCAGCCGGGCAGCGCCACCCCCGGCACCGAACTCGATCCGTTGGCCCAGGCCCAGGCCGAGCTGGCCGAACTCAAGGCCAAGAGCGCCGAACTGGCCGACCAGTTCCTGCGCGCCAAGGCCGAGGCCGAGAACGCCCGCCGCCGCGCCGAAGAGGAAATTACCAAGGCCCGCAAGTTCGCCGTCGAGGCCTTTGCCGAAAGCCTGCTGCCCGTCTGTGACAGCCTGGAAGCCGGCCTGACCATCAAGGACGCCACGCCCGAGCAGATCCGCGAAGGCGCCCAGGCCACGCTGCGCCAGCTGAGCGCGGCACTGGAACGCAACAAGGTCATCGCCATCGCTCCGGCCCCAGGCAGCAAGTTCGACCCGCACCAGCACCAGGCCATCAGCATGGTGCCCAGCGAGCAGGAGCCCAACACCGTGGTGGGCCTGCTGCAAAAGGGCTACACCATCGCCGAGCGCGTGTTGCGCCCGGCTCTCGTCACGGTGGCCGCGCCCAAATAGGGGCTTGAAACCCCGGCCTTTATCCACAAGTACGACGCATCCGAATTTCCAAGCATCTCAGGAGTAAGAACATGGGCAAGATCATCGGCATCGACCTCGGCACCACCAACAGCTGTGTCGCCATCATGGAAGGCAACAGCACCAAGGTGATCGAGAACGCAGAGGGCGCGCGCACCACGCCGTCCATCGTCGCCTACCAGGAAGACGGCGAAGTGCTGGTCGGCGCCTCGGCCAAGCGCCAGGCGGTCACCAACCCCAAGAACACGCTGTACGCCATCAAGCGCCTGATCGGCCGCAAGTTCACCGAGAAGGAAGTGCAGAAAGACATCGACCTGATGCCCTACAGCATCGTGGCGGCCGACAACGGCGACGCCTGGGTGGAAGTGCGCGGCAAGAAGATCTCGGCGCAGCAAGTCAGCGCCGACATCCTGCGCAAGATGAAGAAGACCGCCGAGGACTACCTGGGCGAGACCGTGACCGAGGCCGTCATCACCGTGCCGGCCTACTTCAACGACGCCCAGCGCCAGGCCACCAAGGACGCCGGCCGCATTGCCGGCCTGGATGTGAAGCGCATCATCAACGAGCCCACCGCTGCGGCCCTGGCCTTCGGCCTGGACAAGGGCGGCAAGGGTGACCGCAAGATCGCCGTGTACGACCTGGGCGGTGGCACCTTCGACATCTCCATCATCGAGATCGCCGACGTCGACGGCGAGATGCAGTTCGAGGTGCTGTCGACCAACGGCGACACCTTCCTGGGCGGCGAGGACTTCGACCAGCGCGTCATCGACTACATCATCGGCGAGTTCAAGAAGGAACAGGGCGTGGACCTGACCAAGGACGTGCTCGCCCTGCAGCGCCTGAAGGAAGCCGCCGAGAAGGCCAAGATCGAGCTGTCCAGCTCCGCCGCCACCGACATCAACCTGCCCTACATCACGGCCGATGCCTCCGGTCCCAAGCACCTGAACATCAAGCTGACCCGCGCCAAGCTGGAAAGCCTGGTGGAGGAACTGATCGAGCGCACCATCGCCCCCTGCCGCACCGCCATCAAGGACGCCGGCGTGAGCGTGGGTGACATCCAGGACGTGATCCTGGTCGGCGGCATGACCCGCATGCCCAAGGTGCAGGACAAGGTCAAGGAGTTCTTCGGCAAGGAGCCGCGCAAGGACGTGAACCCGGATGAAGCCGTGGCCGTGGGTGCCGCCATCCAGGGCCAGGTGCTCAGCGGCGACCGCAAGGACGTGCTGCTGCTGGACGTCACCCCGCTGTCGCTGGGCATCGAGACCCTGGGCGGCGTCATGACCAAGATGATCGCCAAGAACACGACCATCCCGACCAAATTCGCACAGACCTTCTCCACTGCCGACGACAACCAGCCGGCCGTGACCATCAAGGTCTACCAGGGCGAGCGCGAGATGGCCAGCGGCAACAAGCTGCTGGGCGAGTTCAACCTGGAGGGCATTGCCCCGGCGCCGCGCGGCCTGCCGCAGATCGAGGTGAGCTTCGACATCGACGCCAACGGCATCCTGCACGTGGGCGCCAAGGACAAGGCGACCGGCAAGGAAAACAAGATCACCATCAAGGCCAACTCGGGCCTGTCCGAGGAGGAAATCCAGAAGATGGTGAAGGACGCCGAGCTCAACGCGGCCGAGGACAAGAAGCGCCTCGAAATCGTACAGGCCCGCAACCAGGCCGACGCCACCGTGCACGGCGTGCGCAAGAGCCTGGCCGAGCACGGCGACAAGCTCGATGCCGGCGAGAAGGAAAAGATCGAGGCGGCCGCCAAGGAGCTGGAAGAGGCCATCAAGGGTGACGACAAGGCCGCCATCGAGGCCAAGACCGAGGCCCTGATGACCGCCAGCCAGAAGCTGGGCGAGAAGCTCTACGCCGAGCAGCAGGCCGCTGCCGCTGGCGCGGCCGGGACTGCCCCCGGCGCCGAGCAGCAAGCCAGCCGCCCCGCCGACGACAACGTGGTGGACGCCGAAGTCAAGGAAGTCAAGAAGGGCTGAGCACCCAGCCGCGCGCCGCGTCCGCATGATCCAGCAGGATCGTCGGCGCGGCGTTTTGCGTGAATGATCCGGGAAATCCCATGGCCACCAAAAGAGACTTTTACGAAATCCTCGGCGTGCCCAAGAACGCCTCCGAGGAGGAGATCAAGAAGGCCTATCGCAAGCTCGCGATGAAGTACCACCCTGACCGCAACCAGGGTGATGCCGCCAAGACAGCCGAGGAGAAATTCAAGGAGGCCAAGGAAGCCTACGAGATGCTCTCCGATGCGCAAAAGCGTGCGGCCTACGACCAGTACGGCCATGCCGGCGTGGACCCCAATATGCGCGGTGGCGCAGGCGGCGACTTTGGCGGCGGCTTTGCTGAGGCGTTCGGCGACATCTTCGGCGACATGTTTGGCCAGCAGCGCGGGCGGGGTGGCCGCCAGGTCTACCGCGGCAGCGACCTCTCCTACGCCATGGAGATCACGCTGGAAGAAGCGGCCAAGGGGAAGGACGCGCAGATCCGCATCCCGAGCTGGGACAACTGCGACACCTGCCGCGGGACCGGCGCCAAGCCGGGCACCCAGGTCAAGACCTGCAGTACCTGCCACGGCACCGGCGCCGTCCAGATGCGCCAGGGCTTTTTCAGCGTGCAGCAGACCTGCCCGCACTGCCAGGGCACGGGCAAGATCATTCCCGAGCCCTGCACCAGCTGCCACGGCCAGGGCCGCATCAAGCGCCAGAAGACGCTGGAGGTGAAGATCCCCGCCGGCATCGACGACGGCATGCGCATCCGCAGCGCCGGCAACGGCGAGCCGGGCACCAATGGCGGCCCTCCGGGTGACCTGTACATCGAGATCCGCCTGCGCAAGCACGACATCTTCGAGCGCGACGGCGACGACCTGCACTGCGCGGTACCGATCAGCATCGTGACCGCGGCGCTGGGTGGCGAGATCGAGGTCCCCACCCTGCAGGGCAAGGCGGCGATTGATATTCCCGAGGGCACGCAGACGGGCAAGCAGTTCCGCCTGCGCGGCAAGGGCATCAAGGGCGTGCGCTCCAGCTACCCGGGCGACCTGTACTGCCACATCACGGTGGAAACGCCGGTCAAGCTCACCGAGCACCAGCGCAAGCTGCTGCGCGAACTGGGCGAGTCGCTGCAGAAGGGTGGGGCCAAGCATTCGCCCGGCGAAGGCAGCTGGGCCGACCGGCTCAAGAGCTTCTTCAGCTGAGACTGACCTGCCTCAAGCAGGCCGCGACGGGATGCCACCCTCGCGGCCTTTTTTCATGGCTGCGGCACGGTGAGACGCTAAGATGAACCCATGAGCGTTTCTATCACCTTCCTCGGCGGCGCCAACACCGTCACCGGCTCCAAGTACCTGGTGCGCCACGGGCGCCACACCCTGCTGGTCGACTGCGGCCTGTTCCAGGGCTACAAGCAGCTGCGCCTGCGCAACTGGACGCCCCTGCCCGTCGCGCCCAGCCAGATTGACGCCGTCATCCTGACCCATGCCCACCTGGACCACAGCGGCTACCTGCCGCTGCTGGCACGCGAGGGCTTCCAGGGCCATGCCTGGGCCACACCCGGCACGCGCGAGCTGTGCGGCATCCTTCTGCCCGACAGCGGCCACATCCAGGAGGAGGATGCGGCCTTCGCCAACCGCCACGGTTTCTCCAAGCACACGCCGGCGCTGCCGCTGTACACACGCAAGGATGCATTGGCCAGCCTCAAGCTCATCAAGCCGGTTGCCTTCAACCACAGCTTCGAGCCCATGCCGGGCTGCCAGGCCACCTTCTCGCACGCCGGCCACATCCTGGGCGCGGCCAGCCTGCTGCTGGAGATCGCGGGCCGGCGCATCCTGTTCTCGGGCGACCTCGGCCGCACTGACGACTTCATCATGAACCCGCCGGACCGCGCTCCGGCAGCCGACACGGTGATCATCGAGTCGACCTACGGCGACCGTCAGCACCCGCGGGAAGACGTGCTGTCCGAACTCGGCCCGGCGTTGCAGCGCCTGGCATCCCGCGGCGGTGTGGCCGTCGTGCCGGTCTTCGCCGTGGGACGGGCACAGGAAATCCTGCACGCCATCGCGGTGCTCAAGGCGCGCGGTGAGCTGCCCGCCAAGCTGCCGGTCTTCCTGGACAGCCCGATGGCCATCCACAGCACGCACCTGTTCGAGCATTTTCCCGGCGAGCACAAGCTGGACGCGCGGCAGGTGCGCGATCTGACGCATTGCGCCACGATGGTCAACACCCCGGAGGAATCCAAGGCGCTGGCACGGCGCCACGGCCCCATGGTCATCCTGGCTGCCAGCGGCATGGCCACCGGCGGGCGCGTACTGCACCACCTGGCGCTGTATGCTGGCGGCCACCGCAACATGATCATCCTCACCGGCTTCCAGGCCGCGGGCACGCGCGGCGCCACACTGGCCAGCGGCGCGAACTCGGTACGTATCCACGGCAAGGACATCAGCATCGGTGCCGAGGTCGTCCAGCTGCAGTCGGCCTCGGCCCATGCGGACGCACCACAGCTCGTGAGCTGGCTGCGTACCTTGCCCCAGCGCCCGGACCAAGTCTATATCGTCCACGGCGAAATCGGCGCCGCCGACGCCCTGCGCCAGCGCATCGAACACGGGCTGGGCTGGCGCGCCCTGGCGCCGGAGCACGGCTCGACCTGGCCGCTGTGAATGCCGCGGCAGCTACGCTCTTCCGCTTACACCCTGTAACCACGTCGCTTCTCCCGCGCGCACCGATGCGCGGCTTATCTGGCATATTCCCGCTGCGTTGCTGAAAGCAACACAGGGAGGAACAGGAATTGCCAAAAGACCGCGTCGACGGTCATGGGCAAAGCTTGCTGTGCGCACCTACGAACGGCCTCGCCGACCATGGCGAAGCCACAGACCAGCATACGGCGGCTTGGCACCACCGGAAGAATCACCGCATCGCATGGCCACGCGCCGCGAGGGGCCTGCTTGGTGCCGTCGCGATCTCCAGCGCGATGTCCTGGCCTTGCGCGGCCCAACCTTCGAACACTGAATCCGAGCTGATCAATGCGGATGAACTGAGATGTCAGCAAGCGCGCGAGCAGGAGCAGCGTCAGCAGCTGCAACGCACACCCGAGGTCCGATTGGAACGCGCCGCCCGTGCACCGCTGCTCCGCGACGAGACGCCCTGCCGAAACCATGCTGGCCATGGTGTCACCGGCGCAGGCCGGTGACGTTCTCAGCCTGCGCGATGTGGATCCGATGCTGGAAAACCTCAAGCGGGCACACGATAGCCGGCTTCGGCCTTATCCTCGCCGTCTGACCTATCGAACCGATTTTTTCTAACCGGCAATAGCCATTACCACCCAGGAAAGAAACCTCGCATGAAATCCAGACTGACCGCCCTTTGCGCCGCTGCCACGTTTGCCTGCGCACCCGCCCTGGCCCAGACCGGCGCCAACTTCACCGGCTTCAGCCTTGGCGCCGGCCTCGGCGCCGTGAGCTCCAAGATCGATTTCTCGCCCTCCGCCGGAACGGACATGGCCAGTACCGACACGGCGCTCGACCTGGTGGGCTCCTACGGTTTCTCCATGGGCAGCAACTGGGTCGGCACGGTGGACC
>JAJZUZ010000051.1:8389-13354 GCA_021845965.1 Pseudomonadota bacterium | reverse complement strand
TGCCCTGGCCGTAGAGCAGCGCGGTGATGCCCAGCATCTCGCGCATGCCCGGGCTGCCGCGGGGGCCTTCGTTGCGGATCACGATCACGTCGCCCGGCTGGTAGCGCAGGGCCTGCACGGCGGCCTGGGCCTCTTCTTCCGATTCAAAGACGCGGGCCGGGCCGCGGTGCACCAGGGTCTTGAGCCCGGCGGTCTTGAGCAGGGCGCCGTCCGGGCACAAGTTGCCCTTGAGCACGGCGAGGCCGCCGTCTTTTGACAGCGCGTCCTCGAAGCGGCGCACCACCTTGCCGTCCGGGTCGTTGGCGTCGGCGATCTCCTCAGCCAGCGTGCGGCCGGTCCAGGTCAGCGTGTCGCCGTGCAGGTGGCCGCTCTTCAGCAACTCACGCAGGATGACGGCGGTGCCGCCGACATAAAAGACGTCGCGCGCCAGGTACCTGCCGCCCGGGCGCAGGTCGGCGATCAGCGGCGTACGGGCAAAGACCTCGGCCACGTCGTCCAGGTGGAACTTGATGCCGGCCTCGTGCGCGATGGCCGGGATGTGCAGCGCCGCGTTGGTCGAGCCGCCGGTGGCCGAGACGATGGCGCAGGCGTTCTCCAGCGCCTTGCGCGTGACGACGTCGCGCGGCAGCGGGGCTTCCCCCATCACGGCCCTCATCAGCTGCTGGCCGGCACGGCGCATGAGCGGCGCCCGTTCACTGAAGACGGCCGGCACCATGCTGGAGCCGATCGGTGCGAGGCCCAGCGCTTCGGACACCATGCCCATGGTGTTGGCGGTGAACTGCCCGGCGCAGGCGCCGGCCGTGGGCAGGCAGGCACGGCTGATGGCGTCGAGTTCGGCGTGCGTTGCGTCGCCGGCCAGCACCTTGCCGATGGTCTCGTAGGTGTCGACCACGTTGAGGTCCCGCCCCTGCGGCCCGGGCATCTGGCCCGGCAGGGCGGAGCCGCCATGCACGAAGACGCTGGGCACATTGCAGCGCACCATGCCCATCATGAGCCCGGGCAGGTTCTTGTCGCAGGCGCCGATGCCGAAGATGCCGTCCCACTGGTGGCCGCGCACCGACGCTTCCACGCTGTCGGCGATCAGCTCGCGCGAGATCAGCGAAAAGCGCATGCCCGAATGCGCCATGGTCAGCCCATCGGACACCGAGACCACCGGGCACTCGTGCGGCGTGCCGCCGCCGGCGTAGATGCCGGTCTTGGCGTGCTGCGCCTGCTCGCGCAGGTTCAGGTTGCAGGGGCTCATCTCGCCGCCGGTGTGGAAGACGCCGATATGCGGGCGCGCGATGTCGTCCTCGTCCTGGCCCAGCGCATGCAGGAAGCTGCGCGTGGTGGCGCGGATGGTGCCTTCGTAGATGGTGGCGGAGCGGAATTTCTTCTTGTCGGTCATGACGCTATCCAGCGTTGAGGTGCAGGCCATTGTCCATGGGGATCACCGTGCCTGTCATGCCCGGCGCGCGTTCGGTCAGGAAGCAGGCCAGCGCGGCCACTTCCTCCGGTTGCGAGACGCGCTTCAAGGGCGAGCCCTCCAGCTGCGCCTGCAGCACCTGGGCATGGCGGGTGGCGTCCAGCACGCGGCTGGGCAGGCCGCCGTCGACAAAGCCGGGCGCGATGGCGTTGACGCGGATCTCCGGGCCCAGCGCGCGCGCCAGCGCCAGGGTGAGTGTGTTGACCGCGCCCTTGGAGGCGGCGTAGGCCATGGACGAGCCGCGCCCGATGAGACCGCCGATGGACGAGATGTTGACCACGCTGCCGTGGCCGCTGGCCTTGAGGGCAGGCGCGCAGGCGCGTGTCATGCGGTACAGGCCCACGGTGTTGACGTCGTAGGTGCGGTGGAATTCGGCCGGATCGAGCGCGTCGAGATCGGCGTGCGGGATGAAGCGCGTGGTGCCGGCGCAGTTGATGAGGGCATCGATGCGACCGAATTTCTTCAGCGCGCCGTCGACGAAGGCCGCGCAACTGGCGTCGTCGCTCACGTCCAGGTGCAGCAGCAGCGGGCTCACGCCGTGCGCTTCGCACTCGGTGGCCACGTCGGCCAGCGCCACGCGGTTGCTGTCGTCCAGCCAGCTCAGGGCCAGGTCCCAGCCGTGTGCGGCGAATTCGCGCGCACAGGCGGCGCCGATGCCGGTGGCAGCGCCCGTGATGAGGCAGACGCGGCGGGTGTGCATCGTCAGTACACCTTGTCGCCGGAGACCAGCGGCTTCACGTCGCTCTTGTACAGCGCCGCCAGCGCCGAGGTCTGTCGCACCAGGATCTGCGTGTCCAGGCCCACGGCGACGAAGCTCGCGCCCAAGGCCAGGTAGTGCCGCGCCAGCTTCTCATCGCTGATCAGGATGCCGGCGGCCTTGCCAGCCTTGACGATGCGCCTGATCGCGCCATCGATGACCTTCAGCATCTCGGGATGCGTGGCCTGGCCTACGTGACCCAGCGCGGCCGACAGGTCGGCCGGGCCGATGAAGACGCCGTCCACGCCGGGCGTGGCGGCAATCGCGTCGAGGTTGTCCAGCCCGGCCTTGGTTTCCACCTGCACCAGCAGGCAGACCTGCTCGTTGGCCTCTTTCGCATAGTTGGGATAGCGGCCCCAGCGCGAGGCGCGCGCGCCGGCCATGCCACGGATGCCGCCCTGGCCATCGTCCTGCGGGTAGCGCATGGCACGCACCAGCGCGGCCGCCTGCTCGGCCGTGTCGACCATGGGCACCAGCAGGGTCTGAAAGCCCAGGTCGAGGAACTGCTTGATCAGCGCGGTGCCGGCCTCGCCGTGGCCCAGCGGCACCCGGCCGATGGCGTGCGTGTCCGGATAGGCCGCCACCGCCTGCAGCTGCGCCAGCATCGTCGTCAGCGTGTTGGGCGAATGCTCGCCGTCGAGCAGCAGCCAGTCGAAGCCGGCGCCGGCGCAGATCTCGGTGCTGACCGGGTTGGCCAGATTGACCCACAGGCCGATCTGGGCCTGCTGGTTCGCGATGGCTTGCTTGAATCTATTCGTAGGTGTTTGCATCGAGGAACTCCATTCGATCGCGTGAGCCAAGGTCCCATCCGGGGAGCACAGCGGAACCGGCTCTGCCGGGCCGCTGGTGTTGCCCCCTTGAGGGGGGTGGCGTAGCGACACGCAGTGCGCGTAGCCTGGGGGTGTTCATGTTCACGTGAATTTGAATTTCAATTGACCAAGAGGGCCATAGTCGGCCTCGAACAGATCGCCGGCCTTGCCGGGCACGGGCCGCGTAAAGGAGCCGGCCAGCACGATCTGCCCGGCCTCCAGATGTTCACCCCAGGGCGCGAGCTTGTTGGCCAGCCAGGCGATGCCGATGGCCGGGTGTCCCTGCACACCGGCGGCCAGGCCGGTCTCCTCCACCACGCCGTTCTGGCGCAGGATGGCGCCAACCCAGGGCAGGTCGATGGCGCGCGGGTCGGCCTTCACGGCGCCGACCACGATGCCGGCGTTGGCGGCGTTGTCGCTGATGGTGTCATAGACCTTGCGCATGACCTTGCTGTGGCGGTCGAACTGCTCGATGCGCGCGTCGATGATCTCGATGGCCGGCGTCACGTAGTCGGTGGCGGCGATCACCTCTTCTTGCGCCACGTTCGGACCCTTCAGCGGCGCCTTGAGAACGAAGGCCAGCTCCACCTCCACGCGCGGCAGGATGAAACGCGTGGCGGGGATGTCCAGCACCTGCCCGGGCGCGCAGGTGTACAGCATGGAATCGAGCAGCGTGCCGTAGTCGGGCTCGTCGATCTGGCTGGACTGCTGCATCGCGCGCGAGGTCAGGCCGATCTTGTGGCCGATGACCTGGCGGCCCTGCCCCAGCTGCAGCGCCACCCAGGCGCGGCTGACGCGGTAGCCGTCCTCGATGGTCATGCCGGGAAAGCGTTTGGAGAAATGCTCCAGCTGCGTGCGCGTGTCCTGCGCCTGCTGCAGTTCGGCGGCCAGTTGCTGGGTGAGTGCGGGGGTAAACATGCTCATTTGAACAGGGGGTGAATGTTGCTGTGCTTGGCGTTGTAGACCTCCTGCCCCTCGTCGATCTGCAGCGTGATGCCGATCAGCCGCTTCTCGTACAGCTCGGCGAAGTGTGCCTTGGCCTTCGCCAGCAGCGCCTGGCCCGCGCGTTCCTTCACGGCTTCGGCGCGACCGTAGCCCATGCGCAGGTTCAGGTAGACGAAGGCATAGTCGGCCTTGCCGTCGGCTACCGCGAAGTGCTTCGCCGGGTAGGCGAAGACACGCGTGCCGCCGGTGGGGAAGACCTGCTCCCCGGTGTCATGGTCCTGCTGCGCCAGCATGACATCGGCCAGCTCGCGGCACAGGGCCGTCATGTCGGTCTCCTGCTCCAGGTTGTCGGTGTAGAGGATGACGAGGTGGGGCATGGTGAAGGTCGCGTGGATTCAGAGGCGGGGGAAGGCGCGGTAGGCCTCGGCGGCCGAGGCCTGCGGCCTGGGCACGGCCGCGCCGCTGACCGGCAGCACCGGGAACACGGCGTTGAGCTGGCCGGTGCCGGAAGCGCCGAAGTAGGGCGTGACCAGCTCGGCGCGGCCCGTGTACTCGGACCAGCCCAGCGCGCCCAGCAGCATGGCGGTGTCGTGCATGAAGCCCTCGCCATGGCCCTTGGTGGCGTACTCGGGCAGCATCTCGCAAAAGGGTTTCCAGTCGCCGGCTTCCCACATGCGGATCACGTCACGGTCCATGTGCTCGAGCAGCGGGCTCCAGATCTTGTGCGCGTATTCAGGCGCCAGGCCGTTTTGCGCGAAGCGGTGGCTTAAGGATCCGCTGGCCAGCAGGGCCACGGTACCGTCGTAATGGTCCTCGATGGCGCGGCGCATGGCCCAGCCCAGGCGCGCGCTGTCGTTGAGGTAATGCACCGTGCACAGGGCCGAGACTGAAATCGACTTGAAGTGCTGGTCCGCGTTCATGTAGCGCATGGGCACCAGCGTGCCGTACTCGGGGTTGA
Source organism: Pseudomonadota bacterium (assembly GCA_021845965.1). Lineage (GTDB taxonomy): Bacteria > Pseudomonadota > Gammaproteobacteria > Burkholderiales > Burkholderiaceae_C > Hylemonella. Next base: position 8,420 of record JAJZUZ010000051.1, on the reverse strand, counting down.
GCGTGGTGGCGTGGTGCGCCAGCGTCTCCAC
>JAJZUZ010000051.1:4587-8289 GCA_021845965.1 Pseudomonadota bacterium | reverse complement strand
CCGCACAGCAGCGTGGCGCCTTCCTTGGGGCCCAGCTCGATGTAGCTGCGCACCTTGGCCAGGTGGTTGCGGCTGATCATGGGGCCGACGATGGTCGCATCAATCTGCGGGTCGCCCACCGTGATGCGCCGGGCGCGCTCGGCGAACTTCTGCGCGAAGTCGGCGTAGATGCTCTGCTGCACCAGGATGCGGCTGCCCGCGGTGCAGCGCTCGCCGTTGTTGGAGAAGATCATGAAGACCGCGGCGTCCAGCGCGCGCTCCAGGTCGGCGTCGTCAAAGATCACGAAGGGGCTCTTGCCGCCCAGCTCCATGCTGAACTTCTTCAGTCCTGCTGCCTGCACGATGCGATTGCCTGTCACGGTGGAGCCGGTGAAGGAGATGGCGCGCACGTCCGGGTGCGCGCACAGCGGTTCGCCGGCCTCCTTGCCGTAGCCGTGCACGATGTTGAGCACGCCGGCCGGAATGCCGGCTTCCAGTGCCAGCTCGCCCAGGCGCGCGGCCGTCAGCGGCGACAGTTCGCTCATCTTGAGCACGGCGGTGTTGCCGAAGGCCAGGCAGGGCGCCACCTTCCAGGTGGCCGTCATGAAGGGCACGTTCCAGGGGCTGATGAGCGCGCACACGCCCACCGGGTGGAACAGGGTGTAGTTCAGGTGCGTGGGTGTGGGGTAGGTGTGGCCGTCCACGCGGGTGCACATCTCGGCGAAGTAATAGAAGTTGTCGGCCGCGCGTGGAATCAGTTGCTTGCCCGTCTGGGCGATCACCTGGCCGGTGTCGTCGGTCTCGGTGCGCGCGATCTCCGGCACGTGCTTGGCGATCAGGTCACCGAGCTTGCGGATCAACTTCGCGCGCTCCGGTGCGGGCAGGCCCGCCCACTTGGGAAACGCCTCTTTGGCCGCAGCCACGGCGGCATGCACTTCGGCCGCACCGCCGGCGGCGACCTCGGCCAGCACTTGCTGCGTGGCGGGGTTGACGGTCTGGAAATAGTCGGTGCCGGTGACGGGTTGGCCGTTGATGAGGTGGTTGATGACGGTGGTGCTCATGATCGGATGGTGTTGACGAGGGCACCGAGGCCCTCGATCTCGGTGACGACGACGTCGCCCGGCCGGCAGTCGACGATGCCGTCCGGCGTGCCGGTGAGGATGAGGTCGCCCGGGTTGAGCGTCATGAAGCTGCTGAAGTATTCGATCAGCTGCGGCACGCCGAAGATCATGTCGCGCGTGCTGCCGCGCTGCGTGACCTGGCCGTTCACGGTGGTCTGCAGCGCGAGGTTCATGGGGTCCGGCACATCGGCGGTGTCGACCCGCCAGGGGCCCAGCGGCGTGCAGGTGTCGCGGTTCTTCACGCGCAGGTTGGGCCGGTACCAGTTCTCCAGGTAGTCGCGGATGGCGTAGTCGTTGGCGACCGTGTAGCCCGCCACGTAGGCGTAGGCGTCTTCTCTTTTCACGTGTTTGGCGCGCTTGCCTATGACAACCGCGAGCTCGCATTCGTAGTGCATGTAGTCCACGCCCGCGGGGCGCACGGTGTGGGCGCGGTGGCCGATCAGCGAGCCCTCGCCCTTGAGGAAGGCCAGCGGCTCTACCGGCGCCTTGAAGGCCAGCTCTTTCGCGTGATCGGCGTAGTTCAGGCCCAGCGCGAGGATGGTGCGCGGCCAGGGCACGGGGGCCAGCGGCGGCAGCCAGGTGACGGCGTCGAAGTCCACGCGGCGGCCGTCGGCCAGCAGCAACTCGCCGTCCTGTTCGGTGGCGTCATGGACGGCGCCGTCGTAGGCCACGCGGGCGTGTTTCATGCGACCTCCTCGACCAGGGGGTGGCTCAACACGCCCAGGGCCGGCACTCGCGGCGCCCGGATTTCGATGCGCTGGCCGGCGCGTGCGCGCGGCCGGTCGGCGCCCAGGCCCAGCAACAGCACATCGCCGTGGCGCAGCGTCATGAATTCGCTGACGTCAGCGATGAGCTGGGCTGCCGGGCGGCGCATCCGGGTCAGGTCTGCGGTCTGCTGCAGGCGGCCGTCGATGCGCACTTCCAGCTGCAGGCGGTTCGGGTCACTGATCTGCTCCGGTGACGCAAAGCAGGGTCCGATGCCAAGGAAGCCATCGAGGTTCTTGTACTTGACCGGCGGGCGGTAGTAGCTGGCATGCGGCAGCGAGAGGTCGTTGACCAGCACATAGCCGGCCACATGACGCAAGGCGTCTTCGGGCCGCACCTGGGTGGCCGCCCGGCCGATCACCAGCGCGAGGCTGGCGCCGATCTCGACCTCCGGTGTGCGCGCCGGCACGGCGATGGCCGACCCGTTCGCGCTCCAGGTGTTGGTCGTCTTGATATAGAGCACGGGCGCCTGGGGCGCGGCCTTGTAGGGTGGCTCGCCCATCTGTGCCGCCCAGGCGGACCACTCGTCTTCCGAGTTCAGCAGCACGCCGTAGACCGTGCCGGCTGCGACGACAGGATTCATGCCGGCTCCTCCAGGGCAATCAGTTCGTCCAGCAGGGCGTACAGCTGGCCCAGCTTGTCTCTCCCCAGCCCGCGCTCCAGCCGCTGGTAATGCGCCTCGATGGACTGCGACAGCGTCGCGACCAGCTTCAGCCCCTTGGCCGTCGCCTGCACCACGGTGCGCCGCTGGTCCTGCGGGTCGCGTGCGCGTTGCACCAGGCCATCGCGCTCCATGCGCGCCAGCACGCCCGTGAGGCTGGGGCCGAGAAGGTAGGCCTCGCGCGCCACGCGCCCGGTCTCCACCGTGCCCAGTTCGCCCAGCACGCGCAGAACGCGCCACTGCTGGTCGCTGAGGCCATGGGTGCGCAGATTCGGGCGGTAGTGGTTCATGACCGCTTCGCGCGCCTGCAGCAGCAGGCGGGGCAGGTTGCGGTGGCGGAAGGCGGTGGACATCATGGGCTTCGATTTATTTAATATGTTAAATGTTTGGGCCGCCCGCTCCACGCTGGGATATACCCGATCTGTGAATGCATACAGTATTCGGGTAGGATAGGCCGATGGCCAAGGAAAAAACCATCTACGTCTGCAACGAGTGCGGCGGCAGCAGCCCCAAGTGGCTGGGCAAGTGCCCGCACTGCAACGCCTGGAACTCGTTGGTCGAGTCCGTGGCCGAGAGTGCCGCGCCCGCAAAGAACCGCTTTGCCGCACTGGCCAGGACGGCCGAAGTCGCCACCTTGGCCGACATCGAAGCCGCCGATGTGGCGCGCACGCCCACTGGCCAGGACGAGCTGGACCGCGTGCTGGGCGGCGGCATCGTCGAAGGCGGCGTGGTGCTGATCGGCGGCGACCCGGGCATCGGCAAATCCACGCTGCTGCTGCAGGCGGTGGATGCGCTGCAGCGCGCCGGCCAGAAGACGCTCTACGTCACGGGTGAGGAAAGCGGAGCCCAGGTGGCGCTGCGCGCGCGCCGCCTCGGGCTGGATGGCTCGCAGGTGCAGGTCCTGGCCGAGATCCAGCTGGAAAAGATCCTCGCCACGCTGGAGGCGCAGCAACCCGCGATCGCGGTGATCGACTCCATCCAGACCGTCTATTCCGAGCAGCTCACCTCCGCGCCCGGCTCGGTGGCGCAGGTGCGCGAGTGCGCGGCGCACCTGACGCGCGCGGCCAAGGCCAGCGGCACGGCCATCGTGCTGGTGGGCCACGTCACCAAGGAAGGCGCGCTGGCCGGTCCGCGCGTGCTGGAGCACATGGTGGACACGGTGCTGTACTTCGAAGG
>JAJZUZ010000051.1:2502-4487 GCA_021845965.1 Pseudomonadota bacterium | reverse complement strand
ACGCTGATGGTGACGGGGCCGTGGTCGATGGACTCGGCCTGCACCAGGGCGCGCATCTTCTCCGCGGCGGCGCAAGCATGTTCCAGCGTGATCTGCGGCAGCAGCAGGATGAACTCCTCGCCACCCCAGCGCGCCAGCAGATCGGCCTTGCGGGTGCACTGCCCCAGCAAGGCAGCCACGCGCACCAGCAGCTCGTCACCGGCGGCGTGGCCCCATCGATCGTTGACCTGCTTGAAATCGTCCACGTCCAGCAGCACCACGGCGTAGGCGTGGCCGAAGCGCAGCGCTTGCTGGCGGATGCGCTCGGCCTGCGTCACGAACCCGCGCCGGTTGAGCAGGCCGCTGAGCGTGTCCCGCTCGGCCTGGGCCTCCAGCCGCTCGGTCTGGTGCGTGCGGATGCGCTCGTACAGGTAGGCCAGCACGGTGATGAGCACGAAGGCGCCCACGCATTGCCCGAAGGCATAAGGCGCGAACGTAGCCTGGCGCCCGAGCAGCGCGGGGCTGGCGACATAGGACGTCAGGAGAATCACGAGGCTCGCGAGCGAGAGGATCGCACCGAGGCGCAGGCCCCCGAGGTAGAAGTAGGCGACGGGAAACAGCGTGATCCAGACGGCCCGCTCCGGGCGGTAAGGCAGCTGCGTGAAACTGCCCAGCAGGAACATGGCAAACAACAACCAGTAGGAGAACCGCAAGGGCAGGCGCGCAAAGCGCGGCCACCGGCTGAGCAGCAGCACCAAAGGCGCCAGTACCGAAATGCCCACCGCCGCGCTGGAGATCACGAAATTGCCGGTCAGGTAGTCACTGATGGCAACCACGATCCCGAACAGCGCCAGCAGGCGCAGCAGCTGCACGGCGATGGCGGTGCGCTCGTCCGGCGGGACCGGTTTTGTGGCGGAACTCATCTGGAAGGGACTCCTCCCGGGCTGGTCTGCGGCATCATAAGCAATTGGTGCCAGCTTGGCACTCAGGCCGTCATTGAAGGAACCCGGATATGCAAACCCTCACTCTCGAAAAAGCACAGCAGCTGATCCGCCAGGCCCAAGCCAAGGCGCAGGAGGATTTCAGGCGCCCGATCTGCGCCGCCGTCTGCGACGCGCAGGGGCTGCTCGTTGCCTTCGCCCGCATGGAGGGCGCGCCGGTGCGTAGCGTCGCCATCTCGCAGGGCAAGGCCTACAGCGCCGCACGCATGGGCGTCACCACCCAGGCGGTGCTGGAGCGCCTGCACCGCGAAGGCATCCAGATCGGCTATTTCTGCGACCCGCAGCTCACGGCCCTGCCCGGCGGCACGCCGCTCAAGGACCAGGCCGGCGTGCTGTGCGGTGCCATCGGTGTCAGCGGTCTCACGTCCGCCGAAGACCAGCAGGTCACGGATCACATCGCCACGCTGTTCGCCGCATGAAGACCGTGCGCCTGCCGTCGGGCGAGGAGGTGGCCGCGCTGGGCCAGGGCACCTGGTTCATGGGCGAGGGCCGCAGTGCGCGCAAGGCCGAAGTCGCGGCCCTGCAGCTGGGCCTGGACCTGGGCCTGACGCTGATCGATACCGCCGAGATGTACGCCGAAGGTGGCGCGGAAGAGGTCGTGGGCGAGGCCCTGGCGGGGCGGCGCGCGCAGGCCTTTGTCGTCAGCAAGGTCTACCCGCACAACGCCTCCCGCCGGGGAGCCATTGCGGCCTGCGAGCGCAGCCTGCGGCGCCTGCAGACCGACCACATCGACCTTTACCTGCTGCACTGGCGCGGCCAGTATCCGCTGGCCGAGACCGTGGCAGCCTTCGAGGCCCTGCAGCGCGCCGGCAAGATCCGCCACTGGGGCGTGAGCAACCTGGACCTGGACGACATGCGGGAGCTCTGGTCCGTCCCGGGTGGCCCCGGCTGCGCCGCCAACCAGCTGCTCTACAACCTGGGCCGGCGCGGCATCGAGTGGAACCTGCGGCCCTGGCTGCAGCAGCGCGGTGTGCCCGTCATGGCCTATTCACCCATCGAGCAGGC
>JAJZUZ010000051.1:0-2402 GCA_021845965.1 Pseudomonadota bacterium | reverse complement strand
GTGGCCCCGGCTGCGCCGCCAACCAGCTGCTCTACAACCTGGGCCGGCGCGGCATCGAGTGGAACCTGCGGCCCTGGCTGCAGCAGCGCGGTGTGCCCGTCATGGCCTATTCACCCATCGAGCAGGCACGGCTGTTGCGAGACAAGGGGCTGAAGGACTTTGCGCACCGGCACGGCATGACGCCGGCACAGGCGGCGCTGGCCTGGCTGCTGGCGCAGGAGGGCGTGATCGCGATCCCCAAGTCGGGCCATGCCGCCCACCTGCGCGAGAATGCCGCGGCACGCGACCTCGTCCTTGACGCCGCGCAGCGGGCCGAGCTGGACCGGCTGTTCGCACCGCCGGCCGGCCCGAGCCCGCTGGACATGCTGTGAGCCGGAGGGCGAGCCGTTAAGAGAACATTAATCGGCGGGGCCTAGCATGGCGGCGTCCGCCCATGCGGCCGAGCCGGCACAGGGCGCCGAGCGACCGCACGACACGAGAAGGAACCTGCGACCATGCGTATCCTGCTGGCAGAAGACGATCCCATGCTGGGCGACGGCCTGCAGGCCGGCCTGCGCCAGCAGGGCTTCCAGGTCGACTGGGTACGCGACGGCATGGCCGCCGAGCGCGAACTGGCCAGCGGTGTCTATGCCGCCGGCGTGCTCGACCTCGGGCTGCCGCTGCTGGACGGCATGGAGGTGCTGGCGCGGCTGCGCGCGCGCGGTGCCATGACACCGGTGCTGGTGCTGACCGCGCGCGATGCCGTACCGGAGCGCATCCGCGGCCTGGATCTCGGTGCCGACGACTACGTGGTCAAACCGGTGGATCTGCATGAGCTGGGCGCGCGCCTGCGCGCCCTGGTGCGCCGCGCCCACGGCCAGGCGCAGGACACGCTGCGCTGCGGCGCGGTGGAACTGGAGCCGGCGGCGCGCCAGGTGCGCCATGCAGGTACGCTGGTCGCCCTCTCCCAACGCGAATTCGACCTGCTGCACGCCCTGATGCGCAACGCCGGGCGCGTGATGACGCGCGAGCAGATCGAGCAGCAGCTCTACAGCTGGGGTCATGAGGTGGAGAGCAATGCCATCGAGGTGCACATCCATCACCTGCGGCGCAAGCTGCCGGCCGAGCTGATCCAGACTGTGCGTGGTGTCGGCTACCTGGTGCCGCGCGAGCCGGGGGGCCCGTGAAGGCGCACTCGCTGCAGGCGCGCCTGCTGGCTCTCGTGCTGGGCCTGTCGACGGCGGTCTGGCTCGGGGCGGCCGCGCTCACCTGGCGCGATGCCCGGCACGAACTGGATGAACTGCTCGACGGCCATCTGGCGCAGGCCGCCGCGTTGCTGGTGGTCCAGCAGTCGCGCGAGATCCAGGACATGGAGCACGCCGACGCGCCGGACCTGCACAAATACGCACCGCGCGTGGCCTTCCAGGTCTTTCATGGCGACAAGCTGGTCATGCACACACCGCGCATCGGCCTGCGGCCCATGGCCGACGTGCGCAGCGGCTATGCGACGGTGCAGCTGGAGGACGGCCAGGAGTGGCGCGTCTTTGCAGCCCCGGGCGGCAGCGCGGACATCCAGGTCTATGTGGGTGAGCGCACCGCGTCGCGGCACGCCATCCTGCAGGCGGTGCTGCGCGGCATGCTCTGGCCCCTGTTCATCGCCCTGCCGCTGCTGGCCGCCGCCGGCTGGTGGGCTGTGCGCCGTGGTCTGGCGCCGCTGCGCGCCCTCAGCCAGATCCTGGAGCAGCGCCGGCCGCAGGCATTGGAGCCGGTGGCGGCGCAAGGCCTGCCGCAGGAGATGCAGCCGCTGGTGCAGGCGCTCAACACCCTGCTGGAGCGCCTGGCCGGCCTGCTGGAGTCGGAGCGTCGCTTCACCGCCGACGCGGCCCACGAACTGCGCACCCCCATCGCCGCCATCCGTGCCCAGGCCCAGGTGGCCCTGGGGGCGGGCGATGACGAGCCAGGCCGGCGCCGCGCCTTGCAGGCCACGCTGGCCGGATGCGACCGCGCCACCCACCTGGTCGAGCAGCTGCTGACCCTGGCACGGCTGGAGGCCGCGCCGGGTGCGGCTGCCGCAACGCTGGACCTGGGGGGGCTGGCGCGCCGCGTGCTGGCCGAACTGGCGCCGACGGCGCTGGCCCGGGGCCAGCAACTGGAACTGGATGTGGCGGACGGGGTGCATGTGTCGGGGGTGGAGACGCTGCTGGGGGTGCTGCTGCGCAACCTGGTCGACAACGCCCTGCGCTACAGCCCCGACGGCGCCCGCGTGCGCGTGCGCGTCACCGGCCAAGGCACCGAAGTGGTCCTGCAGGTGGAAGACAGCGGGCCGGGCCTGGCGCCGGACGAGCTGGCCCGCCTGGGCGAGCGCTTCTACCGCCCGCCCGGGCAGAGCCAGCCCGGCAGCGGCCTGGGCTGGTCCATCGTGC
>JAJZUZ010000050.1 GCA_021845965.1 Pseudomonadota bacterium | reverse complement strand
TGGATTTCATCGCGCAGAGCATCGCCGACCTGCGCCCACGCACCGTGGGCATCTATCGCCTGATCATGAAGGAGGGCTCGGACAATTTCCGCTCGTCCAGCGTGCAGGGCATCATGCAGCGCCTGCATGAGCTCGGAATCGCCCTGCTGGTGTATGAGCCCGCACTGAAGAGCGCCGGGTACCTGCAGGCCCACGCGCTCACGAGCCTTGAAGAGTTCAAGGCGCACAGCGACGTCATCGTCGCCAACCGCATCACCCCGGAAATCCGCGAGGTCGCGGACAAGGTCTACAGCAGAGACCTATTCGGTAGCGATTGACCCTGCAGGCGTGCCTGCCCCTTATGGCACTCGCCCGAAGCGCCTCACCACGGACGAGAGCACCGGGATCCTACCCGCCGCCGCGTGCATTATCGACAGATCATCGCTGTCCCAGCCGCCAAATGCATAGGCCAATGGGAAATATGCTGCGCAAAATATGCCGGCGGCGGTAATGTGATATGCGACGCCCCCCCCAGTGCGCGCCAGTACGTACGCTGGAATCCCAGCGGCAAGCCCGCAGGCAGTCAATCGGACCACCGAGTCCATCGGCAGCCGCAGGCCAAACTCCCGGGTCGCAACGACGAGCAGTATCGTCAGGTCGAATATTCCGCTGAGCACGCTCGAAATGACGGCCCCCAACAAACCGAAATTCGGGACCAACGCGGCTGCGACGCTCACGTTCACGATTAGCGTGAGCGCGAGAATGGTCGTCCGACCCCGCTGCTGATCATTTGCTACGAACAGGGCCGTCAGAACACCGCCACTCACCGTGAATGCCTTCGCGACAATGATGCATTGCAGTATCCAGACTGAGGTTAGATACTGCTCGCCGTAGAGCACTCTAACTGCCGGGAATGCCAGGAAAAACCCGAGCCCGGCGATGGACATGCCCAACAAGTGTGCATAGCGCATTGCCCGCCGCGCCAATCGCGCGGCGCCGACAGCCGCGTCCTTGCCATATGCGTGCGCAAGGATCGGCAACACGGTTGATGAAATTCCGACAATGAACAGGTTCACGCCGGCTCGAGAAAAAGAAAGTGCGAGTGAAAAATATGCCACAGCAGCAGAGCCCTCCGCGCGATTCAACAGATAGATCTCTATTGAACTGGCACCAAATGCCGCCAGCAACGCGAACAGGATACTCCACCTCAAATTCACTGCAAGCCGCGACCTGATCTCCGGATCAAGCAGGGCCGGCGAGCTTGCGATTCCCGCCCTCACCGACAAGAGCTGCGCCAGAACAAGATGAGCGATGCACAGAAGCACGAAAAGCCCGGCGAACGCCTGCAGCCCCGCGCCATCAAGTACAAGCGCCACCACTCCCACGATGTTCACCAATGCCAACGCGCTGGTAGTGAACGACTCTATCTCGAATCGACCATACCCTTTCCCGAACGAGGCAAGCATTGTGAAACCTGATTTCGCCGCGGCCGCGACGACCACCATGACGAGGAACGTCACCGAAATAGAGGAATCGCCGTCGGGCTTGAGCCAAGGACCAACAGACACGAAACCAATCGTCGCAACGCCGAGGCCGACCCAGTACCTCCGGCGTAGCCAGGCCATAACGGCGCGACATTGATCGGGAAGGCCGCGCCCAAGATTTTCCGAGATGAAGCGAATCGACGTGTTTCCGAAGCCGCTGTTGTAAATGGCGGAGAGCATGCCAGTCAACCATACAAAATATGCATAGATTCCGTAATTGCCCGGACCCAGCGTTCGCGCCAGTGCAGCGGTCGTGATCAAGCCGGCGAGGTAGCTTATATACGCAGACCCCGTGGTCATCAGGGCTGCACGGACGGTCGACTTACGTCCGAACCGCCCTTCGCCCGAGGGCTTCTCGGGGGCTGCCGCGTGGATCGCGTCTGGGTCCGTAGCCATGCACCAGACCTATAAAATAGTGCCAGCCAAGGCTTCGTATTCAGCCCCGGAATTTTCCGCAGTGTAATACAGGCGATTTTCCCACGCCTGCTGTTTCGCGGCCCTCACCCTCCCGCGATCTGCGAGCTTTCGATAAAGATCATTCCAATCCGAAAACTCGATCATTGCTCCGTATCTACGCAGGTAGCTTTTGGATGCAGAATAACCTTCCCTGCTGATGGCGATCGGCACCCCAGCAGCAACACTTGAAATAAGGCGATCGGGAACCGTAAGATCGAAACGCTCTCTACGACGACATGCGTCAAGATTATACATAATGAGGCTCGCGTCGTAGGCCGCCATACCGTTGATCAACCCCGTGACACCCAATGGAGTAAACGCGTGTCGCTTGGGGTGAGGGGCGAAGGCAGTCGATGAGGACGCGTGATAAAGGTGAAGGCCTGCATCAAGTATCTCCTGCAGGGAGGCACGCACATCGTCCCCCTTCTGGAAATTCTTCGATTGCATGTCGGTCCGGCCCGCAAATATCAGATTGGGGGCTTCCATAGCGGGCAATGGCCGCTCGCTGGCCAACATACCTTTTGGCCAGCATGGCTGTACCACGTGCAAGTGTGGGGGGTTTTTACCCAGTACGCGCTGTTGCAGGTAGACCACCATGTCGTTCGTGGGACAGACGATCGCATCAATGAATCTCGTGACGCTTCGCAATGCAAGATGCTGGCGCAGGATTTCTCCCGTCGAAAGCCCCAGCGGGTAACACAACATGACCAAGGCAATCTTGATATCTGGGTAACTGCATCGCAGAGTCCTTATTTCGCTCAGCGGAAGTGTTCCCCAGTAAGCGATCACGAGTGATGGCTTCACACGCTCGATCTCTGACTTGAGAAGGTCCAGATAGCTCGTGTTTCCAATTCCATGGGTCATGTCGATAAACCGTCGCGCGCCACTCCGTCTTTTGCCATGGCTGCGAAGGTAGGTGCCGAGATCGGGCAACCAAGTTACCTCACTGGCGAATGTCCGGACCGCAGTTAGAATTGACTCCCGATGCTCGATCGGAGGCCCCAGCAAGCAGATGCGGGTCGAACCAGGTTCTCTGGGCACAAGATCGTCCGGAAAAATGAAAGAAGCGGATCAGACTAGAATGAGGAAGGCGGTTGCGCGCGAGCAGAAGAGGCGGTGCCAAACTGTGTCGTTTGGGCCTTCCGCCTTGAGGGTGGTTGCCGCGCGTAGTCTGTGCGGCGGCGTGCCCCATCCCGGCGCTGACAGTCAAGGCGAACCTAGGGTAGAGGACTCGACACCTCGGCCAAGCCCTAAAGATGTTTTAACATCGCAAGGCCACTCAGCCTACCTCTAGTCGCCTTGGCAACCGATGGCATGCCGTATTGGCCGCCGCGGCACGGACTGGCCCCGATTCATGGAGTCTGGCCGCTATCCGGCTGTATCATAAGGCTCGACACATTGACCGGTTCGAAATCGGCCAACGTGAGTTGGCTCAAACAGGAGAGGTCCGCGTCGTTCCAACGCGAGTCTGGAGTGCCGATCAGGCCCCCGGTGATGCCATTGTCCGCCAGGATGATGCCGTAATGGCGCATGGCGGTCATGATGATCGCTGCCTGAGGGCTGGTCGTGGCGCATGAAGGGTCGGCGATACTGCTTTTCAAGCGGTAGATCTCCCCGGCGGGCCCCGTCGTGCTGCAACTCAATGGCGGACTGGATTGGGAAAGCATCTGCCTAACCGTGATCACACCCGCAGCATTGTTGCAGGTGCCAACGCCGGCGGTGGATGTCGCCGGCCAGACCCAGTAATTCAACATGTGGTTCAGCGTGAATCGTATAGGGTGTTTGATAACCCCATTCGGGGCCGCGGGCGTCCCACTGCCGATCACCTCGTCGGCAGTGAGCAAAAGAGGAGCGATTGGTAGCCCGGCCGCATCCGCGGTTCCCTGACCCTGCGGTGTCAATGCATTGGACGTCGTGTCGGACCAAAGGGCGTTGGATGAGTCGGTCCATCCAGAAGCCGCTGGCGCATATGCCCCCTCCCACATTTCATATAACGCCGGTGGCTTGCCGCCACCGGCCTGGCGGTAGACCAGCACATGACGGTCGCCAGGAGAGTTTGCCGTGCCCTCCACCGGGGCGTACGGAGGGATCGGACCCGAGGTGAAATAGCTCTGATAGAGCGTAGTTTTGACCGGCACGTTCGGCTGCGTGGCGGGGACGTCGATCACTGGAATGCCATTCGGAAAGGGCGCACCGGAGGTGTTGCCGAAGAACACCCTGAGTCTCGAGGAGTCGTAGATCGGAGGAATCGGGGCTGCCGGCGAGGTATCAACGGGCAGCGACGAAACGGAATGGTGGAAGATCGAATTTGCCGGAAAAACGTTTGCCAGATAAGCATTGTTGCCCGCGATGGAGAACGCAATCTGCCGTGTGGCCTGCTCACCATTCGAATCGGTGACGATGAATTGCGGCTGATAATACCCTTGTCCGCCAATAACGGGGGCTGTGATGGCTCCGGTGCAGGAATTCAAGCTCAGTCCCTCCGGAAGACTGGGGTAGCTTGCCGACGTACTCACCGAAAATATATACGGCGGCGTCCCGCCGATGGCGCCCAGCGTACAGCCCGCATACCCGGCCCCCTGAGTGCCCGCCGGGCAGGTCTGCGTGGTGATGGTCAGCGGGCCGCTGACGGGGTGGCTGACCGGGATAGGCGCGCAACTCACCCCGAACGCGGTCGCCGTCGGCGCTCCACCGCCGCCGCAGGCCGTGAGCAACAGGCCGAGCAAGTAGACACTCCGGCGCACTTGGTCTGAAATGACAATTCGATACATGGTGAGTTTTTCGCCGGAGTCCATGGAGTCCCGCCGACGTACGATGCGAATGAGTGAAAAGCAACATGGGACGCGATTCAACCCCGCGCCCGGCACGGCTTCCGCGTCTGTCTAGTGCGCCACGGATGAGCGGACTCTAGCAGAGGCCGGCATGCACGAAGCAGCTTCAAAGTGCCGACTTACCCCCCTGATCGAGGGGCTTACAAGTGGAGCAGCGGCCCGCTCACCCCCGGCGCGGCCCGCCCCGCGAGGAGAGGCGCCAGGGAGGACGGGCAAGGTCGGCTGAGCCTCGGTTCGACGGGGTAAGGAAGGCCATGAGACGAGCCCCGGGTGGATCTCGGGCGAATTTCGCGTGGCGATGCGGGCCGCTGCGGCCCCGCCGCAGGCCGCGTTCGCGGATCGCGCACGCGCTCATCCCAGAGCGTCATCGCTTGTCGCCGGGGCATCCAGAGCTTGGTCAGCGCGAACAGCATGCGCAGCAGCGCGGTGCTCCTCGCCAGCCCACGGTGTCGCCTCTTCTAGCTCAGATGCTCCGACTGCGCCTGGTCATGCTGAGCGGGTGCTCGAGCTTGGAGTCGATGCTCGGATTGACTTGCGCCATCGGATCGGCGATCGCGTCCTTCGAATCAGTCGTGTCGAGCAGTCGGCGCCGGACCGGGTTCAATGCCACGTGCCAGTGCGGTCAGATCTCCTGAGCATCCTCGCGCCCTTCGCCGCCCGGGCAGCCGGCATTGGCGAACACCTCAGTCTCGTCGCCGTGCGCCGGCGCGAGAGTCTGGGCGACGGCATTGACGCCCGCCGCAGGGCCGGCCACTATGTGGCCCAAGCCACTGCCTGCTTCCACGCCAACGGGGCCTTCATGCCGAAGTGCCAGTGACTGCCCTAGCCGGGCGTTCGCGGCTCCGACGCCTCGCCGCGCATCATCTCGGGGTCGCGCCTGCCGGAGGGGTATTGCGGCTGCTCGGATCCACGCCTCGCTCAGTCTGCTTCATGCGTTGATCACCCCCGGCTGGAAGGACTCCGCACCAGGATCGCGGAGGATCCCTTTTTACACCATCGCTCAAGATACTAATGCGAAACAACGTGTATGCCCATCCGAGCAGGAACGTGGGCGGAGACCGTGGCTAACATTCCCGAGGCCGTACCCGGTACCGGCGTCGATCGAACGACTCCAACCAGCGCCCTCCCCACCCTGCCCCTGGAAGGATGACATTCCGATGGCCTTCGCTTCGTACCTGCTGTTCCTGACGATGACCTTCATTCGCCCGGACGGCTTCGCGCCCGAACTGGCCAAGCATCGTCCGATGGCGGTCATGTTGGCCATAGCCTTGCCGCTGGCGCTGCTATATACGTTTCAGCGCAAGAAGTGGCCCGCGAGGCCCGCGGCGTTTGCCGGCCTTGGGTTGCTGGTGCTGACCGTGGGCATCTCGGTGGCCGCCAATGGCTGGCTGGGCGGAGGGGTACGGGCAATCGCAACATTCCTGCCAGCTGCGCTTGCCGGTCTGCTCACCATGCTAAACATCACGTCGTGGCGGCGCCTGCGCATCTCCGCCGCAGTGATCGTCTGGTGCATGACAGGACTGACCGCGCTGAGCACCTACTCCTTCTACACCGGCTACGACGCCCAGCGCTACGTGCTGCAGGAGTACGGATCGGTCACGACCAGCCCCGATGAAAGCTATGTGCCTGCCCAGCATCAGGACGACGGCGTGCTGTTTCGGATTCGGAGCGTGGGAATCCTCGCCGATCCGAACGATTTCTCGCAGATGATGGTGGTTGCGCTGATGCTGGTGTGGGGGCTGTATTCCCGCCGGGGTAAGCTGCGCGTGTTGTTCACGCTGATGCTGCCGACTGGCATCTTGTTGTGGGGCCTGTACTTGGCGCATTCGCGCGGAGCACTGGTCGGGCTGGCCTTGGCCGCCGTCGCCGGCCTGTGGCGCTCGCTGGGCCCGGTACGCTCCACGGCCGTGCTGGCCGTCGGGGGGATCCTCGCCAAGCTGCTGAATTTCACCGGGGGCCGGGAGATCTCCGACGCAGGTGCTTCGGCGGCGCACCGCATCGATTACTGGAACCTCGGACTGCACCTGCTGGCGAACCACCCACTATTCGGCGTGGGCTTCCGGAACTTCGAGAACGCGAACACCATGACTGGACAGACTGCCCACAACACCTTCATGCTGTGCGCTGCGGAACTCGGGCTAGTCGGGCTGTGCCTCTTCACGGCACTGCTGCTTTTTTCCTTCCGCTCCTTGTCCGAAGTGGTCGCGAGCACCGCCGACGATGCCGTCACACGGCGCTTCGCCAACGGCCTGCGCGCGGCGCTAGTAGGATTTTTGGCTTGTGCCTGGTTTTTATCTCGTACCTATGACCCCATGCTCTACATTCTGCTCGGACTCGGCGTGGCATCCGGCCATGCGTTGGGCATGACCGCATCTGAGCGAAGGCCTTGGCTTTTTGCGACTGGCGCATGGGCTTTTCTAACACTGGTGCTGCTGTATGCATTCGTCGTCGGCCAGCGTCTTACCGGCCACTGATGGGCGGACACCCCACGTCTGCGTCAGTAGGCCTGCTTCACGAACCGCTGCTGCCTCGCCGTCAAAATCAAGCAGGTCGATCTCATCCCGAACCCACTGGAGAGTAAGGTGTCGCTGGGAAAACTGAAGCAGATCTTCAAGACATTCCGGGAACTCCGGCGCTTGCCGCGTGTGACCCTGAACTTGGAATTGGCCAAGACCGAAGCGAACCATCCGTTCTTCCGCGACCTGACCGACAATTTCTACAGAGCCGTCAGTCAACGCCACCCCAAAATCCCCTTGATACGGCGGGTGGAGTTTGGATATGCGGTTTGCGACTTGCGCACGGAAACAAGACCCTATTCACAGCGGCTGGACTCGGCCGCCCGGCGCAATTTGAAAAAGGCCATGCGGCTGGGCTTCGCCTTCGAGGAAATCAACTACAACGACTATTTGCTCGATGTAACCGCCATCCATCATTCGGCGGCTATACGGCAGGGACGGCCAATGCCCAAGCATATACTGACAAAGCCAGCCACGGGACACTCGAACCCGCCCTCTCAAACAGCCTTCCATGATTATCCATATTTCGGCATTTTAAAATCCGGAACGCTCGTTGCCTATGCTGGCTGCTTCGTCGCCGGCGAGTTGTGCGAACTGCAAACAATTTACGGACATGCTGACTTCCTGCCGGACGGCGTGGTGCCACTACTCATCGCGTCGATTGGAGACCTCCTGCCGACTCGATACCCTGACGTCCGATACTTTGCTTATGGCACCTACTATGGCGCATCCGAGACGATGAAGCGATTCAAGCGAAAATTTCTCTTCATGCCGCACCGCGCAAGCTGGAAACTTGGAGCATGACATGGAATACCTGCGCGACACTCCCCTGCCCCAAGGCTCGAGTGAGGTCACTCTGCGGATACCAGCTGCAGTTCATTTCCAATTGGTGTTTCGCCAGGAGTTGGCGCAAGCCTTCGAGGTAGCTAGGCGTGACGACCTGGAATTCATATTCGTCGATAGCGTGGCGAGCGCGTTAAGGGCGCTGAGTCTGCTCAGGTGCCTGTACAAGTGGCCGGGCGCCCTCAAGGCCGCTCTCAAGGTGGCCCGTGGCCGGCGTTATTTCTACGCCGTGGTGGGACGGGGCCAGGCCTTGCACACCGGCTGGATAAATGACTCCTTCTGCCGCTTCTACCGCGTCGCTTCGGGCGGACTAGTGATCGGGCCGATCTGGTCAGCCGAAGCCGCCCGTGGCCTCGGCCTGGGAACCTACGCGACGCAACTGGCCATGAATCAGATGTTCCACCGCGGCAGAAGTGTGTTTTATATCGACACGTCAAACACGAACGTACCATGTCTCAAGCTAATCGAGCACTGCGGCTTCGGCCACCCGATCGCAAGTTTCATACGCGAATAGCTTTCGCCCGCAGCCTTCGCGGTGGGCTCTTTCTCCTTCATCACCCTCTCGTTTGACACGCGACATAGATGCCCGTCAGCGGGAGCATGGCCCCGCCCATCTGCAGGCCGCTCATCGCCTGCCCGGGATGTTCGACGCGCAGACCGCGGCGGTGGCCGGCTGCATCAACAGCCCGACTGTGGCGAGGCTGGGGCTGAGGTGCTTGATCGCGTGCGCCACCACCTAGCCGCTGATCTGCACCACCTGCGCCAGCGCGACCAGCCACAGCCACCCGATGGCGGCATGCGGCAGCACGTTGCCCTCGGACTGCGCTAAGGTCAGCAGCGCGCCCAGATGCTGCCGCACCTGCTGCACGCCGAGCTGGTAGACGGCGTAGAACAGCTCAAGCTGAGTCCGCACAGGTCTCTGAGCAACGCTGTGCCATGCCCGAGGTGAGAACCGATCATCACCGTGGCGCCGCCCGCGCAACCCCCATGCCGAGCAGGAACAAGGGCCGCGGCACCGCCCCGGTCAGCGCCGGCGTGATCGCCACCGGGGCTAGGTTGGACTCCAGCATCGTGATGGCCACCGTGACCCAGAACACCCCAAGGTGGTAGAGGATCAGGTCGGCGGCGAACATGGCCGCGGCCAACGCGATCAGCGCCGGCTCGAGGTCGGCGTCGGGCGCCGCGCGGCCCTGCAGGCCCTCCCACCCGCCCATGCAACCAGCACCACGGAGGCAAGCCCCATTCGCCAGGAGGCGCTGGCGAATGCCCCCCCTGCCGACCTCTCCGGCCAGCCGCACCAGCACGCCGCCAAGCCCCATCAGCGCGCCGCCCAACAGCAAGATTGCGACGTCCATCTCGACACTGTTGCCGAGGCGCCGCGGGGGCGCCGACTCGAAACAGACACTGGGAAAGCATGCGCAGGTCCGGCGGGCCAGCGCGAGCGTTGGGCTGGTGGGAGTCGGCCTGGGCCGATGCCAGCCCAGGCAGGCTCATTGCGTCAAGCCGCTGTCCGGGCTGACCATCAGGCTGGAGACGTTGACCGGCTGGAAGTCGGCGAGCACCAGTTGGCTCAGGCAGGCTAGGTCCGCGTCGTTCCAACGCGAATCGGGCGTGCCGATCAGGCCTCCTGTGATTCCGTTGTCGGCGAGGATGATCCCGTAGTCGCGCATCGCGGTCAGGATGATCGCCGCCTGCGGGCTGGTGGCCGCGCAGGATGGGTTGGGAACGCTGGACTTGAGGCGGTAGATCTCGCCGGCGGGAGCCGAGGTACTACAGGTGGCGGGCGGACTGGACTGCGAAAGCTCCTGGCCTATGGAAATCACCTGCCCGCTCGAATTCGTGCAGCTCCCCACGCCCGCCGTCTGGGTCGCCGGCCACACCCAGTAGTTCAACATGTGGTTGAGCGTGAAGCGGATCGGGTGGCGGATCACGCCGGTAGGGTCGGAGGGCGTCCCATTGCCGATGACCTCATCGGCGGTGACCAGCAACGGCCCCACCGGTAAACCCGCGGCATCGGCGGTGCCGTTGCCTTGCGGAGTCAGCGCGTTGGACGTGGTGTCGCTCCACAACGCGTTGGACGAGTCGGTCCATCCGGTCGAGGACGAGCCGCTGAAGGCGCCTTGCCACATTTCATAAAGCGACGGGGGCTGGCTCGTCGAACCCTGGCGGTACACGACGACGTGCCTGTCTCCGCCCGCAGAGGTGGCGGTTCCCTCGATCGGGGCGTAGTCGGGGATGGGGCCCGAGGTGAAATAGCTCTGGTAGAGGGTCGTGCTCACCGGAACGTCAGCCTGCGACGCCGGCACGCTGATTACGGGAATTCCGTTCGGGAACGGGGCGCCCGAGGTATCTCCGAAGAAAACCCGGATGTGCGCCGACGCATACGCGCTAGGGATCGGAGCCGCGGGAGACGTGTCCACGGGGAGCGCATCCACCCGGTGGTGGAAGATCGAATTGGACGGAAACACGGTTTCCAGGAACGCGTTGTTGCCGGCAATCGAAAAACTGATCTGCGACGACACGGTGTTCCCGGCAGCATCCGTCACCTGGATCATCGGCTCGTAGTAACCCTGCCCACCGATGATTGGGGCCGTGATCTGCCCGTTGCACGAGGCCATGCTCATGCCCTCAGGCAGAGTCGGGTAGCTGCTCGAGTTGACGACGCTGAAGGTATACGGCGGCACGCCGCCCTGTGCGACGACCGTGCAACCCGCGTACGCCTGCCCCTGGGTCCCGGCAGGGCAGGTCTTGGTCGCGATCGCCAGCGATCCGGATGTGGGGCCGTAGGTCGGAGGCACGCAGGCGCCGCCGGAACTGGCCGGCACCGCGGAGCCGGAGCCCGTAGCCCCACCGCTCGAGACCGTCGGGCTGGTCGACACGCTCCCCCCGGACAGCGCGGGGGATGTCGTACTCTGCGAAACCAGCTGGTTGCTCGTGGACGGCGTGCCGCCCCCGCCTCCACCGCCGCAGCCCGCAAGGCTGAGGGCCGCAATCACGGGGAGCAGCCCCGTGCGGAAGACGTTCTGTAGCCGGTTCATGATCGGTCGCTCCGAAAGTCGCCCCCAAAGGGACGAGCGGCGGCGCATTCGCCTACCGGTTGGCCAGAGCGGCCGATACGTCTACAGCACGAGAAGTCACGACGCGAACACCGCGCCGGCAACCCCGCTGTCATGGGCTTTTCAGCCGTTAGACCGGAGGCTTTGCGTCCCCGCCTTTCGACGGGTTTGCCAAGATGCCTACACGTTAACCCAAAACCGTCAAATTTGCATCGGAGAGATGCAAAAACCCATCAATGGGGGGTTGACATCGACTCTTTTTTGCGACAAATCAATGTCGAGCCGTTTGCCAGACGGAGTGCGACCGCTTCGTACCCGCCGCTCGGAGCGCAGGCGCGGTCAGCCCCGCTTCGATGGCCATTGCGCCGCTGCCGGCCGTTGGCCACGGGGCTTGGTGCCCGTGGAGATTCAAGGCGGTCGACGTGAGCGCGTTGGTCCACTGACGACCCTCTCGCCGCCGCGCTCCGCCAGGTTTCCTCTCAGGGCGGAGCGCACGGCAGATGCGCACGTGCCGCTGCGCAGCAAGCTCACGACCCCGCGCGCCGCGCCAGGTAGATCCCTCCCAGCGCCACCACCCCTCCCATCATCTGCAGGCTGCTCATCGCCTGCCCCAGAATGATCCACGCGTAGACCGCGGCAGTGGCCGGCTGCATCAGCAGCCCCACCGAGGCTAGGCCGGGGTTGAGGTGCTTGATCGCGTGCGCCACCACCACCTGGCCGCCGATCTGCACGACCAGCGCCAGCGCGACCAGCCACAGCCAGCCGATGGCGGTATGCGGCAGCACGTTGCCCTCGGCCAGCGCGAAGGGCAGCAGCGCAAGCGCCGCGCAGCTGCTGACCCAGGCCATCAAGGGCAGCGTGCGCAGGCGTTGCCGCGCCTGTTGCACGCCGAGCTGGTAGGCGGCGTAGAACAGCGCCGAACTGAGTCCGCACAGGTCGCCCAGCAACGCGGTGCCATGCCCGAGGTGGGCGCCGATCATCAGCATCGCGCCGCCCAGCGCGACCCCCATGCCGAGCAGGAACAGCGGGCGCGGAGCGGCCCCGGTCAGCGCCCACAGCGCCACCGTGATTACGACGGGAGCGAGGTTGGACTCGAGGGTGGCGTTGGCCACCGTGGTCCAGAACAGCCCCAGGTGATAGAGGATCAGGTCGGCGGCGAACATGGCCGCGGCCAGCCCGATCAGCGCCGGCTGCGACCAGCCGCGAAACCACACCGGAACGGCCGGTGCCGGCTGCTCCAGCGCCGGCTCCAGCTCGGCGTCGGGTGCCGCGCGGGCGCGCCGTCCGGCGCGCAGGCCCTCCCACGCCGCCCATGCGACCAGCACCACGGAAGCCAGGCCCATGCGCCAGAAGGCGCTGGCGAAAGGCCCCACGCCGACCTCCCCGGCCAGCCGCACCAGCACGCCGCCCAGCCCCATCAGCGCACCGCCCACCAACAAGATCGCGAAGTCCATCACGACATTGTTGCCGAGGCGCGGCTGGCGCGCCGACGCGCGGATCTCGCTAGAACAAGCTCGGCTGCACCAGATCCCGCGGCGCGATGAATCCCCTGGAGTCCAGCGCCGGCATGCGCTGCGCCATGCCGGCCCGCCTCGCCGCGCGTGCCACGCGCTGGCTCAGCAGCTGCGCCCACGGGCCCTGCCCGCGCATGCGGCTGCCGAAGCCGGCGCTGTAGTCACGCGGGGCGTGGCCGTCGTGCGCCTGGCGTTCGGCCTCGGCCACGCCGTGCAGGTCCTGCACGCGCGCCATGACCCGCTCGGCGCGCTGCGGAAAATGGGTCTGCAGCCAGTGGCGGAACAAGGGCGCGACCTCCCACGGCAGGCGCAGCACGATGTGGAAGACGGCGCAGGCGCCGGCCTCGGCGGCGGCCTGCACGATGGCCTCGATGTCCCCGTCGTTGATGAAGGGGATGACCGGCGCGATTCCCACCGCCACCGGCACCCCGGCTTCGCTGAGCCGGCGCAGCGCCTGCAGCCGGCGCTGCGGCGAGGCCGCGCGCGGCTCCAGGATGCGCGCCAGCGCCGGGTCCAGCGTGGTGATGCTCAGCGCGGCGTGGGCGCGCTGCGCTGCCGCCGCCTCGGCCAGCAGGTCGATGTCGCGCTCGATTCCGGCCGACTTGGTGATCACCGTGT
>JAJZUZ010000049.1 GCA_021845965.1 Pseudomonadota bacterium | reverse complement strand
AGCAGCTCGACGTCTCGGGCTCGCTGATGGAAGGCAAGGCCCGCCTGCGCACGGTGAACGAGGAACTGCAGCGCACCGCCGCCGCTCTCAACCGCATGGCCTATTTCGACGAGCTGACCGGCCTGCCCAACCGGCGCATGCTGATGGACCGGCTGGAGCATGCGCTGGCGGCGGCGCGCCAGGCCCCCCTGGGTGGCGCCCTGCTCTACCTGGACCTGGACCGCTTCAAGAACATCAACGACGCCCGCGGCCATGCGGCGGGCGATGCCCTGCTCGCGGCCGTGGCGCTGCGCCTGAAGACGCTGGTGGCCGAGCCGGATACGGTGGCGCGCCTGGGCGGCGACGAATTTGCCATCCTCAGTACGCAAGCCGCGCAGGAGCACGACGGCGAGGCCCGCGCCGCCATGACCCTGGCGGGCCGCATCCGCGACGCCTTCGAGCAGGCCTTCATCATCGAGGGACAGCCTTACCACGTGAGCGCGAGCATCGGCGTGGTGGTGCTGGACCGCGCCGGGCCATCGGCCGAGGAGCTGCTGCGCGATGCCGACACGGCGATGTACCGCGCCAAGGCGGCCGGGCGCAACCGCATTGCCTTCTTCGAAGCGGCCATGCAGCGCGAGGTGGAGGAGCACCTGGCCATGGAGAGCGACCTGGCGCAGGCCATCCGGCAGAACCAGCTGGCCCTGTACCTGCAGTCGCAGGTCAATGCCCAGGGCTCGGTGGTGGGGGTGGAGCTGCTGTTGCGCTGGACGCATCCGGTGCTGGGGCCGGTGGCCCCGGCCCGCTTCATCCCCGTCGCCGAGGAAACCAGCCTCATCCTGCGCCTGGGCGACTGGGTGCTGGAGCAGGCCTGCCGCACCCAGCAGCGCCTGCAGGCCGCCGGCATCGAGGTTCCGCTGTCCATCAACGTCAGCCCGCGCCAGTTCCATCAGGGCGATTTTGTCGAGCGCGTGCTGGCCATCGTGCAACGCACGGGGGCCGACCCGGGCCTGCTCGTCTTCGAGGTCACGGAAGGCCTGCTGCTGGAGAACCTGGAGCGCACCATCCCGCGCATGGATGCCCTGGCGGCGCGCGGCATCCACTTCTCGGTGGACGACTTCGGCACCGGCTACTCCAGCCTCTCCTACCTCAAGCGCCTGCCCCTGCACGAACTCAAGATCGACCGCAGTTTCATCCAGGACACCCCGACCGACCCCGGGGACACGGCCATCGTGCAGATGATCCTCTCCATGGCGCGCCACCTCGGACTGAAGGTGGTGGCCGAAGGTGTGGAGACGCGCGCGCAAGCCGAGTTCCTGGCCACCAACGGCTGCGATGCCATGCAGGGCTACCTCTACGCCCGGCCCCAGCCGCTGGAGGATTGGCTGCGCACCCCCCACAAGGCCACCAGCATCTTCGCAACCCTGTGAACACCCCACCGTCACGCGCGCCCGTGCTGCGCGACCCCGCCCCCATGCTGGCGCGCGCGCTGGCGCAGTGGGGCGGACACGAGGACCTGTGGATCTTCGGCTATGCCTCGCTGATCTGGCGCCCGGACTTCGACTTCGAGGAACGACGGCCGGCGCACGTGCCGGGCTGGCACCGCGCGCTCAAGATGTGGAGCCGCGTCAACCGCGGCACGCCGGAATCGCCGGGCCTGGTGTTTGCACTGCTCTCGGGCGGCAGCTGCCACGGCATGGTGTTTCGCGTACAGCGCCAGCAGGCGGCCGATGTGCTGGCCACCCTGTGGGAACGCGAAATGCCCACCGGCGTGTACGACCCGCGCTGGCTGCGTTGCCTCACCACGCACGGGCCGGTGTCGGCCCTGGCCTTCACGCTGTCACGCCGCAGCCCCAACTACACCGGCACACTGCCGCCGGAGCGTTACCGTCAGATCTTCCGCGAGGCACACGGACGCTACGGCAGCACGCACGACTACGCCCGCCTGACCTACGACAGCCTGCGAGCACACGGCATCCACGACCGCGCGCTGGAACAGCTGCTGCGCCACGCGCGCTGAGCGCAGGCCCCGCCGCTGCCCTCAGGTGGTCAGGCAGCCCGCGGCGTTGGCCACGCGCCGGCTGGCGGCGTTCTTCACCTGCACGATCTCGCCCAGGATGGACACCGCGATCTCGGCCGGCGTGCGCGCGCCGATATCCAGCCCCACGGGCCCATGCAGACGGGCCAGTTCCGCGGCGCTGAGGTCGAAGTGCTCGGCCAGGCGCCGCTTGCGCGCCTCCTGGTTGCGCCTCGAACCCAGCGCACCGACGTAGAAGGCCGCCGACTTGAGCGCCTCCAGCAGGGCCATGTCATCCAGCTTGGGGTCGTGCGTGAGCGCCACGATGGCCGTGTGCGCGTCGGGCAGCATCTCGCGCACCACGTCGTCGGGCATGCCCGCCACGCGCTGTACCCCCGGCAGGTCGAGCGTGGCAGCGTACTCCTCGCGCGGATCGCAGACCAGCACCTCGAAGTCCAGCACGCCGGCCATCTGCGCCACGGCCTGCGAGAGCTGGCCGGCGCCGATCAGCAGCAGGCGCCAGCGCGGACCGAAGACCGTGGTCAGGGTCTGGCCGTCAAATTCCATGCCCTGGCCACGCATGGCGTCGCCCAGCGTCACGCTGCCGCTGGCCAGATCCAGCGTGCGCGACACCAGCCGGTGCCCGGCGGTGCGCGCCAGCAGCTGCTCGATCCAGCCCGCATCCAGCAAGGGCTCCTGCACCAGGCGCAGGGTGCCGCCGCAGGGCAGGCCAAAGCGCGCCGCCTCTTCCTGGTTGACGCCGTAGACGATGAGCGAGGGCCGCGCGGCCGCCGGGTCTTGCCGGCCCTCGGCCAGCGCGGCCTTGGCGCGCGCGATCAGATCGTCCTCGACGCAGCCACCCGAGACCGAGCCACTGACCACACCGTCATCGCGCACGGCCAGCAGGGCGCCCGGGGGGCGCGGCGCGCTGCCCCAGGTCTGCACCACCGTGACCAGCGAGACGCCGTGGCCGGCCCGCTTCCAGGCCAGCGCATCGGCCAGCACCCGCAGATCCAGGCTTTCCATGACTCGTCCTCCCCAGCTGCGCTCAGGCCTGCGCGATGGCCGCGCCCGTGATGGGCAGCTTGCGCACGCGCTTGCCCGTCAGTGCCGCCACCGCGTTGGCAATGGCCGGCGCGATCAGCGAAGTGGAGGGCTCGCCGATGCCGCCGGGCTTCTCCTTGCTGTCGACCAGCACGATGTCGATCACCGGCGCCTCGTGCATGCGCGGCAGCTGGAACTTGTCGAAGTTGCTCTGCTGCACACGGCCGTTCTCCAGCGTGATCTCCTGCTTGATGGCGGCGCCCATGCCAAAGATGATGCCAGATTCGATCTGCGCGCGCACGGTGTCGGGGTTCACCATGCGGCCCAGGTCGGCGGCCACGCTGACGCGGTGCACCTTGACCTCGCCGCCTTCCAGGCTGATCTCCGCCACCTCCGCGATGTAGGTGTCATAACCCTCCATCAGCGCGATGCCGCGCGCACGCCCGGCCTCCAGCGGCTTGCCCCAGCCGGCCTTCTCGGCGGCCAGGCGCAGCACGTTGGCAAAACGCGGCTGCTTCTGCAGCAGCGACAGGCGGTACTCGTAGGGGTCCTTGCCCGCCTCCTTGGCCAGCTCGTCGATGAAGCTCTCGTTGGCGAAGGCGTTGAGCGCGTGGCTCACCGAACGCCAGTAGCCCACGCGCAGGCCGGAGTCGTGCTTGACGATGTCGTGGTGCGTGGCCGGGATCTCGTAGCCGGCCACGGCCGCCTCGATCATCAGCGGGTCCTGCACCTGCGGCGGCAGGCCGAAGACCCGGCCCGTGATGGACTGCGAGGTCAGGCGGAAGGTCATGGCGGTCGGCTTGCCATCCGGCCCCAGCGCCGCAGCCAGGGTGTTGACGGCCATGGGACGGTAGAAGTCGTGCGTCATGTCGTCCTCGCGCGACCACACCAGCTTGACCGGCTTGTTCACCGCCTTGGAGATCTGCGCCGCCTGGATGATGAAGTCCTGGTCGATGCGGCGGCCGAAACCGCCCCCCAGGAAGGTGGTCTCCAGCGTCACGTCCTCGGGCTTGACGCCCACGGCCGCGGCGATGTTGTTCTGCGCCGCATCCTGCCACTGGGTCGGGCCGATCAGGCGCACCTTGCCCTTGTTGTAGTGGGCGGTGAAGTTCATCGGCTCCAGCGGCGAGTGCGACAGCAGCTGGCTCACGTACTCGCGTCGCACCACGTTCTGCGAGGCGGCGATCACGCCTTCGGCATCGCCGACCTTCTTGAGCTCCAGCGGCGTGCCGTTCCGGGCTGCGGCACGGATGCCTTCCAGCATGGTCTTCTCGGTGATGCTGGCACCCGCGCCTTCGTTCCACTGGATCTCCAGCGTCTTGCGGGCCTTGTTGGCGCGCCACCAGCTGTCGGCCACCACGGCCACGCCGTCGGGAATCTCGACCACGGCGATCACGCCCGGCATGGACTTGGCCTTGCTGGCGTCATAGGACTTGACGCTGCCGCCGATCACCGGGCACTGCTCCAGCGCCGCGTAGACCATGCCCGGCAGCTTGACGTCGATGCCGAAGCGCGCCGTGCCGTTGACCTTGGCCGGGGTGTCCAGGCGCTTGGTCGCCTTGCCGACGATGCGGAAGTTGTCCGGGTCCTTGATGGCCACCTTCTCCGGCACCGGCAGCTTGGAAGCAGCCGCGGCGAGCTGGCCATAGGTGGCCTTCTTGCCCTTGGGGCCGAGCACCATGCCATTTTCGGCCTTGAGCTCGCTGCGGTCCACGTTCCAGCGGGTGGCGGCAGCGCTGATCAGCATCTCGCGCACCTGGGCGCCGGCCACGCGCAGCTTCTCCCAGCCGTCGCGCACCGAGGTGGAGCCGCCGGTGAGCTGCGGGCCGCCCAGCAAGGGGTTGCCATAGAGCTTGGCATTGGGCGGCGCGATGCTGACCTTGATCTTGCGGATGTCGACGTTGAGCTCCTCGGCGATCAGCATCGGCATGGAGGTATAGACCCCCTGGCCCATCTCGGAACGGGCCGAGATCAGCGTGATGGTGTTGTCGTCGGCGATGTGCACCCAGGCGTTCGGCGTGTGCACCGTGCCGGCAGCCATGGCTTCGATCTTGCTGCCGGGCAGGGCCACGCCCATGAGCAGGCCGCCGGTGACCAGCGAGCTCGTCTTGAGGAAGTCGCGACGGGAAGTTTCAATGGTGATAGTCATTTTCAGTCTCCTCCTCAGGCGGCCATGCGCATGGCGGCCGCTGCATCCTTGATGGCAGCCTTGATGCGACCGTAGGTGCCGCAGCGGCACAGGTTGCCGCTCATGGCCATGTCGATCTCGGCATCGCTCGGATTCTTGTTCTTGGCCAGCAGCGCTGCGGCGCTCATGAGCTGGCCGGACTGGCAGTAGCCACACTGCGGCACATCGTGCTTGATCCAGGCCTGCTGCAGCGGATGGCTGTTGTCGCGCGACAGGCTCTCGATGGTGGCCACCTTCTTGCCGGCGGCGCTGGCCAGCGGCGTCTGGCAGGAACGCACGGCCTCGCCATTGAGGTGCACGGTACAGGCGCCGCAATGCGAGGCGCCGCAGCCGAACTTGGTGCCGGTCAGGCCCAGTTCATCGCGGATCACCCACAGCAGGGGCGTGTCGGGTTCGGCCTTGGCGGCAACCGCCTTGCCGTTGATATTCAGCTTGGTGCTCATGGGCTTGGGTCCTCTCTATATAAGCGGAGCATGATGTAGCCCGCTCTGTTGTTGAGACCGCGCCAGCGTAGGGGAAGCCTAGCCCCAAGTCATAGGGGTATGCCCTAGGGGAGTCGGGTGTTTTCGCAGATTGAGACAACCCGCGCCCGCTTGGACGAGGGCTTTACACTTGCGGCATGCCCTCCTCCATCGCCGACCTGCGCAAGAGCTACGAACGCCATGAACTGAGCGAGGATGCCTCGCACAGCGACCCGTTGCAGCAGTTCGACCAGTGGCTGCAGGAAGCCATCCGCTCCGAGATCCCCGAGCCCAATGCCATGACGGTCGCCACCGTCGGCAGCAATCTGCGCCCCTCCACCCGCGTGGTGCTGATCAAGGGCTACGACGCGCGCGGCATCGTCTGGTACAGCAACTACGACAGCCGCAAGGGACGTGAACTGGCGGGCAACCCGTTTGCCGCGCTGCAGTTCCACTGGGTCGAGCTGGAGCGGGTGGTACGCATCGAAGGCCGGGTGGAACCGGTCAGCGCCGAGGAGAGCGACGAATACTTCCACAGCCGCCCGCTCGATTCGCGCATCGGCGCCTGGGCCAGCCCGCAAAGCCAGGTCATCAGCGGCCGCAGCGTGCTGGTGGCCAATGCGGCGAAATACGCCGCGCAGTTTCTGCTCAAGCCGCCACGTCCGCCGCATTGGGGCGGCTACCGCCTGGTGCCCGACCGCTGGGAATTCTGGCAGGGCCGGCCCAGCCGCCTGCACGATCGCCTGTGCTACCGGCCCGACGACCAGGGTGGCTGGGACCGCGTGCGCCTGGCGCCCTGAGTACCTCGCCACAGATCGACGACGACGCCCGATACGATTTCTTCACAAGTTCTGCGCCATCAACGCAGACCGGCCAGATACATCACCAGGGGCAGCGTCAACAGCGCTGCGACGTTGGAGACAATGACGCAGGCCGTCACCAGGTCTTCCGCCACCGCGTAGCGCTGGGAAAACAGGAACACATTGGCGCCGATCGGCAGCGCGGCCGTCACCACCATCACCACCAGCGGCAGGCCGCCCAGCCCCAGCAGCCAGCCCAGCAGCGCCACCAGGGCCGGCATCAGCAGGTTCTTGGCCGCGGTGATACCCAGCGCGCCGCGCAGGTGCGGCCCCACAGCCGTGCCGGCCAGCGTCACCCCCACCAGCAGCAGCGCCAGCGGCCCGAAAGCCTGGCCCAGCCATTGCAGCGGACGGTCCACCACCTCCGGCAGCGCCCAGCCCGTCTGCGCAAACAGCAGGCCGGCCAGGATGGGCAGGGGCACGGGGTGGATGACGCTGTTGCGCACCGCGCCCAGCACCGTGCGCCACATGGCGCGTGGCTGCGCGCGGGCGGCCTCCCGCGCCACCGCCAGCTCCAGCACCACGGTGCCGGCGGTGAGCAGCACCAGCGCGTGCAGCGAAACCAGCGTCAGCAGCACCACCAGCCCCGCCTCGCCGTAGGCCAGGCCGACCAGCGCAATGCCGATCATCACCGTGTTGCTGAAGCTGGCGGCCAGCGCCAGCACGGCGCCGCGCTTGCTCAAGCCCTGCCACAGCAGCATGAGTGCAAACAGCAGGAGCACGGCGGCGAAGTAGGCCGCCAGCGGCCGGAAGTCCAGCTGCTGTACATGGACCTTGCTCATGGTGCGGAACATCAGCGCCGGCGTCAGCACCAGGAACACGAGGTTGGACAGGTCCTTGCCCGCCTCGGCGCGGATCCAGCGCAGGCGACCGGCGGCGTAGCCCAGCGCCGTCAGCAGCACGACCGGGATCAGGGCAGAAAAAACGGGATGGTTCACGCGGTGCACCCGCCGCGCAGCGGCAAGGACAAGGCCGCCATCGTAACCGCCGCCCTCAGGGCATATTCGGCGGCGTGGCCGGCTCGAAACGCTGCACCACATGCTGCAGCATGCCGCGCGCCAGCTCGTCCTCGCTGCAGAAGACGGTGCCGATGCCCTCCTGGCTCAACAGGCGGAACTCGTCCTCATTGCTGGTGCGCAGCACGATCTCGATGTCGGGGTTGAGCGCGCGCGCGGTCTCGGCCATCTTGCGCACCTGCACCGCGTCGGGCGTGGCCACCACCAGCATGGCCGCGTCGGCCACATGCGCCTGGATCAGCACCGCTGGTTCGGCGGCGTCACCCGAGACAGCCGGCACGCCGGCGCGGCGCAGGTCCTCCACCCGCTCCCGGTTCTGGTCGGCCACCACATAGGGGATGTGGCGTGCGCGCAGGGTCTCGGCAATGCGCTGACCCACCCGGCCGTAACCCACCAGCACCACCTGGCCCGAAAGGTATTTGCGCTCGGTGCTCACCGGCAGCTCGGCATAGGGATCGTCCCGCTGCTCGAAGCGCCGTGCCAGCGGCATGCGCCGCAGCAGCCAGCCGCGCAGCGGCGCCACGGCGCCGAACAGCAGCGGATTGAGGGCGATGGAGATCAGCGCCGCCGCCAGGATCATGCTCTGCCCCTCGGCCGGCAACAGGCCCAGCGAACGGCCGAGGCCGGCGAGGATGAAGGAGAACTCGCCGATCTGGGCCAGGCTGGCCGCCACCAGCAGCGCGGTGTTGAGCGGGTAACGGAAGGCGATCACCAGCGCCAGGGCCGCCAGCGACTTGCCGATGATGATGATGGCCACGACGCCCAGCACGTGCAGGGGCTTCTGGACCAGGATGGCCGGGTCGAACAGCATGCCCACGCCGACGAAAAAGAGCACGGCAAAGGCGTCGCGCAAGGGCAGCGATTCAGCCGCGGCGCGATGGCTGAATTCGGATTCGCGCATCACCATGCCGGCGAAGAAGGCGCCCAGTGCGAACGACACGCCGAACAGCGCCGCCGCGCCGAAGGCAATGCTGACCGCCGAGGCCACCACCGACAGCGTGAACAGTTCGCGCGAACCGGTGCGCGACACCTGCCAGATCAGCCAGGGCAGCAGGCGCCGGCCGACAAAAAGCATGAGCGCGATGAAACCGGACACCTGCAGCAGCGTCTGGCCCAGCGCGGACCACAGCGAACCTCCGGCCGCCACGGTGCCCTGGCCGCCGAGCACGCCGGCCAGCGGCGGCATCAGCACCAGCAGCAGCACGGTGGCCAGGTCTTCCATCACCAGCCAGCCGATGGCAATGCGGCCGTTCATGGACTCCAGCACGCCGCGCGCTTCCAGCGCCTTGAGCAGCACGACCGTGCTGGCGCACGACAGCGACAAGCCGAAGATCAGTGCGGCGCCAAAGCTCCAGCCCCACCAGCTGGCCAGCCCCAGCCCCATCACCGTGGCCACGCCCATCTGCACCACCGCGCCCGGGATGGCGATGCGCTTGACCGACAGCAGGTCGTCGAGCGAGAAGTGCAGGCCGACGCCGAACATGAGCAGCATGACGCCGATCTCCGACAACTGCGCGGCAATCGTCACGTCGGCCACGAAGCCGGGCGTGGCCGGCCCGATCACGACGCCGGCCACCAGATAACCCACCAGCGCCGGCAGGCGCAGCCGTTCAGCGACGAAGCCGAATACCAGGGCCAGGCCAAAGCCGGCGGCCAGCGTGCTGATCAGGGAGACGTTGTGTTCCATGGCGGGGCCGAGGCGCCGGCGGCAAGCCGGCCGCCGACAGGGGGATCAATCGATTCTGCCAGCCGCGCCCGGCCACCCGGCGGTGGCGGAGGAAAAGCCACACCTGAGCGCGCGTCTATTCGTCGCGCCGCGGCCGTTCAGGCGGGCAGGCGCGCCTGCAGATAGTCGAGCACGTTGTCCAGCGTGACCAGCTGCGCGTAGTCCGACTCGGGAATGTTCACGCCCAGGCGCTGGTGCAGGCCAATCAGGAAATTGAGCCAGTCCATGGAGTCCAGGTCCACCTGGTAACGCAGCGGCGTGGCGGGTTCGATGCCGCCCGGCTCGACCTCGGGCGCGATGCCGCGCAGCACCTGCAGCGCGGTAGTCTTGAGTTGTTCGCGGTCCGCACTCATGGGCTCTCCAGTTTCTCCGGTGTCTGCAGCAGCGCGCGCAATTCGGCCAGGAACAGCGCGCCCTGGTGGCCGTCCGTCACGCGGTGGTCGGCCGCCAGCGAGGCCGTGAGCAGCGGCACGGCCTGCAGCGCGCCGTCCACCACCCAGGGCCGCGGCGCGATCGTGCCCAGGCCCACCAGCGCCACCTGCGGCGGGTAGATCACGCCGAAAACTGCTTCCACGCCCTGGTCGCCGAGGTTGGTGACGGTGATGGTGGGGTCGCTCATCTCGGAGCTGCGCAGCGAGCCGGCGCGCGCGCGCTGCACCAGATCGGCCAGCTCGCGCATCAGCGTGGCCAGCGGCTTGGCCTGCACGTCATGCAGCGCCGGCGCCACCAGGCCGCCGCCGCGCAGGGCGATGGCCACACCGGTGTGCACCGCCGCGGAAGCCTCGAACTGCTCCTGACGATAGAAGCCATTGAGCTGCGGCACGCGCTTGATCGCCAACGCCACGGCCTTCAGCTGCAGCACCGCCGGCAGGATGCGCTCGGTGATGGGCAGTTCGGCGTTGCGCTGCTGGAGCCAGGCCAGCGCCCGCGCCATGGGGATGCTCTCGCTCAGGTAGTAATGCGGGATCTCGCGCTTGGAGCGGCTCATGGCGGCAGCAATGGCGCGGCGCATGGCCTGTTGGCGCTGCGCCGGCGTGTCCGCTGCGACGCCCGAGGCCGCCGCCGCTTCCACATCCGCCAGCGTCACCGCACCCTGCGCACCCGTGCCGTGCAGCGTGCCGACGTCGACCCCCAGTTCCTGCGCGCGCTTGCGCGCGGACGGTGAGACGGGCGGACGCGTCAGTACCGCAGGCGCCGTCCCCGTCACGGGAACAGCCGCGACGGCCGGTGCCGGTTCCGCGGACACCGCCGCAACCCGCTCGCCGGCGCCGAGCAGCGTGGCCAGCACCGTCCCCACGGGCACGGTCTCGCCCGGCTGCACGCGCAGCTCCTGCACCACGCCGTCCTGCCAGATCTCCACGTCGACTGCGGCCTTGGAGGTGTCGACCACCGCCACCACCTGGCCGCGCTGCACGGCGTCACCGGGCTTGATCTTCCACTCCAGCAGCTTGCCCTGGTCCATGTCGGCGCCCAGCGAGGGCAGCTTGAATTCGATCATGTGCGACCCTCCGCTCACTTCCCCAGCATGGACCGCACGGCGGCCACGATCTTTCCGGCCTGCGGCAGCGCCGCCTCCTCCAGGTGGCGCGGATAGGGAATCGGCACCTCCTCGCTGCACACGCGTGCCAGCGGCGCGTCCAGCTCGTAGAAGGCCTGCTCCATGATGCGCGCCATCACCTCGGCCGCCAGGCTGCCGGAGCGCCAGGCCTCGTCGATCACCACGGCGCGGCGGCACTTGCGCACCGAGGCCATGAGGGTGGCCTCGTCCAGCGGACGCAGCACGCGCAGGTCCACCACCTCGGCCGAGACGCCCAGCGCCGCCAGCTCCTCGGCCGCCGCCAGCGTCTTGTGCAGCGAGCCGCCGTGCGTGATGAGGCTCACGTCCTTGCCCTCACGCCGCACCTTCGCGCTGTGGATGTCCACCACCGGCGGCACACCGTCGGGCAGCTCGCCTTCGCTGTTGTAGAGCGCGGCATGCTCGAAGATCAGCACCGGGTCGGGGTCGGCCAGCGCGGGCGCCAGCATGCCGCGCGCGTCCTCGATGGTGGCCGGCGCCAGCACCCGGAGCCCGGGCACATGGGCATACCAGCCCTCGAAGCTGTTGGAGTGCTGCGCCGCCACCTGGCGCCCGGCGCCCGTGGCCATGCGGATCACCAGCGGCACCGAGAACTGCCCGCCCGACATGTGGCGCAGCATGGCCGCGGTATTGACGATGGGGTCCATGGCCAGCAGGCTGAAGTTGACCGTCATGACCTCGACGATGGGGCGCAGGCCGCCCAGCGCGGCGCCGACGCCGGCAGCGGTGAAGCCGAGCTCGGACAGCGGCGTGTCGCGCACGCGCTCGCTGCCGAACTCGTCGAGCAGGCCCTTGGACACGGCGTAGGTGCCGCCGTAGTGGCCCACGTCCTCGCCCATCAGGAAGACACGCTCGTCGCGCTGCAGCGCTTCGCGCAGCGCCTCGCGCACGGCTTCGCGGTAGCTGATGCGCCGGCTCATGCGTCGGCCCCCGGCGGGGTGGTCACGTCGCGCAGCAGGTCGGCCACCGGTTCCCAGTGCCCCGCCTCGGCATAGGCCACGGCCAGCTCGACCTCGGCCTGGGCGCGCGCGTCCAGCGCCTGGAACTCGGCCTCGGTCAGCAGGCCCTGGTCTTTCAGGCGCGCGGTGTAGGTGTGGATCGGGCCGCGCGTCTTCCAGGCCTCGACCTCGGCCTTGTCGCGGTAGAGCTCGGGGTCGAACATCGAGTGGGCGCGGAAGCGGTAGGTGCGCAGCTCCAGGAACCTGGGGCCGCCGCGCTGGCGCACCTGGTCGGCCGCCGCCTGCACGGCCGCATGCACCGCCACCACGTCCATGCCGTCGACGGTGAGCGCCGGCACGCCATAACAGGCGGCCTTGGCGCACAGGTCGGTCTGCGCCTCCGAGCGCGCCAGCGCCGTCCCCATGGCATAGAGGTTGTTCTCGCACAGGAACAGCACCGGCAGCTGCCACAGCGCGGCCAGGTTCATGGCTTCGTGGAACACCCCCTCGGCCATGGCACCCTCGCCGAAGAAGCAGGCCGTGATGGCCGGGCGTTTCTTCATCCGGTCCGCCAGCGCCAGCCCCACGGCCAGCGGCAGGCCGCCGCCGACAATGGCGTTGCCGCCGTAGAAGCGCCGTGCCGCGTCGAACAGGTGCATGGAGCCGCCATGCCCGCGCGAACAGCCCTCCTGCTTGCCATACATCTCGGCCATGATGCTTTGCATGGGCAGGCCGCGCAGCAGCGCATGGCCGTGCTCGCGGTAGGCTGCCACCACGTTGTCCTCCGGCCGCAGCGCGCGCAGGGCACCGGCGGCCACCGCCTCCTCGCCGATGTACAGGTGCAGGAAGCCGCGGATCTTCTGCTCGCCATACAGCTGGGCGCAGCGCTCCTCCATGCGGCGGATGCGCAGCAGGTCGTGCAGCACGGCGTGCGCCTCTTCGCGCGCCCAGGGCACGGGCCCATTGGGCGGGGCCGGCACCGACGGGTAGTTGATGGTCATGCCCCGCCCTCCAGCGTGGAGGTGTCGCCCTCCGGCAGTCCGAGTTCGCGTGCCTTGAGCAGGCGGCGCATGATCTTGCCGCTGCGCGTGCGCGGCAGCGTGGGCAGGAAGGCAATTTCCTTGGGCGCCACCGCGGCGCCCAGGCGCTTGCGGGCGTGGCCCAGGATGTCCAGGCGCAGCTCTTCCCCTGCGGTGTAGCCGTCCTTCAGCGAGACAAAGGCCTTCACCACCTCGCCCACCACCGGGTCGGGCTTGCCGATCACACCGGCCTCGGCCACGGCCGGATGCTCCATCAGCGCACTCTCGACTTCGAAGGGGCCGATCAGGTGGCCGGCCGACTTGATGACGTCGTCGGCGCGGCCGACGAACCAGTAGTAGCCGTCGGCGTCGCGCCGTGCCAGGTCGCCGGTGAGGTACAGCTCACGGTTCGGGCCGGCAAAGCACTTGCGGTAGCGCGCCTCGTTGTTCAGGTAGCCGCGGAACATCGAAGGCCAGCCGGCTTTCAACGCCAGCTCGCCCTCCACATCCGGGGCGTCGATGACACGCACACGCGCCGGCT
>JAJZUZ010000048.1 GCA_021845965.1 Pseudomonadota bacterium | reverse complement strand
TGCTTGACGGCCTGTTCCTTGAACTCGGCCGTGTACTCTTGCTTCGGTATCTTCTTCACTTCTCGTCCTTCCAGATTCGATGTTAACCATCGACCCCTGGAAGACGAAAAACGACGGACAGCTCACTGTACGAGTGGCGCTGGGATCCGACCGCAGTGAAGGTACCCAAGCGTGATTTCTCACGGCCGTTGTGGCTGGGTATCGAATCAATTCAGGGCAAGACCATACTGCTGCACAGCGAGCAGGGTTTGGGCGACACGATTCAATTCTGCCGCTATGCTCAGCTGGTGGCAGAGCTGGGCGCCGAGGTCATTTTTGAAGCGCCCAAGCCGCTTATGGGTCTTCTGCAAGACCTTGAAGGCGTGAAGACGCTGGTCGAAAGGGGAGCGCCATTGCCGGCTTTTGACTATCACTGC
Organism: Pseudomonadota bacterium; assembly: GCA_021845965.1. Lineage (GTDB taxonomy): Bacteria > Pseudomonadota > Gammaproteobacteria > Burkholderiales > Burkholderiaceae_C > Hylemonella. The sequence goes on along the minus strand of JAJZUZ010000048.1, from coordinate 13,092 downwards.
CCCGTGCTTAGCTTGCCATTGGCATTCAAGACAAACCTCACCACCATACCTGGTGGCCGAAACTATCTGCGGTATGTGGATAGGAAAGCCGCCAAATGGGCAGAGAGATTAGGAAGTAGAGCCAAGACACGTGTTGGTATCGTATGGAGCGGCAACAAGGAGAATGCGAACGACCATAAGCGCAGCATCGCGCTCGCACAACTCCTTTCCTACCTACCACGCCATTGCGAATATTTCAGTTTGCAGAAGGAAGTCAGCGCGCTGGATCAGGCGACCCTCGAAGCGAATGCGTGGATACGGCACTTTGGCGACGAGCTGGAGGACTTTACGGACACTGCATCCTTATGTGGACTGATGGATGTAGTTGTCAGCGTTGACACGAGTGTCGCGCACTTGAGTGGCGCATTGGGTCAGCCAACCTGGATATTGTTGCCGTTCCGTCCTGATTGGCGTTGGCTGTTAGATCGAGACGACAGTCCCTGGTACCCCTCTGTCCGACTGTACCGACAGGAATCCCCCTTCGATTGGGATGGCGTGCTTGAGCGGGTTCGCTCTGATTTAACATCGTATCCTGACTAGCAAACCTCTTTGGCGGTGGTCGCCCAAGCCTGACGCTTCGCGCGACCACAAACCGCAGCCTAGCGCGCCTGCCGCCATCGAACGGATGTGCGTGACCCCGGCAGTCATTGGGACCATTTCGATGCTGAAGATGAGGTGGCATCGATGGGCGCCGAGTCACTGGCGTCAAATCAGACACGCGCCTTGCCGCTGATGCTGAAAAACGCCGACTCAAGATCCCGGGCGAACAGCTTGGCATCGAACAAAGGCGAAGCTTCGGCGGTTGCCCTTAACTTCATCCGCAACGCCGCCAAGCCGGCTGTGTCACGGCTTTTCTTCTTTGCGATCTCGATGTAGTCGGCTTCGTCCAGGGCGACCCAATCTGCAAGCCCGACAGATTGGAGCATGGCGGCACCCTGCCGTGAGATCATCGTGTCGCGCGCCATGGTGATGGTCGGTACACCCATCCACAGCGCAAATGAAGTGGTGGTACCGCCTGGGTAGGGAAACGTGTCGAGGAGGATATCGACCTCTCCATGCGCCTCCAAATAGGATTCCAGTGAAACCTCGCCCAGCAACTGGACGCGCGCCAGGTCGATGCCTGCCTGGCGCATGTCCTCGCTCAACTTCTCCCGGATGGCGGCCTTGCCCAGGGACTTGGTCTGCAGCCTCAGATGAGAGCCGGGCACTGCGTCCAATACCTTTGCCCAGACTGCCAGCACGGCGGGCGTGATCTTGGAAACCTGTTGAAAGGCGCCGAACACCACGTGACCGTTCTGTATACACGGCGGCGGCGTGACGGGAATCGGTCTCGACGGCTGCGGAATAGCCATGCACAAACGTGTGTGAGGCAAGCGATAGATCTTCTCGGCGAACCACTCCGTGGAATCATCCGGAACGCTGAAACGATCCGCCAGGATGTAGTCGATCTCGGACAAGCCCGTGCTGGCCCAGTAGCCCAGCCACGTCACTTGCGTCGGCGCCGGGCGCCGAGCGAAAATCGCCAGGCGGGTCTCACCCGTGTGGCCAGCGAGGTCCACAAGTACGTCGATCTTGTGTGAGCGTATGAGCGCGGCCGCGTCGGCATCGCTCAAGTTGCGTATCGGGTACCACTCGTCAAATTGCCCCTTCAAGGATTCGGTCACCTCGTCGCTGACGGGGTTGTTGCAGTACGCGACCAGCCGGACATCCTGCCGCTCGAAATGCCGGAGCACATCGAGGAGAAAGAATGCCACGGGATGCTTGTGCAAATCGGCGGACACGAACCCGATTCGCAGAACATTGTTCGCAGCCGCGTTGACGGCATCCTCAGGTTCTGTCGGCGACAACTGTCCTGCCGCGCGCCGAACCGCCTCCGCGTAACGCAGGGCTGCTCGCTGGTAGTCACCCGTCGCTCGCGGGCGCGCATAGCTGAGCGTCATGATGACGGACGAATGTGGCTGCACAAAGGCCGGCTCCAGTTCGATGCACCGCTCCATGTGCGACAGGCCGCGTTCAAGATCGCCCGCGGTGAGATAGTAGTAACCGATCTCGTACTGCGCGATGAAGGCCTGTTGCGGATCCTTTGCTTCGGCAAGCGCAAACGCCTGCATACCTTCCTCAACTTCGCCGATGCGGCAAAGTGCCGAACCCAGCGTCAGATAACTGCGCGTGGTCGTTGCGCCGAGGCGAATCGCGGCTTGTTGGTGTTCGACCACACTCTTGTAGTCAATCTCGCTGACACAGACATCCGTCAGCCACAACCTGTAATCAACGTTGTCGGGGCATCGCTGTACGCACTTCTCCAGCGTCTCGCGAACGGCGCCGCTATTCCCCCGCTGCTGGTATATCCGACACAGGTCCTTGCACGCCCGGCTAAACTCCGGGCGCAACTGAAGGGCCGCGGTGTATTGCCTCACGGCGTCGTCGAGATCGCCCTGCTGTTCGCTGATCTGGCCGAGCAGGTAGTACGTTTCATGCACGTCCGAATCTGCATGCGATGCGTTGATCGCCTTTCTCAAAGCCACCCTCGCCTCCGCAAGCCGTTCCTGCTCCTTCAGCACGTAGCCCAGACACACCAGCGAGTGCATGTCATCCGGCCCCACCTCAAGGGCTTTGCGAAACCACCCTTCCGCCTGAACCATGTCTCCCGTGGCGATGAATTCGTTGCCCCGCATGCGCAACGCGTCGATATCGGTCTTCTGGGGTGGAACATGGGCGGGCTGGGAGAGCTTGCCCAGAAGCGCTTCCAGCCGCCGGTTCAGGACCTGTCGTATTGCTTCCAGCATCAGTGTCAGACTTCCGGCGACCGCCATCCGAAAAGAACCCGGACCGTAAGGGTGCCAACGAATTCCGCGCCGATGGCGGCGAGCCCTGCGCCCATCGCTGAAGCGTTTCTGGTACCTAACCTACTTAACATTAGTCGCGCGGCGGCCTAAAAGGATATGTCCTATGTTACAAGACTAGGCGATGCGCCTCGCCCGGCCTCCTCGTTACCTGTCCATGCACGGTGGGCCGAGCCGTCGGACCTAGGGGTGTCAGGTTCGCCATGCGTGATTTGTAAACGAACCCGCGCACCGGTCCGAAGTGACGCGTTCCTCGTCCCAGTCAGCAAGTGCCGGCAACCGCTGAAGATGGTCGCTCAGGCGGCGCCCTCTATGGCCGCAACGTCGACCGCACGCTCGGAGTAACGGTTGAAACGCCAGGCCTCGCCGTGGAGGACGATGCGGCGCCAGGTTTGTCGCTTCTGTGCCGGGGTCATTTCCGTCCAGAGCTGCACCTCGTCGAAGGTCCGCCCGCAGCCCTTGCACTCCGGGTCTCCCTGGCTGGTGGAACAGATGGCGATACAGGGCGTATCCGGCGTGGTGGCGTACCAGGCCAGCCAGGCATCCAGCGCCGCCCCGGGCATGCTGGCTTCGTCCGCTTCCTGTTCCCTGAAGTAGACCATCAAGGCGTAGACTTCGGCCAGCGCGCGCAGCGGCTTGGCCAGCGTGATGCCATCGGGCGAGGGTTCGCGTTCGCGCCAGTAGTTGATGGCCGCCTCGATGTCGGTGATGTGAATGCCTGCCATGGTGTTTTTCAAGGGGAGCCGGATGATAGCGCCTCCCCCGGCCGAGGTGCGGCCAGGGCCGGCGCGAGGTGAAACCCTCACCTCTTGCGGGGTTGTTCCTTTCCGTGCTTCAATGCGTCCCACGAAGGGGAGTAGCTCCCATTTGTCGCGGCACAGGGAGGTGGCCAAAACGGCCATCGCTGCGGCGGATATCAGCAAGTCGTCATTACGAAGCATGACTTCCGGCTTGCTGGGCACATTCTGCATGACACCATGCCGAGCAAGACCTTCGATTGGAGCCTGGTTCAGGTTTCGTCGAAGCGCATTGGGCCTCCGCTCGGCCACAAAGCTCCGTTGACGTTGCCTGACCCGGGTTGTTGATCGAAACAATCGGAGTCTTGTCATGGAGTTTCTTTCCACCGCCTGGTGGTCGGCCTTGCTCGCCATCATCCTCATCGACCTCGTGCTCGCCGGCGACAACGCCATCGTCATCGCACTGGCCGCGCGCAATCTGCCCCGGCATCTGCAGAGGAAGGCCATCGTCTGGGGCACGGTGGGCGCCATCGTCGTGCGCTCGCTGATGACGGTCGGCGTGGTCTGGCTGCTCAAGATCCCCGGCCTCATGCTCGTCGGCGGCCTGGGCCTGGTCTGGATTGCCTACAAGCTGCTGGCCGACCAGGAGGATGAGGGCAGCCACGGCCCGGTCGCCAGCACCTTCTGGGGTGCCATGAAGACCATCATCGTTGCCGATGCCCTGATGGGCGTGGACAACGTGCTGGGCGTGGCCGGCGCGGCCCACGGCTCCTTTGACCTGGTCGTACTGGGCCTGCTCATCAGCGTGCCCATCGTCGTGTTCGGCAGCTCGGTGGTGCTGAAACTCGTGCAGCGCTTCCCCGTCATCATCAAGCTCGGTGCCGCGGTGCTGGCCTTCACCGCCGCCAAGATGGTCGTCAACGAACCGCTGCTCGACGCGATCTTCGATCCCCATACTGCCGTGCGCTGGGCCACCTACGCCATCGCCATCGTGGGCGTGCTGGCCGCCGGCTGGTGGAACTCACACCGCCAGGCCGCGCAGGACCACCGCTCGGGCCAGGCCGCCTGAGGCAAACCCGCTCGTTTTTTCACCCGTCCCTCAACCACCAAGGAGCAGATCATGGACAACATCATTGTGTATGTGGACGACGCGGAGTACGCGCTGCATCAGCTCAGGCCCATGGGCAGCAACCCGGCCAGCGCACCGACCCACTGGATCCTGGTCGCCTGCCCGCCGCGCATGACCCGCCATATCAGCAAGTGGGTCAACCATGCGGCCCGTCAGAACTGGCGCAGCAAGTGGGCCGACCGGCTGTTCAGGCAGCTCACGCCCGGCCTCAGCAGCCAGGCGGGTGATCGCGTCAGCCGGGTGATCGCCCACAGCCCCCTGGTCGAGATGACCCGCAGCCTGATCGAGACACACGGCGCGGCGCGCGTGCTGGACGCACGCCGGCCGAAGTTCGGTCAGGACCTGGCGCCGGTGACCGCGGGCCAACCGGCCGCCCAGGACGCCCGCTGGGCTGTGCCGGGCGCGGTGGCCGGCATGGGCGCCTTCCTGGTACTGGCCAGCGAGTAGGCCCCCGCGATGCTTCATGGCGGGTGCTATGCTTGCCCGCCATGAAACTCCTGACGAAATGGTTGCTGAGCGCCGCCGCCCTGCTGCTGGTGGCGCAGCTCTACAGCGGCGTCGAGTTGCAGGGCTTTGCGGCCGCCATGGTGGCGGCCCTGGTCATCGGGCTGTTCAACATCTTCCTGCGCCCCCTGCTGATCCTGCTCACGCTGCCGGTCACGGTGCTGACCATGGGCCTGTTCCTCTTCATCATCAACGCCCTGCTGTTCTGGGCTGCAGCCAGGCTGCTCGATGGTTTTCAGGTGCGTGACTTTGCTGCCGCCCTGCTGGGCTCGCTGCTGTATTCGATGTTCAGCCTGGTGATCGACTCAGCGCTCGAGCGCCTGTTCCCGCAGCAGTGATTCGATCTCGCGGCTGCGGGTATCGATGATCGAGGCCTCGATGTGGTCGGTGGCCTGGCCCTGCCGTGCGAGTTCCTGGGCGGCGCGCAGGCGGTCCTGCGCAGCGGCGTAATCCAGCCGCGCCGCCTGGACCTCGGCCTCCGCACGTATGGCGCGCAACGTCTGGCCTTGCGCCGCATAGGCCGCCGACAGCAGTTGCCAGGCTTGCGCGTCGTGCGGCCGGGCAGCCAGCCAGACCTGCAATTGCTCCGCCGCCTCGCGGGCCCGCTTGCCTTGCGTCCAGGCACGGGCGCGCAGGAACAGCAGGGGGCGTGACTGCTGCGCTTGCGGCATGGCCGCGGCGGCGGCCAGCAATTGCTGCGCCCGCGGTCGCTCGTCTGCGGCCAGGGCGTGCTCTATGGCCAGCAACCGCTGCTCGTACAGGGCGTGCGTGTCATTGCGCACCAGCGCGCCCAAGCGATCGAGCCAGCCCTGGGCCTGCCCGAACTCGCGCAGGCCCAGGGCGCCCATGACCGCTCCGTACAGCGCGCCGGCCTGTTGTGCGGGACTCATCTGATCGAAATTGGCGCCGTCGGCCTGGGCGATCGCCGCGCGCAGACTGTCAACCTCCGGATTGGCCAGCACACGCGCCCGCGCCGCCAGCATGGCGTGTGACATCGTCAAGGACTCCGCCGGGCCAGGCGCGAGCAGCTGCTGGCGCGCCTGCATGTCGGCGATACGTTCGGTCGTCAGCGGGTGGCTGCGCAAGTAGGGAAAGGAGCCGGTGTCGTTGAAACGGTTGGCCTGCTGCAGCTTCTCGAACATGCTGACGAAACCCCGTGGATTGAAGCCAGCCTGCGTCATCACGCCATAGCCCACCCGATCCGCTTCGCGCTCCATGTCGCGCGAGAAGTTCAACTGGCCCTGCACGGCGGCCGCCTGGCCGCCGACGATCATGGCGCCCGCCGCACTGGGATTGCTGGACGCCGCCAGCGCTCCCAGGATCATGGCACCCAGCAGCCAGGGGGCCTGATTGCTCTGGCGACCGAGCATGCGGGCAATGTGGCGCTGGGTGATGTGGCTGGTCTCGTGCGCGAGCACCGAGGCCAACTCGTCCTCGCTGGCCACGGCCGCGATCAGGCCCAGGTGGACGCCCATGTAGCCGCCGGGCAGGGCAAAGGCGTTCACGCTGCGGTCGCGGATCAGCAGTAGCTCCCAGGCGAAACGCTCGTCCAGTTCCTGCGGCAACTCGCCCCGGCGGCGCGCCGCCTCCAGCAGCTTGCGCCAGACCTGCTCCACGTACTCGCCCAGGACGGCATCGTCCAGGTATTCCGGGCTGCGATACAGCTCGCGCGCAATACGGTCCCCCAGACGCCGCTCGCTGCTGGCGCTCATTTCACCGCCGTCGCCCAATGTCGGCAAGGTGGACTGCGCGCCAACCGGCAACCCGCATTGCAGCAAGGCGAGGAACAGAACCAGCAGCCGCGCACTCAGGCGGCGCCAGCAGACGAGGCGGGACCAGAAGCTCAAAACGAATCCAGTGGCAGGTAGCCGCACACCGCTGCGCTCTCGGCATCCACCAGCACGGTCCAGAAAGACTGACGCGCGACCATGGGCAGGTACATCAGCTGGTCGGCGCGGCGGCCGCTGGCGGCGACGGCGGCGTCGATTTCCGCCGTCTTGCCTGGGAAACGCTGGCGCAGCGCGCTCAGGGGTTTGGCGACCGCCAGCACGCGCTGCTGGGCCTGCGCATAGGGCTCCCAAAGATCCGGCCGGGCACTCAGAGGCAGTCCGCTCAGCGCTTGTATCGTCGCCGTGCTTTCCTCATTCACGTCCCGGAAGGCGCGCACCGCCAGCACGGTCGGGCCCGTCAGCGGCATGGCACGGATTCCGTCAGGCACCTTGCCGAGCAGGTCGTCCGGCACCTCCACGCCATGCACCGCGCGGAAACGGTCGAATTCAAACACCAGGTGCACGGGGCGCGCCACGCAGACGCTCCACAGCCCATAGCTCAAGGCCGCCAGCTGGACCAGTCCGACGATGGCGAGGTCCCGCACCAGCTCCGTCCTCGGCTTGGCCCGGTTGAAAACGGCAAAGGTGACCAGCGGCCCCAGGATGACGTCGACCGTGACCACGAGCAGGAACAGCGTTCGCCCGCCGGAAGCTTCGCGATAGGGATAGGGATACCAGAGACCGAACACCAGCACGGCGGCGAGTGCCGCGATAAGGAGGCTGATGCCCAGATGGATGGAACTGGCCTTGAGACGGTCCTTCCAGAGGTTGATGCCGGTTTGCGTCATGGACGTATGATGCTCGAATTGTGTAGAGGTTTCGTAAACGCGAATTTTTCCATGAGTTCCCTTACCCATTTTGACGCTCAGGGCCAGGCCCACATGGTCGATGTGGCGGCCAAGGCCAGCACCCACCGCGTCGCGGTGGCGACCGGCCGCATCGAGATGCTGCCCGCCACGCTGGCGCTGATTGAATCGGGAACCGCCAAAAAGGGCGACGTGCTGGGCATAGCGCGGGTGGCCGGCATCATGGCGGCCAAGCGGACCAGCGACCTCATCCCCTTGTGCCATCCGCTGGCGTTGACGCGGGTCGCCATCGAGTTCGGCACCCGGGCGGCGCCGGGTCCGGCGCCCGCCCATGTAGTCTGCACCGCCACGGTGGAAACCGTGGGCCAGACCGGCGTGGAGATGGAAGCGCTGACCGCGGTACAGGTGGCGCTGCTGACCATCTATGACATGTGCAAGGCGGTGGATCGGGGCATGACCATGACGGGCGTGCATCTGGTGGAGAAGCACGGCGGCAAGTCAGGCAGCTACGTAGCTAATTGAACCGTCAACGGGGTGCTGCCTGCCGGGCTGCCGACCAACACGCATAGTCAGCCGGATAGACAGAACGGTAGCGTGCAAGGTAGAACTCCGCTTCGTCCTCGCGTCCCAGAAGGCGCGCGCTGTCAGCCAGCTTCTCCACGACCCGGGATTCCGGGGAGTAATGCAACAAGGCCTTCCCCATGGCGTATAGATACGGTGCCGTGTCCTGCGTCAGCGGTGTGAGCGTGAATTCGGCGAATTCCACCTGCGTCCGGTACAGCCGGCTGTCACGTACCTTGGCCAGGGTGTTTTCCCGGTAGTCAGCTGCGCGCTGGGCCGGCGGCAGATACAGCTGGCTGACGCGGTGATAGTCCCACGCCGCGTAGGCGGCGGCTGCCAGGGCCGCGCATGCGAGCAAGTCAGCCACGCCGCGCCGATTTAAGGCATGACCTGCGCCCGACGGCCCGGGCGGCGTGGAGGGGCCAACCCATGCCGTGCCGGCGGCCAGGCCAAAGGCCAGCTGGAACGGGCCATACCAGAGGGGATACTCCAGCAGGCTGTGCAGCAGAATGGTCCCCAACACCGACCATGCCAGCAACCCATCCGCGCCGCCAGCGCGCCACGGGCGGGCGCGCAGTAGGATTCCGCCCAAGAAAAGGCAGAGCAGCACGGCTGTAGGTATACCGAGTTCCACGGCCAAGTGGAGGGGGAGATTGTGCGCATTGTCGAGGAGGTCGCAGAAGCGGAGTCCCTCGTAGTCGGTCATGAAATGCGCGTAATCAAGTTCGCCCCAACCCCAGCCGGTCCACGGCCGCTGTTGTATGAGGTGCCAAACGTTCTGCCACAAGGTCATCCGTCCCCCGCATCCTTCCCTTTCGATGGCGAGGCGGGACCACAGCGCCGGGGCATGTACGTCAGACGGCAGCATCATGGGCAGGGTGACGCTTGCGGCGACGTATGCCAACAATGCCACCGCGTACAGCGCGCGCACGCCTGTGCGCCCGGGATAGCCGTACCAGGCGAATATGCCAAGCAAACCGAGTTCCAGGGCACCGGTACGCGATGAGGTAGCCGCAGTCGCGGTGGCCAACAACACGGCAGCCATCCAATGCCAACGCTTCAGCGCGCGCAGCTGGTCTAGCGAGGTATGTGCGGCGCGCCATAGCAAGGCGGCCAGGCCGATTGTGGCGAGCGATGCAAACTGGTTGCGTTGACGCAGTTGTCCGAAGGCCTCGCCTGGAGCCGCAGGACTCATGAATGCGAAATGGCTCGCGATACCCAGGTATTGGCATAGCGCGATGACGCTACTGGCCAGGGCGGCCAGCAGCCAAGCGTCCGCCATGGGCTGCGCCCACCCCGCGTGACGCAGGCGATAGGCTGCCAGGGCGGCGCAGACCATGATCCACAGCGCAGCGAACTCGCCCAGCAATGTCGCGTTGAGCCAGGTCCATGCCGCTAGCGCGGCCAGACCGAACGTGAGTGCCACCGTCCCGCGACTTGGCCCCGAAGGCGTCAACAGCAGGACAAGCCCGGCGCATGCGAGGCTCAGCAGAAGCGGCCCGACAGCAGGACTGGGCCCCCACTGCGGCGGCAAGAGCCACGGGGCTGCAAGCACGATAAGCAGCGCCGCCTTCCTCGCAGCTTCCATCAGGCTCACGGCAGTTGCAGTTGCTTGAGCTGCGGATACTTGGTCTGGGCGAGTTCGACCCAGTAGGCCCGCAGCCCTGCAAAGTGCTTTTCACCATGCATGGCACGCATCACGCGCAGCTGGCGTACCGCCTCTTCTGGATCTCCGTTCAACGCCAAGGCAAGCGCATAGCGGTTCTGGGCCGCCGTCGACGGGAAGCGCAGGGCCGCACGCCGCAGGGCCGCCACCTGATCGGGTGTCATGCCGGGGCTGACCGCCACGCGGTTGACCTGCGCCATGGCATCGATCTGCGTCAACAGCCGGATATGGGGTTTCTCGTAACCCGGGGGGGTGCTACCGATATGCAAGGCCTGGAAACGGGAGACCTGAAAATCCTCTTCAACCTCCAGATACTCCATCACGCTTGCCAGCAACAGCAGCGTAATGAGTGCGCCGCCCGCCACGACGACGCCCCAGCGCAGACGCCATACGGCATTGGGGGCAAGACGGGCCTCGAGAAATCCGAGCGCCAGACACGGAGGGGCCAGCAGATAGGTATAGGCAAATGGATACTCTGTCATGGCATGCACGGCCAGCGGAATGACCAGCGCGACACCGTACCAGGTCTGCAGATCCTGCACCCGCGACAGGCGGCGCCAGCCCCAGCGCAGGACGACCAGCGACAGTAGCAGGGTCAAGGGTAAGCCCACGCCAAGCGCCAAGTCGAGGAGGATGTTATGCGCATATCCATAAGGCTCGCTTACGGCGTAGTGGTGCAACACCGCGTTGTGCGCCTTGGGTACCTCGTGCAGACCCCAGCCCAGCCAGGGATGCAGGGTGACAGCCTCCAGCAATTGCGGCCAAACGACGGCGCGCCCTCCCGGCAGATTGTTCACCAGGGCCGTGCCCGCGTCGACAAAATACCAATGGGCGTACAGCTCCGGCCACGCCAATACCAGCACGGGCAGAACAAGCCAGGTCAACACGACCGGCCCACCGTGGCCGATGCGCTGCCACTGCTGGCGATACCGCCACCACCAGGCGGTCATGACGGCGAGGCTCAGAAGACCGGTCCGGGACTCGGTAATGATCATGCCGAGCAGCAAGCAGGCGCCGATCAACCCAGCCAAGGTGCGGGAGAGTCGGCGTTTTTCGCACAGGAAAAGCAACGATGCCACGCCCATCATCAGCAACGTGGCCAGATGATTAGGCTGCCCCATGTTGGCTCCGGGACGACGCGCATATTCCAGTTGGAAAAGCCAGGCGGCGTCTCGCCAAACCGAGCCCACCTGCGCAAGTTCCAGCGGAACCGACAGCAGCGCACCTATCAGGACCACCCATGCCAGTTGCTCCAGCGGCGAGCCGTCCGTTCTTGACGCCGTCGGCTCCTCGATGCGCCTGCCCCAAGCATGCCCAACCAGCATGGCCATGGCGGCCAGGCTCAGGTAGATGCATATGGTGATCACGTCGCCCAGATAGCTGATCTGCCCCGCGGCAAACTGAGCCCAGGCATACAGCCCCACTGCCACCAGCACGCCCGTGCTGCGTGGCACGAAGACCCGCCCGGCGGGGGGGCGCTCCCATTCCCATAGTTCCACGCTCAACAGCCAGACCAGCGCCGCCGCGGCGGGGACCTCGCTGTGCCAGCTCATCCAGGGCATGGTATGAAAGGGCTGCAACCAGCCAAGCAACAACAAAGCCCAGGCAGGAAGGAATTTCATCTGGAACAGGGTATCCAAAAGCAGAAACGCCTCCGAAGAGGCGTTTCCGTGAAAAGGCACTGGCTGTGCTTTACAGGTTGCCGCGGCAGGAACCGGGCAGGAACTTGGGATCCACGGTCGTACCGTCGCCACTGCTGCCACAGCGCCAAGCGTAGATGGTTGCACCAACATCCGAATTGGCCAGGGGGTTGGTAGCGTCCTTCATGGGCGTCAGGGTCAGGATACCGCCGGTCGTGTAGCTGGAGGAGCTCTTCAGGTTGTTGACGTTTTGGGTCGTCACGCTGATCTTGCCGGCATCGGTGGTAGCGATCGTATTGACGTACTTGGAACCGCCGCCGCCGCCAGGGCTGACTTCACAGCCCCACTGGTTGATGCCAGGCAGTTGGCTGGAAGAGGACTGGACGGTCTCGGTGATGGAGGTGCGGCAACCCGAGGCGCCCAGAATCACTTCCGACATCTTGGCGCGGACGGTGTAGTCCTGGTAGGCCGGCAGGGCGACGGCGGCCAGGATACCGATGATCGCAACCACGATCATCAATTCGATCAGGGTAAAACCCTGCTGGATGGAACGCTTCATGAATAGCTCCTAGGTTTAAACAACGTTGATACAGCCAGGCTGTAAGGCTCTGGACAGCAGTTTTCGTGCCAAACAATAAATGAAAAAAATGCAAACAAATCCAGGGGGTATTTCAGACAGAGCGGCGCGCAGCCGCCTCATTTCTGTCGTTCTGCAAGAAAAGGGTGACATTTTTGTCCAACCAAGCTGTCACTTGATGCAAACCTGGCGCACCTGCTTCAGGTCCGTCATGCCCATCATGATCTTCTCCATGCCGTCCATCTTCAGAGTCCGCATGCCGCTTTCCACGGCGGCGGCAAAGATCTCGGCCACGCGGGCGCGCTCCTGCACCAGCTTCTTGATCCGGTCGTCGGCGATCAGCAGCTCGTGCAGGCCCAGGCGGCCTTTGTAGCCGCTGTTGTTGCACTTCTCGCAACCGACCGGCTTGTAGAACCTGAGCTTGCCGTCCTCGCCGTAGTTGACCACCCACTCCTCGTAGAGCTTCTGCGCCTCGCCGCTGAAGTCAGCCTTCCAGGCCGGCGTGTTGCGCAGCTCCTCAGCGTATTCGGAGATGAAGCTGTTGATCTCGGAGGTGCCCGGCGCGTAGGGCTGCTTGCAGTCGCACAGGCGCTTGGCCAGACGCTGCGCCAGGATGCCCAGCAGGGCGTCGGCAAAGTTGAAGGGGTCCATGCCCATGTCCAGCAGGCGGGTGATGGACTCCGGCGCCGAATTGGTGTGCAGGGTGGAGAACACCAGGTGGCCGGTGAGCGAGGCTTCCACGCCCATGGACACGGTTTCCT
>JAJZUZ010000047.1 GCA_021845965.1 Pseudomonadota bacterium | reverse complement strand
CCGTGGTGAGGACGGTTTCGGCATCACGGTGTCGTACTGGCGGTCTGAGGACGACATTGCCGCCTGGCGCCGGCATGCCGAGCACCGGATGGCGCAGGAGGGCGGCCGCACGCGCTGGTATGAACACTTTGAGTTGCGCGTGGCGCGGGTGGAACGCGCCTGGGGCAAGAAGGCGGGTTGAGGGCCGGCTACCGGACGCTTAGCAACAATTTAAGGTTGCGCTAGCAAACTCTTAGGAACGCGCGGAACGCTTCATTTCTAGACTTTCCTCATGCCGCTGCCCGGGGTGGAGCAGCGGTGTCATCAGGGGCATTGCAAGGCCCCGCCAGGAAAGGAAAGCATGAAGATCGATACCCGCGAAATGGAGACGCTGCAAGCCTCGGGCGACAGCGTCGGCCGTGTTGACCTCTATGTCGGCATCCACAAGGCACTGCGTGCGCTCATGGTCGACGTTCTGACCGCCGTCGGCCGCATGGACACCGATGATGAATCCGAATTCGAGTGGGTGAGCTCGCGCGTGCTGCAGCTCGCCGAGGTCTGTACCTCCCACCTGACGCATGAGAACGATTTCGTGCACGTTGCGCTGGAAGCGCGCCGGCCCGGCGCGAGCGCGCGTATCGCGAACGAGCACATTGCCCATGGCGTGGCCATCGCCGAACTGGAGGTGACCGTGCGGCGGATGCGGGCCTGCGAGGGAGAAGCCCGTGCCCGTGCCGCGCTCGACCTGTATCGCGAGCTGGCGCTGTTCGTGGCCCACAACTTCGAACACATGCACGTGGAGGAGACGGCGCACAACGCGGTGCTGTGGGCGCACTACAGTGATGAGGAACTGCTGGCACTGCATGGGCGCATCCTGGCGTCCCTGCCGGCGGAAGAAAATCTCTTCACCCTGCGCTGGATGATTCCCGCCATGACGCCGGCCGAGCGCTTGCAGGTGCTGGCTGGCATGCAGGCGCACGCGCCGGCGCCGGCGTTTGCCGCGGCACTGGACGTCGTGCAGCCGCATCTGGACCTGCGCGGCTGGGCCAAGCTGTCGCGCGGCCTGGATCTGGCGCCCGTGGCCGGACTGGTGGAGGTTTGAACTCAGTCCGCCTCGCAAAGCGCGAGGCGGACGCCGACGCAGAGCCTGAAGCGTCCGCGCCCGGTCTTTTCGATGCGGAGGGGCTGTTCCTGCTCGGCCAGCCGCCGCTCCAGCAGGATCAGGCGTGCCTCCAGATTGTCGACCACGTCGGGCAGACCGATGCCGCTGTCCAGCCGCAGCTCGCGGTTGCTGAATTCGGTACGGCCACGCTGCTGGTAATCGTTCAGCAGTTTCCAGCAGATGGCACCCGCCACGCCCTTGATGAGGTAGACGTCGTTGAGAAAGATGCTGTTGTTGCTGCGGTAGAGCCGCACCCGGACCTGGCCGTGCGGGGCCGGCCGGGGCGAGGGCTGCGGCGCATCGGCAGCCCCAGCTTCGGCGCTGTCCTCATTTTCCAGGCGCAACAGGTCGATGGCCGCGCCCAGATGCCCGGCCAGGGTGACCAGGGCGTCTTCATCCTCGAAGGTGTACCGGAGTTCGCGCGTGCTCTCGACGAACACCACACCCTGTAGGCGACCTGCTGACAGCACGGGCACGGCCATCTGGCTTTGCGGCTGCGCCAGTCCGGGATACAGAATGTCCGTGTCCAAGGCGACACCGGACTGCGCCTGCAAGGTGCGCCGCAGCGCGTGGTTGTACAGGCTGGCGCTGGTCATGTGGGTGATGCGCACGGGCGTGCGCTCGCGCGCGGCCATGCCGATGACGCCGCACCCCAGTTCGATCTCCGAGCCCACGCCCGAGTGGGCATAGCCGTGGCTTGCCACGGTATACAGGCGCTGCGTGGACGAGTCCAGCAGCAGGATCATCGCGTGCTCGGCACCCAGTTCCACGGTGAGCATCTGCATGAACCGTCCGAGCGCCTCGTCCAGCGTGGTGCTGCGCGCCAGCTGCTCGCTGCAGCGGCGCAGCTGACCCAGCAGGCTGCAACGGGGTGGTGGCGGCGGCAGCGCCTCCCCGGGAACGGCTTCGATGTCCAGCACCTCGTAGAGGTCCGAGCCCTTGAGTTCGAACACGCCCGCGAGTCCGCTATGTGAGGCAATGCCCGCCAGCTGGGCACGCATGCTCTCGAAGATCGGTCCCTGCGTCTGGGTGTGCAGGTAACGGATCTGCAGCCGGTAGAAGGCGAAGGTCTGCGGGTGCAGCAGCAGCAGGGTGGCCAGCGGATGGGCCAGGATGTTCTGGCGCGTCTTGTTGAAGAACTGGAAGGACAGGGCGACGTGTCGCGGATCGGCGTAATAGACCTGCGAGAGGTAGGCCACGTTGGGCGTTCCGTCCGGGGCGCAGGTGGCGATCATCGCCGGGATGATGCCTTCCAGGCAGGGGCGGATGTCGTCCAGCGTGACGGCGCTCAAGGTGCCGCTCCCGCGTGGGGCAGGCTGGCGCCGGCCCGGGGGCCGGGGGTCTGGTCGTAGGCCTGTTCCGGCGTGAAGGTCACGGCCACCACGTCCTCGGGGCGGTGGGCCAGCATGATGCGCGTGTAGTGCGGCCCGAAGCCCACATGCTGCAGCTGGATTTCCATCGCGCCGAGATAGCGCTGCAGCAGCTCGGTGTCCGTGGCCAGCGCGTCGCGCAGCTGGACCTGGCTCGCCTTGACCTGGACCGTGCGGTGCGTCGAAGGCTCGCTGAAGACCACGGCGATGTGGCCGGTGGCCTGCAGGTCCGCCAGCAGCTGGGTGGACGCACCACGGCTCAGATAGACCGTGATGCGATCGCCCTGCGGTGTGATGCTGGCGCCCACGGCGCGCATCAGGCTGGGTTGGTGCTGTGCGTTGCGTGAGGCGACGATGGTGGAGACGCCGCTGGCGATCAGCGCAATGTGTTCGTCGCTGAGCAATCCCGGCCTGCCTGCTGCGGTGCCTGTCATGGAGTCCTTCATGCAAGCAGGCCAGGGGGGCTCACCCTTCCCGGCGCAGGGCGGGGAAGAGGATGACGTCGCGGATGCTGGGGCTGTCGGTCAGCAGCATCATGAGACGGTCGATGCCGATGCCGCAGCCGCCCGTGGGCGGCATGCCATATTCCAGTGCACGCACAAAATCGTGATCGAAGAACATGGCCTCATCGTCACCGCTGTCCTTGGCCGCCACCTGGGCATGGAAGCGCGCCGCCTGCTCCTCGGCGTCGTTGAGCTCGGAGAAACCGTTGCCGAACTCGCGGCCGGTGATGTAGAGCTCGAAGCGCTCGGTGACTTCCGGGCGGGTGTCGCTCGCACGTGCCAGCGGCGAGATCTCCACCGGGTGCTCGCAGATGAAGGTAGGCTGCCAGAGCTTTTCCTCCACCACTTCCTCGAAGTACAGCACCTGCAGGCTGGCCAGCGACCGGGTGGAGAGCTTGTCCTTCTCCTCCTTCAGGCCCAGTTTCTTCAGGGCCTTGATCAGCCACTCGGCATCGTCCACATAGGCGCTGCCGGCTTCGCTGTGGCGTTCGATGGCCTCGCGGATGGTCAGACGCTCGAAGGGCTTGGCCAGATCCACCGGCTGGCCGCCGTAGTTGAGGTTGAGCGTTCCCACGGCCTGCTGCGCTGCATGGCGCACCAGACCTTCGGTGAAGGTCATGAGGTCCTGGTAGTCCCAGTAGGCCGCATAGAACTCCATCATGGTGAACTCGGGGTTGTGCCGTACCGAGATGCCTTCGTTGCGGAAATTCCGATTGATCTCGAACACGCGCTCGAAGCCGCCGACGATGAGGCGCTTCAGATACAGCTCGGGCGCGATGCGCAGGAACATCTCCTGGTCCAGCGCATTGTGGTGGGTGATGAAGGGCTTGGCGTTGGCACCACCGGGGATAGGGTGCAGCATGGGCGTCTCGACTTCCAGGAAGCCGTGCGAGACCATGAACTCGCGGATCGAGCTCACCGCCTTGCTGCGCGCCACGAAGCGCTTGCGCGCCTCCTCGTCGGTCATCAGGTCCACGTAGCGCTGGCGGTACTTGACCTCCTGGTCGGCCACGCCGTGGAACTTGTCGGGCATGGGGCGCAGGCTCTTGGTCAGCAGGCGCACGCTGCTGGCCTGGATGGAGAGTTCGCCGGTCTTGGTCTTGAAGATCAGGCCTTCGGCGGCCACGATGTCGCCCAGGTCCCAGTGCTTGAACGCCTCGTAGGCGTCCTCGCCCACCTCGTCGCGCTTGACGTAGATCTGGATGCGGCCCGTGCTGTCCTGCAGGGTGGCGAAGCTGGCCTTGCCCATGACGCGTTTGAGCATCATGCGGCCGGCCACCTTGGCGCGGCTACCCTGGGCCAGCAGGCCCTCGGGCGTCTGGCCGGCGTGGGAGGCAAACAGGTCGGCAGCGCGGTCGCCCGGCTTGAAGTCGTTCGGGAACGCAGGGCCCTTGCCCTCGGCCTGCTGCTGTCGGATGGCCTTGAGCTTCTCGCGCCGTTCGGCGATCAGCTGGTTTTCGTCCTGGACGGGGGCGTTGGCTTGTGGTTCAGACATGAGATCGGGAGTAAGGGAGGGGGCCATGAAAAGGTGGCCGAAACCCGCTATTTTAATGAGGCTATGATTCGGCGACCATCATGCTGTACCAGATCATCTCCCTGCTGCTCGAAGTCATCGCCGGCGTCGTCGGTGGCGCCTGCCTGTTGCGCCTGTACATGCAGCACCAGCGCATTCCGCTGTCGGCCCGCTCGGGCAACCCGCTCGGGCGCTTTGTCTTTGCACTCACGGACTGGATCGTGCTGCCCCTGCGTCGCGTCATTCCCGCGGCAGGTCGCTGGGACCTGGCCAGCCTGGTGGCCACTTTCCTGATCGAGCTGGCGCAGTTCTCGCTGCTGTGGGCCTTCACGAGCTTTGGCGCCGGCTACGGGTATGTGCTGATTCTGGCGGCCTTCGGCGTGGTGCGGCTGGTGATCTCGGGCCTGACCGGGCTGGTGATCGTCTATGCGGTGCTGTCCTGGGTGCAGTCCAACACCGTGCTGGCCGACATCATCGAGCGGCTGGTGGCACCACCGCTGGCACCAATCCGCCGCATCGTGCCGCTGGTGGGAGGGGTGGACCTGTCGCCGCTGGTGTTGCTGGTGCTCCTGCAGGTGGCCGCCATCGTGCTGGGGCATCTGCAAAGTCTGGCGCTGCTCTGATTGAAAAAGCCGGCGCGTGCCGGCTCGTCATTGCAACCAGGCTGCCGTTCAGATCACCGCGTCGGCCGGCTGGCGCTGCAGCATGGCCAGGGTGCTGGCAATCGTCTTGCGCAGCTCACGGCGGTCGCAGATGAAGTCCACGGCGCCCTTCTCCTGCAGGAACTCGGCGCGCTGGAAGCCCTCGGGCAGCTTCACGCGCACCGTGTTCTCGATCACGCGCGGACCGGCAAAACCGATCAGGGCCTTGGGCTCGGCGACCACGACGTCGCCGACAAAGGCGAAGCCGGCGCTCACGCCGCCCATGGTCGGATCGGTCAGCACGCTGATGTAGGGCAGTTTCTTCTTGGCCAGGCGGGTCAGGGCGGCATTGGTCTTGGCCATCTGCATCAGCGACAGCAGACCTTCCTGCATGCGCGCGCCGCCGGTGGCGGTGAAGCAGACGAAGGGTACTTTCTGCTCGATGGCGGTCTCGACGCCGCGTACGAAGCGCTCACCGACCACGGAGCCCATGGAACCCCCCATGAAGCCGAACTCAAAGGCGGCCGCCACCAGGCTGATGCCGTGCACGGCGCCGCCCATGACGACCAGGGCATCGGTCTCGCCGGTCGCTTCCAGTGCTTCCTTCAGGCGCTCCGGGTACTTGCGGCTGTCCTTGAACTTCAGCGCGTCCACCGGCAACACTTCCTGGCCGATCTCGTAGCGCCCCTCGTTGTCCAGGAACAGGTTCAGGCGCGTGCGCGCGTCGATGCGATGGTGGTGGCTGCAGGTGGGGCAGACGTTCTGGTTCTGCTCCAGGTCGGTCTTGTACAGCACGGACTCGCAGCTGGGGCACTTGATCCACAGGCCCTCGGGCACGCTGCGGCGGTCGGCCGGATCGGTGTGCTGGATTTTCGGGGGCAGAAGTTTTTCAAGCCAACTCATGTTTCTAGTCCTTTAATTGGGGTCAGAGTCCAATTCCTGCGGGACGCAAGACCGGCATTATGAATCCAAAGCCTGGCGGATCTCGCGCAGGAAGCCGGCGGCTACGGTAACGACCTGTTCGCGCGGCAACGGATCGATCAGCTGGATGATGCGGCTGCCGATCACCACGGCGTCGGCCACGCGGCCGACCGCCTTGGCGTTGGCCGCGTCGCGGATGCCAAACCCCACGCCGACGGGGATCTTCACGTGCTGACGGATGCGCGGCAGCATGGCCTCCACGGCGCCGGTGTCCAGGGTGCCGGCGCCGGTGACGCCCTTGAGCGAGACGTAGTAGACGTAGCCGCTGGCCACCCGCGCCACCTGGGCCATGCGCTCGTCGGTGCTGGTGGGGGCGAGAAGGAAGATCAGGTCCAGGCCGTGCTTTCTCAGGGCGGCGGCGAAGTCTTCGCACTCTTCCGGCGGATAGTCCACCACCAGCACCCCATCCACGCCGGCGGCGGCGGCATCGCGGGCAAAGGCGTTGTCACCGGTGGCAGGGTGCAGCTGGTTGTAGCGCTCGATCGGATTGGCATAGCCCATGAGGACCACCGGCGTCGCGCTATTCTGCTGGCGGAAGACGCGCACCATCTCGATGACCTGGCGCAGGCCAATACCTGCGGCCAGGGCCTTGTCGCCGGCGGCCTGGATCACCGGACCGTCGGCGCTGGGGTCGGAGAAGGGCACACCGAGTTCGATCACGTCGGCGCCGGCGGCCACCATGCCGTGCATGAGCTCGGGCGTGATGTCCGGGTAGGGGAAGCCGGCCGTGACGAAGGGGATCAGGGCCTTGCGCTCTTGTGCCTGCAGCGCGGCGAAAGTAGAGGCGATACGATTCATTTCTTCAACTCCACCTTCTGCTCGATGCCGCCTTTGACTGCCTGGCCACGGCAGCTGGGACGGCAGTAGAAGTCGGCGTGGCTCAGGTCTGCGACGGTGCCGATGTCCTTGTCCCCCCGGCCGGACAAGCTGACCAGGATGGACTGGTCCGGCCGCATGGTCTTGGCCAGCTTCATGGCATGGGCAATGGCATGGCTGGATTCCAGCGCGGGAATGATGCCCTCAGTACGGCACAGGTAGTGGAAGGCGGCCAGCGCCTCCTGGTCCGTGACGCCGACATACTCGGCGCGACCGATATCCTTGAGATAAGCGTGCTCGGGGCCGACGCCGGGGTAGTCCAGGCCGGCGCTGATGCTGTGCGTTTCCGTCACCTGGCCGTCCGCGTTCTGCAGCACATAGGTGCGATTGCCGTGCAGCACGCCCGGGCTGCCACGCTGCAGCGAGGCCGAGTGCTTGCCGCTGTCCATGCCTTCGCCGGCGGCTTCCACGCCGATCAGGCGCGTTTGATCGTGCTCGATATAGGGATAGAAGATGCCCATGGCGTTGCTGCCGCCGCCCACGCAGGCCACCACGGCGTCGGGTTGTTGTGTCTTGCAACCCACGCGTGCCAGCAGCTCGGGCATCTGCACCAGGCATTCGTTGCCGATCACGCTCTGGAAATCCCGCACCATCATGGGGTAGGGGTGCGGGCCCGCCACGGTGCCGATGATGTAGAAGGTGTTGTCCACATTCGCCACCCAGTCACGCATGGCTTCGTTGAGTGCGTCCTTGAGCGTCTTGCTGCCGCTCTCCACCGGCACCACGGTGGCGCCCAGCAGCTTCATGCGATAGACGTTGGGACTCTGGCGTTTGACGTCCTCGGAACCCATGTAGACCACGCACTCCAGGCCGTAGCGGGCGCAGATGGTGGCCGTGGCCACGCCGTGCTGGCCGGCACCGGTCTCGGCAATGATGCGCGTCTTGCCCATGCGGCGTGCCAGCATGGCTTGGCCGATGGTGTTGTTGATCTTGTGCGCGCCGGTGTGGTTGAGGTCTTCGCGCTTGAGGAAGATCTGCGCGCCACCCTGTTCGCGGCTCATGCGCGCCGCGTGGTAGACGGGCGAGGGGCGACCGACGAAGTGGGCCAGCTCGTACCGGAATTCGGCCAGGAACTCCGGGTCATGCTGGTACCTGGCGTAGGCGTCCTTGAGCTGCTTGACGGCCTGGGTCAGTGTTTCGCTGATGAAGCTGCCGCCATAGATGCCGAAATGGCCCGAGGCATCGGGCTGGTGGTATTCAAACATGATCTCGATCGGTTGGGGGACGGAGCTGAGGATGCACTGCGCTCATCCATCGGGCCGTCCTGCAAGGTTTCAGAATTGCGCGTCCGCGGCACGCACGGCCGCGACGAACTGCTTGATCTTGCCGGCGTCCTTGATGCCCTTGGCGGACTCGACGCCGGAACTCACGTCCACGGCCAGCGACTTACAGCGCGGCCGTAGCTGCGCAATGCCATCGGTCACGTTTGCAGGCGTAAGTCCACCACTTAAGACGAGGTGAGAGCTGACGCTTGGAGGAAGAAGTGACCATTCGAACGATTTGCCGCCGCCCCCGAACCCCTCGACATGTGCGTCGAGCAGGATGGCCTGGGCAGCCGAATATTCCTGGGCGTATTTTACGAGGTCGAAGGACCGGCCGGCTTCGCCCAGGGGAATGCGAGCGGCGCGCAGGAAAGGGCGTCCGCCGGCGGCCTCCAGGCATTGGGCCGGTGTCTCGTCGCCGTGGAACTGCAGGATGGCATTGGGAATCAGGGCGCAGGCGCCTTGCACCTCGGCCACGCTCGCGTTGACCACCAGCAGCACGGGGGTCAAGAAGGGCGGCAGGCGGCGCGCCAGTTCGGCCGCGCGTTGCGGCGATACGTGGCGCGGGCTCTTCTCATAGAGCACGAAACCCACGGCGTCGGCGCCGGCCGCGATGACCGCGTCCACGTCCTGTTCACGCGTCAGGCCGCAGATCTTGATGCGGGTGCGGGTGTTGGCGAGGGTCATGGCAGCCAATCATACGCAGGGCTGCGCTCGGGCAGGCCCCAGCGGGCGTCGTAGCGCGGCCCCAGGAAATACAGGCCATCGGGGGCAAAGGTGGGGGCGGCGGCATCGCGGCTGCGTGCGGCGACGACCTCGGCCATCCACGCGGGCGGCTTCTTGCCCTGGCCGATGGTGATCAGGCAGCCCATGATGTTGCGGATCATGTGGTGCAGGAAGGCATTGGCCTCGAATTCGAAGCGCCAGTAGGCGCCGCGGCGGCTGATGTCCACCCGCATCAGGTGCTTGACGGGCGAGAGCGCCTGGCAGGCTGAAGCCCGGAAGGAGGTGAAGTCGTGCTCGCCCAGCAGGTGGGTCAGGGACTGCTGCATCAGCGCCAGGTCCAGCGGCTGGAACACCCAACCCACGCGATGGGCGTCGATACTGGGGCGCACCGGCGACTCCAGCAGCAGATAGGCGTAGCGGCGGGTCAGGGCGCTGGCGCGGCAGTGGAACTCCTCGGGCACGATCTGGGCCCACTGCACCGCGATGTCGCGTGGCAGAAAGGTGTTGGTGCCGCGGATCCAGGCGTAGGGGGTACGTTCGGCCGTGGTGTCGAAGTGCACCACCTGCATCAGGCCATGCACACCGGCATCGGTGCGGCCGGCACAGAGGGTGGAGATGCGCTGGTCGGCGAAGCGGCCCAGCGCCTTTTCGAGCTGGTCTTGCACCGTGCGGCCCGAGGGCTGGCTTTGCCAGCCGTCGTAAGGGTGGCCGTCGTAGCTGACGCCGAGGGCGACCCTCACGACCTGGCCTGCACGATCGATCCCGGGCCGTTCAGCCCAGGGCAGCCAGGGCCTTCTGGGCGCGGGCCTTCATGTCGCCGGAGGCTTCCGCAATGATTTCCTCGATCAGGGCGCGGGCACCGTCGGTGTCACCGATGGCCTTGAACTCATCGGCCAGGGCCAGCTTGGTGGCCAGCGGATCCTCACTGCCGGCGCCCGGCTGTTCCGACGGCGTGCCCAGATCCAGCGAGAGGCCGCCCAGGTCGAAGTTCATCATGTTGTCAGCCGCTGCCGGTGCGCTGGCTGCCGGTGCCGGCTCGGCGGTCAGCGGCGGCAGGGACGGTGCTTCGAAGGCCAGGCTGTTGTCCGGAGCTGCAGCAATCGGTGCCGGCATGGTCGAGGCGGCGGGAGCGACCGCGCGCGGTTGGGCTTGCGCCTCATCCAGCGAGAAGTCCAGATCCAGATCCAGGTCGACCCCGGCGCCCGCTGCGACAGGCGCTGCTGCAGCAGCAGCAGCGGGTGCCGGCGCAGGGGCTGGCTGGCGAACCGCAGCGGGCGTCGGGGCGCTGTCTGCCGCCAGCGGTGCCGGCGCGGAGGGCTTGCCGCCGGGCTGGTACATGGCGTTGGACGGGTCGATGCCGTTGCCCAGCTCGCAAATGTGTTCCCACTCGGGGCCGGAGCCGCCCGTCAGGCGATAGGCTTCCTTGGCCGTGGTGCCGAAATTCTTGCTGTCGCGGCGCTTGGCATAGATTTCACACAGCTTCTGGTGGATCGCGACGCGGGTCGGGTGGTTGCGCAGCGCTTCCTTGAGGATTTCTTCGGCCTGCAGGTCACGGCCATAGGCGAGGTAAACATCGGCTTCAGCGACGGGGTCTACATCGTCGCCAGCGTCGAGCTGGCTGGGCGAGTAGACCATGGACGAGGAACTGCTGGCACCAGCATCGTTGGTGTCAACTCGTTGACCGCCGCTTGCCCCGAAAAAAGAGTCAGGCTGGAGTCGGCTCTCCAGGTAGGCGCTGTCAACCTGGGCCGCGTTCTTGCGCTGGCGGCTGCGATAGAAGGCGTAACCGGCCAGAGCCGCAATCAGACCGCCGGCGGCGGCCGGGATCAGCGGGTTGTCCAGCAGCTCATCGATCAGGCTCGGTTCCTCCACCGGCGCCGGCGGCGGCGGCGGGGCACGCTTGACCGGCGCCGAGGCGGCCGGGCGCGGCGCGGGCGCGGAGGCGGCGGGCACTGGAGCGCTGGCGGCCGGAGCCGGGGCCGTGACGGAGGCGGCCTGCGGGGCCGAGGCGGTCGCGGCAGGCGACGCCGGGGCGGCTGCAACGGCGGCGGCGGGTGCCGTTGCCTTGGCTGCGGAAGCCGGAGCCGCTGCCGGAACTGCGGCCTTGCTCAGTTTTTCCAGCTCGGCAACATTCTTGGAAAGCTCCTCGGCACGCGCGCTGGCTTCCTTGGCACTGCGTTCCTTGGCCAGCTTGTCTTCCGCCGTCTTGGCCTGGACCGCACCCTTGGACAGGGTCAGCTTGTCCGGCGCCGTGGCGGCGGGCTTCTTTTCCTCGACTTGCGCCTGGACGGCGCCGCTGGCCTTGCGATCGGCTGCGGCTTCCGCGCTGGCCGGTGCAGCGCTGGCCAGCCGGCGGCGGAACTCGTCGAAGTCCTTGCTCTGCGCCACCAGGATCTGGCGCGCTTCATCCGGGGTCGTCGTCTCGGCCTGCTCGCTGCTGGGGATGTTCAGCACGGCGCCACTGCGCAGCCGGTTGACGTTGCCGCCGATGAAGGCGTTGGGGTTGCTGCGCAACATCGCCACCAGCATCTGGTCGAGCAGGACGTCGGCTGGCTTGTTGGCCATGGCGATCTTGGTAGCCGTGTCGCCGCTCTTCACCGTCACACGCTTGGCACTGGCCGGGGGCTGGCTTGCGGCCACGGCCGGTTTGGGGGCAGCGACGGGCGCGGCGGGTGTGGGCTTGGCGGCCGGCTCGGGGGCCGCGGCTGCGGGGGCGGGAGCCGGTTCCTGAGGCGCTGCGGCTGCAGGGGTCGCTGGCTCGGCGGGAGCACTCGCAGCTTCCGCGGGAGCCGCAGGGGCCGCCGCGGTCGGCGCTTGTTCCGGCTCAGGGGCGGGGGTGATCCGCACGGGCACCGTGCTGACCTGCGGCGCCTGGGGGGCGACCGGCTGGGCCGCGCCCAGGTTCGGCGGGTCGAACAGCATCGTGTAGTCACGCACGATGCGGCCCGTCGACCAGCTGGCTTCGAGGATCAGGTCCACATATGGGTCGTTGACCGGGCGGCTGTTGCTCAGGCGCAGGTAAGGGCGGCCATCTGTGTGCTTCTGCAAGGAAATCTGCAGGCCATTGAGCGCGGCGCTGTACTCCATGCCGCTGGCACGGAAGGCGTCCGGCAGGGCCAGACGCGGGCGCAGTGTGCTGGCTTCCTCGTCGTTGATCTCCAGGATCTCGATCTCGGCGCGCAAGGGTTCGCCCAGCGCGGACTGGACCACGATGCGCCCCAGGGAGAGCGCATTCGCCTGCGAACTCCACAAACCAAGAACCGTGGCCGAGGCCAAAGCCAGGGCGGTTCTTTGCCATCGATGTGACTTAGCAATCAATTTAGGGGCCTCCGATGATCGGGCGACAAATACGGTCCTGCCATGGCCGGGGCCAGCCCGAGCCATGATCCTGAAAACTGGAAAAGTACGTTAACATCAATACGTTAGCCTGACAAGCTGAGAAAGCGCTTAACTTTCCAGGCCTAAGACCGGCGGTCCCGAATAAGCCCGGTTTGTTGCTTGTCGACAACGAACGGCACGATGTGACTCAAGCCTGCAGCAGGATGCGCAGCATGCGGCGCAGCGGCTCGGCGGCACCCCAAAGCAGCTGATCGCCCACCGTGAACGCGCCCAGATAGTCGTTGCCCATGGCCAGCTTGTGGAGGCGGCCCACCGGCACGGTCAGGGTGCCCGTGACGGCGGCAGGGGTCAATTCGCGCTCGCTGATCTCGCGTTGGTTGGGGACCACTTTCACCCAGTCGTTGGCGCCGGCCAGCAGGGACTCGATATCCGCCAGCGGCACGTCCTTCTTGAGTTTCACCGTCAGACCCTGCGAGTGGCAGCGCATGGCGCCGATGCGCACACACAGGCCGTCGATCGGGATGCTGCCGGCGCTGCGGAAGGCCGGATTGCCCAGGATCTTGTTGCACTCGGCGCCGCCCTTCCACTCTTCCTTGCTCTGGCCATGCTCCACCGGCACGTCGATCCAGGGGATCAGGCTGCCGGCCAGAGCCGTGTTGCGGAAGTTCTTGGTCGGGAAGCTGGCGTCGCGCATGGTGGCGGCCACCTTGCGGTCGATGTCCAGGATGGCCGAGGCCGGGTCGGCCAGCTCGGCCTTGACGGCGTCGTGCAGGGCGCCCATCTGTTGCAGCAGCTCGCGCATGTTCTGCGCGCCGGCGCCGGAGGCGGCCTGGTAGGTCATGGCGCTGACCCACTCGACGAGGCCCGCCTTGAAAAGGCCACCCATGGCCATGAGCATCAGGCTGACCGTGCAGTTGCCGCCGATCCAGTTGCGACCGCCCTGGGCCAGGGCCTGGTCGATCACATGGCGGTTGACGGGATCCAGGATGATGACCGCGTCATCGGCCATGCGCAGCGAGGAGGCAGCGTCGATCCAGTGACCCTTCCAGCCGGCGGCACGCAGCTTGGGATAGACCTCCTTGGTGTAGTCACCGCCCTGGCAGGTCAGGACGATGTCGCACTTCTTGAGGTCCTCGATGCTGTTGGCATCCTTGAGGGTGGTCTCGTTCTTCGCCATCGCCGG
>JAJZUZ010000046.1 GCA_021845965.1 Pseudomonadota bacterium | reverse complement strand
CTGGGCCTCGTAGTTCTTGCGGATGGTGGCGAGGCCGCGGTCCAGCGCCTCCTGCTTCATCTCCAGCATCTTGACGGGAATGCCGGCGTTGAGGAAGTTCATGGTGATGCCGCCACCCATGGTGCCAGCGCCGATCACGGCAACCGACTTGATCTCGCGCTTCGGCGTATCTTCCGGCACGTCCGGGATCTTGGACGCGGCGCGCTCGGCGGCGAACACGTGGCGCAGCGCACGGCACTCGGGCGTCCACATCAGGTTGATGAAGATTTCGCGCTCATAGGCCAGACCGTCGTCGAACTTCTTCTTGGTGGCCGCTTCCACGGCGTCCACGCACTTGAGCGGCGCCGGGAAATTCTTGCTCATGCCGCCGACCATATTGCGGGTGAACTGGAAGTAGGCATCGCCCTGGGGGTGCTTGCACGGCAGATTGCGCACCAGCGGCAACGGCCGCACCTCGGCCTTCTCGCGTGCCAGCGCGATGGCCTCGTCCAGCAAGGTTTCCGTCGATTGGGCCAGCTTGTCGAACAGCTTCTGCCCCGGCACCTGGGCCAGCATCTCGCTGGGCACGGGCTCGCCGCTGACGATCATGTTCAGCGCAGGTTCGACGCCCAGCGCGCGCGGCAGACGCTGCGTACCGCCGGCACCGGGAATCAGGCCCAGCTTCACCTCGGGCAAGGCCACCTTGCAGCCCGGTGCCGCGATGCGGTAATGGCAGCCCAAGGGCAGTTCCAGGCCGCCGCCCATGGCGATGGTGTGCATGGCGGCCACCACCGGCTTGGCGGAGTTCTCGACTGCCAGGATCACGCTCAGCAGGTTGGGATCCTTCAGCGCCATCGGGGTGCCGAATTCCTTGATGTCCGCACCGCCGGAGAAGGCCTTGCCGGCGCCGGTGATGACGATGGCCTTGACGGCCGCGTCGGCGTCGGCGCGCTCCAGGCCGTCGGTGATGCCCTTGCGGGTGTCGTAACCCAGGCCGTTGACGGGCGGGTTGTTCAGCGTGATCACGGCGACGTCGCCGCGTACCTGGTATTCAGCGCTCATGCTTGCCTTCCTCGGGTGATTCGGAAATAGAACGATCGTTCTATTTCAAATTGTAGAGAGTATTTGTTGCACTGCAACGAGCTCTTGTCACGGCAGGGACAACGCCATCCGGAACTTGTGGAGAAATCGTCGCGAGCGGCCCGAGCGCAAGGCGGACGGAGCGGAGCCACCGGAACGTACTTGCAGTACGTGAGGATGTCGAGCACCGCCCAACGCAACGATCGGGTTGCGCAGTAGATTTATCCACAAGCTCTCAGACCTCGAGCCACTCCTTGCGCGTATAGCTGTCATTGCGCAGCGTCTCCGGGGTACCCTCGAAGACGATGCAGCCGTGCCCCATGACCAGGGCACGGTCGGAAATGCTCATCGCGATGGTGAGCTTCTGCTCGATCAGCAGCACGGAGATGCCGCGCTCCTTGAGCTTCTTCAGGTACTCGCCCACCAGCTCGACGATCTTGGGGGCCAGACCCTCGGTGGGTTCGTCGATGATGATGAGGTCCGGGTCGCCCATCAGCGTGCGGCACAGGGTCAGCATCTGCTGCTCACCGCCGGAGAGCACGCCGGCCTCGGTGTGCTGGCGCTCCTTGAGACGCGGAAACATGGCGTACATGTCGTCGAAGCTCCAGCGGGTCTGGCGCTTGCTGCCCTTCTCCCCCAGCATCAGGTTCTGGTGCACGGTCAGGTCCGGGAAGATGTCGCGGTTTTCGGGCACGTAGCCCAGGCCCAGGTGGGCGATCTCGAACGGCTTCTTGCCCCGGATCTCCTCGCCTTTCCATTTGACGCTGCCGGCGCAGTCGACCATGCCCATGACTGCCTTGGCGGTGGTGGAGCGACCGGACCCGTTGCGCCCGAGCAGGGCAACGATCTCGCCCGGTTGCACCTCGAAGTGGACGCCATGCAGCACATGGCTCTTGCCATAGAAGGCGTGCAGGCTCTCGACCTTGAGCAGGGTGCTCACCTCAGTGTCCTCCCGCCTGTGATTCGGCAATCACGGAACCGAGGTAGGCCTCCTGGACCCGCGCATTGGCGCGCACCGCCTCCGGCGTGTCAAACGCCAGCAGTTCGCCATAGACCACCACCGCAATCTTGTCGGCCAGGCCGAACACCACGCCCATGTCGTGCTCCACAGTCAGCAGGGTCTTGCCCTCCGTTACCTCGCGGATCAATTTGATGAACCGCGTGGTCTCGCTCTTGCTCATGCCCGCCGTGGGCTCATCCAGCAGGATCACGCTGGCGCCGCCAGCGATCGTGATGCCGATCTCCAGCGCCCGCTGCTCCGCGTACGTCAGGTTCATCGCCAGCGTGTCGCGCTTCTTGTCCAGGCGGATCATCTCCAGCAGGTCCTCCACCCGGTCGTTGGCGTCCTCCAGGTCCGCCAGAAAGCGCAGGAAGGTGTATCGATAGCCCAGGCTCCAGAGCACGGCACAACGCAGGTTCTCGAACACGCTGAGCTTGGGGAAGATGTTGGTGATCTGGAAGCTGCGGCTCAGCCCCATCCGGTTGATCTCGTAGGGCTTGCGGCCATCGATGCGCCGTCCGTGCAGCAGCACCTCGCCGCCGCTGGGCCCGAAACGCCCGCTGATCAGGTTGAACAGGGTGGACTTGCCCGCCCCGTTGGGGCCGATGACCGCCACGCGTTCGCCCGGCTTCACCGCCAGGTCGATGCCGCGGATGATCTCGGTGCGTCCGAAGCTCTTGCGCAGGTCCTTCAGTTCCAGCGCATAGCCTGCCGACGTGCTGGCGGCCCCGCTCATAGCGCCTCCCTCCGTTTGATTTCCTTCTCGATGTCTTCCTGGATCGTGCCCCAGTCCTCGACGAACTGGCGGCGGCACAGTTCGAACAGGCCCACACCGGTCAGCAGCACGAAGGCAGCGCCGAACCACGCGGGAGCACCCGCCGCATTGAGCGTGGTGCCGAGGAAGGGCATCTGCGGCCCCAGGGCCTGGTTGAGCTGCAGGTGGTAGACCATCTCGATCATCGTGCCCCCGCCCAGCAGGACCACGAGGCCGGTGACGGCCAGGCCGAGGTAGCTCACCCACAGTCGGCGCAGGTAGCCGAACGACGCGACCCGAAGGTTCATCATGATCAGGCTGGCGATGCCCCCCGGTGCATACATCACCATGAACAGGAAGACCAGGCCCAGATAGAGGAGCCAGGCCTGCGTGAACTCGCTGAGCAGCACGCCGGCCAGCACCAGCAGAACCGCACCGATGATGGGACCGAAGAAGAAGGTGGCGCCACCGAGGAAGGTGAACAGCAGGTAGGCGCCGGAACGATAGGCGCTGACCACCTCGGAAGTGACGATCTCGAAGTTCAGCGCCGCCAGGCCACCGGAAATGCCGGCGAAGAACGCCGCGATCACGAAGGCGATGTAGCGCACGATCTGGGTGTTGTAGCCGATGAATTCGACACGTTCGGGGTTGTCCCGGACCGCGTTGAGCATCCGCCCCAACGGGGTGCGGGTGAAGGCAAACATGAGCGCCGTACAGACCAGGGTGTAGGCCGCGATCAGGTAATAAAGCTGAACCTGGGGCCCGTAGGTGATGCCCCAGGGCTTGGCACCCGTGACGCGGTTGCCCGAAATGCCGCCCTCGCCGCCGAAGAACTCGGGGAACATCAGCGACATCGCCCAGACCAGCTCACCCACGCCCAGCGTGATCATGGCAAACGGTGTCGCGGCCTTCTTTGTCGTCACCCACCCGAGCACCACGGCCACGAGCATCGCGCCAACGCCCCCGGCCAGGGGGATGAGGCTGACAGGCAGGGCAAACGCGCCATTGCTGACCAGATTCAGCGTGTGGATGGCCAGAAACGAGCCCATGCCGGAGTAGACGGCATGGCCAAAGCTGAGCATGCCCCCCTGCCCCAGCAGCATGTTGTAGCTGAGGCAGACGATGATCGCGATCCCCATCTGGCTCAGCAGGGTCCGGCTCAGGCTGGAGGTGAATACCATCGGCGCCACGACGAGCAGCAGTGCAAACAGCGACCACACCAGGATGCGGCCGACGTTGATCGGCTTGAATTCGTAGTAGGGTTGATGCATGGCTCAACCCTCCCGCGTACCCAGCAGACCCCGGGGACGGAAGATCAGCATCAGGACCAGAAACAGATAAGGAAGAATGGGCGCGACCTGGCTGACCTTGAGCCGCCACAACGCATAGCCGAACGTGGTGGGCGTGATCGTGACCCCGAAGGACTGCAGCGACGTCAGCATCGAGGCGTCGATGGCTACCGCGAACGTCTGTACCACCCCGATCAGCAGCGAGGCCAGGAAGGCGCCGGCCAGCGAGCCCATGCCACCGACGACCACGACCACGAAGATGACCGAACCCACCGTCGCGGCCATGCCGGGCTCGGTCACGAAGGCGTTGCCGCCAATCACGCCCGCCAGTCCGGCCAGCGCGCAACCACCGCCGAACACGAGCATGAACACACGCGGCACGTTGTGCCCCAGGGCCTCCACCATCTCGGGATGCGTGAGCGCTGCCTGGATCACCAGCCCGATGCGGGTGCGGGTGAGCAGCAACCAGATGGCGACCAGCATCAGCACCGCCACCAGCATCATGAAACCGCGGTACATCGGGAACTGGGTGCCGAACACGGTGAACAGCGGCCCGTCGAGCAGCTCGGGCACGCGGTAGTCCACGGAGCTGCGCCCCCACACCAGCTGCACCAGTTCCAGGACGATGTAGCTCAGGCCGAAGGTGATGAGCAATTCCGGCACATGGCCGAACTTGTGCACGCGCCGCAGGCAGACGCGCTCGAACACGGCGCCCAGCGCACCGACCAGCAGGGGCGCCACCAGCAGGGCCCACCAGTAGCCGATCAGCGTGGTGGTGCTGTAGGCCAGGTAGGCGCCGAGCATGTAGAAGCTGGCGTGGGCGAAGTTCAGCACGCCCATCATGCTGAAGATCAGCGTCAGGCCCGAGCTCAGCATGAACAGCAGCAGGCCGTAGCTCACGCCGTTGAGCAGGGAGATGGTGAAGAACTCGATGAAGGCCGGGCTCAGGCCGAGCGAGATCAGGAACTCAAGCATGGACCAGGTGTCCAGTCAGTATCAGGCGAAATCGGGGCAAGAAGAAGCGCCAGCGTGGCGAGGCATCGACTGGCGCTTCGGTGGCAGACAAGAGTCTCAGGGGCGCTTCATCTGGCAGCTGGTGGGCGTGGCAGCCACATACGACTCGATGTACTTGACCGGCGCGAAGGTGTAGCCCGTCTTCTCCACGCTGTAGGGGTTCTTCTTGTCCACCTTCTGCCACTTGGCGATGTACAGGCCCTGCAGCATCTGGTGGTCGAGCTTGCGCATCTCGGACTCACCGTTGAAGCCCTTGAAGCGCAGGCCGTCCATGGCTGCGGCGACCTTCACCGGGTCGGTGGACTTGGCCTTGGCCATGGCCTCGCTCAGCATCACCAGGCCGTTGTAGATCGACAGGGTGTAGAAGTCGTCGCCGAACTTCTGCTGGTACTCCTGCTGCAGCTTGCCGATGGTGCCGCTGTAGTTCGAGTGGCCATAGGAAATCATGTACACCTCGCTGGCGCCGCCGGCGGCCAGGGCGGTGGGCGTACCCGACACCGAGGCATAGTAGGTGTACATCGGGATCTTCAGGCCGGAATCGTTGAGCGCCTTGACGAGCAGCGTCAGGTCCTGGCCCCAGTTGCCGCTGACGACCGTGTCGGCGCCGGACTGCTTGATCTTGGCCACGTAGGGCGCGAAGTCCTTCACCTGCCCCAGCGGCACGAAGTCGTCACCGACGATCTTCACGTCGGGACGCTTGCGCGCCATGCCTTCCTGGAAGTACTTGGACACCTGGTGGCCGTGCGAGTAGTTCTGGTTCAGCAGATAGACCTTCTTCACCTTGGGCTGGTCCTTCATGAAGGTCGTCAGCGCCTCCATCTTCTGCGAGGTATCGGCATCGAGGCGGAAGTGCCAGTAGTTGCACTTCTCGTTCGTCAGCGCGGGGTCCACCGCGGCGTAATTGAGGTAGACCATCTCCTTGCCGGGATTGCGTTCATTGAACTTTCCCAGGGCATCGGACAGTGCGAGTGCGGCGCCCGAGCCGTTGCCCTGCGCCATGTAGCGGAAGCCCTGGTCCACCGCCGACTTGAAGGTATTGATCGCCTCCTGCGGCGACCCCTTGCTGTCCATGCCGACGATCTCGAAATTCACGCCCGCAGCATTGTTCTTGCCGTTCAGGTGCTCGGCCAGGAACTGCCACGTCCGCAACTGGTTCTGACCCACGTTGCCGAACGGACCCGACAGGCCCTCGATCATGGCGATCTTCACGGTCTCGCCCTTCTGGGCAAACGCCACACCGGCAAGGGCCAGGGCAGCAGTGGCGGCGACGACTTTCACGGCGAACTTCATGGGAGGTCTCCTCGTTGTCAAAAACGTTTTCAGCGTAACCCGATTCGGTGGCGGTGGCGCTAGGGATTGCCCTAGCACTATCGCCTTGGTGACTGCCCCGCGCCGCGCTTGCCGGCGAGGAACCCGCCGGGATCAGAGGCCCGGCAGCTTGTAGTCCTTGAGCGATTCGCGCAGCTTGGCCTTGAGCATCTTGCCGGTGGCGCCCAGCGGAATGGCGTCGACAAAGATCACGTCGTCCGGAATCTGCCACTTGGCCGTCTTGCCCTCGTAGAACTTGAGCAGTTCTTCCTTGCTGAGCTCCGCGCCCGGCTTCTTGACGACGACCACGACCGGGCGCTCGTCCCACTTGGGGTGCTTCACGCCGATGCAGGCCGCCATGGCGACCGCCGGATGGGCCACGGCGATGTTCTCCACGTCGATGGAGCTGATCCACTCGCCGCCGGACTTGATCACGTCCTTGCTGCGGTCGGTGATCTGCATGTAGCCGTCGGCGTCGATGGTGGCCACATCGCCGGTGGGGAACCAGCCGTGGCCATCGGCATCCTTGCGCAGCGGATCACCGCCCTCGCCCTTGAAGTACTCGCGCAGGATCCACGGCCCGCGCACCAGCAGGTCGCCATAGGCCTTGCCGTCCCAGGGCAGCTCCTGGCCATTGCCGTCGACGATCTTCATGTCGACGCCGAAGATGGCCCGTCCCTGCTTGAGGCGGATCTTCATCTGCTCGGCTTCGGGCAGCGCGAGGTGCTTGTTCTTGAGCGTGCACAGGGTGCCCAGCGGCGACATCTCGGTCATGCCCCAGGCGTGCAGCACCTCCACGCCGTACTCCTCGCGGAACGCGGTGATCATGGCCGGCGGGCAGGCCGAGCCGCCAATGACGGTACGCTTGAGCGTGCTGAACTTCAGCTGGCCGGGCTTCATGTGCCCCAGCAGCATCTGCCAGATGGTGGGCACACCTGCCGCGTAGGTCACGCGTTCGGCCTCGATCAGCTCGTAGATGGACTTGCCGTCCAGCGCCGGACCGGGAAAGACCAGCTTGCAGCCCGTCAGCGCGGCGGAATAGGGAATGCCCCAGGCGTTGACGTGGAACATGGGCACGACCGGCAGCACGGAGTCGCGCGCGCTCAGGCACATCACGTCCGGCAGTGCGGCCGCGTAGGCGTGCAGGATGGTGGAGCGGTGGCTGTAGAGCGCTGCCTTGGGGTTGCCCGTGGTGCCGCTGGTGTAGCACATGCTGGAGGCGGAGTTCTCATCGAACTCGGGCCAGCGGTACTGGTCGGACTGCGCACCGATCCAGCTCTCATAGCTCTGCAGGTTGGGAATGCCGCTGTCCTTGGGCAGTTTGTCCGCATCGCACAGCGCCACCCAATGCTTCACCGTCGTGCACTTCGCGTGCACGGCCTGGATGATGGGCAGGAAGGTCAGGTCGAAGCACAGCACCTGGTCTTCGGCATGGTTGGCGATCCAGGCGATCTGGTCCGGGTGCAGGCGCGGGTTGATGGTGTGCAGCACGCGACCGGAGCCGCTGACGCCGAAGTACAGCTCCAGGTGGCGGTAGCCGTTCCAGGCCAGGGTGGCCACCCGATCGCTGAAGGCGAGCTTCAGGGCATCCAGCGCGTTGGCCACGCGGCGCGAGCGCGCGGCGACGTCGCGCCACTGGTAGCGATGGATGTCGCCCTCGACCCGGCGCGAGACGACCTCGCCGTCGCCGTGATGCCGTTCGGCGAAGGTGATGAGGGAAGAAATCAGCAGCGGCTGGCTTTGCATCAATCCGAGCATGGGAAGGTCTCCGGTTCTGGTTATCGCTCAACGTTTCCGCGAGTATGGCCCAAGCGCGCCCCGTTTCGACAAGGGGAAGTCCCTGATCGGGACGGGAGATAGTCCGCTACGTGACAATCCCCAACGATGAATGCCCCTCCCGAAAGCATGACCGCGCCGGCGCCGCCCGTGGAGACCGGCCTGCGCTGGTCCAACCGCTACGCCGCGCTGGGGACCGCCTTCCACACCCCTCTGCCCCCGCAACCCCTGCCTGGGCCCTACTGGGTCGGCCAGAGCCGCGCCACGGGCGCCCTGCTGGGCCTGGCGCCGCAGTGGACGGAATCGGACGAGCTGCTGCAGGCGCTCAGTGGCAACCGGCCGATCGCCGGCAGCACGCCGCTGGCCACCGTCTACAGCGGGCACCAGTTCGGCGTCTGGGCCGGCCAGCTCGGCGACGGCCGCGCCCTGCTGCTCGGGGAGACGGAGGGTGGCCTGGAACTCCAGCTCAAGGGCGCCGGTCGCACACCCTATTCGCGCATGGGCGATGGGCGCGCGGTGCTGCGCTCCAGCATCCGCGAATTCCTGTGCAGCGAGGCCATGCACGGCCTGGGCATCCCCACCACGCGCGCGCTGTGCGTCACTGGCTCGGACGCGCCGGTGCGGCGCGAAGAGATCGAGACGGCGGCGGTCGTCACCCGGGTGGCGCCCAGCTTCATCCGCTTCGGTCATTTCGAGCATTTCGCCGCGAACGACCAGTTGGACGAGCTGCGTCGCCTGGCCGATTTCGTGATCGACTCGTTCTATCCCGCCGCTCGGCACAGCGAGCGCCTCGCCGGCAACCCCTACGCCGCCCTGCTGGAAGCCGTCAGCGAACGCACGGCCACCCTGCTCGCCCAGTGGCAGGCCGTGGGCTTCTGCCACGGGGTGATGAACACCGACAACATGAGCATCCTGGGCCTGACGCTGGACTACGGTCCCTTCCAGTTCCTGGACAGCTACGACCCGGCCCACATCTGCAACCACTCGGATACCCAGGGGCGTTATGCCTATGCCCGCCAGCCCAACATCGCCTACTGGAACCTGTTCTGCCTCGGCCAGGCCCTGCTGCCGCTCATCGGTGACCAGGAACTGGCCCTGGCGGCACTGGAGTCCTACAAAAGCGTCTTCCCGGCGGCCCTGGAGGCCCGGCTGCGCGCCAAGCTGGGCCTGCGCCAGACCGAGTCCGACGACCGCGGCCTGATCGAAGGCGCCCTGAGGCTGCTGGCGACCGAGCGGGTGGACTACACCATCTTCTGGCGCCGCCTGTGCGACTACACCGCTGACGGCCAGGCCGCGCCGGTGCGCGACCTGTTCCTGGACCGTGCCGGTTTTGACGCCTGGCTGCGCCAGTACGAGGCCCGCCTGGCGCGCGAGGATGCCGCCGCTGCGGCAGCGACCATGCGCCAGGCCAATCCCAAGTTCGTGCTGCGCAACCATCTGGGCGAGCTGGCCATCCGGCAGGCGCGGCAGAAGGATTTTTCAGGCGTGGCGAAACTTCTGGCCCTGCTGGAGCATCCTTATGATGAGCACCCCGGCCATGAGGCCGAGGCCGGTTTCCCGCCCGACTGGGCCGCTTCCATCGCAATCAGCTGTTCATCCTGACCCCCTATGAGCCATCCGATCCAGAAAACCGCCGAAGAGTGGAAGGCCCTGCTGGCCGCCAAGCATGCCGAACCCGGCGCGTACCAGATCACGCGCCACGCCGCCACCGAGCGACCGTTCACGGGCAAGTACGCCGACTTCTGGCAGCCGGGCCACTACGACTGCATCTGTTGCGGTGCGCGCCTGTTCGAGTCCGACACCAAGTTCGATGCCGGCTGCGGCTGGCCCAGCTTCTCCGAACCGGCTGATCCGCACGCCATCGAGGAACGGCGTGACCTCAGCCACGGCATGGTGCGCATCGAAACGGTCTGCGCCCAGTGCGGCGCCCACCTGGGCCATGTGTTCGAGGACGGCCCCGCGCCCACTGGCCTGCGCTACTGCATGAACTCGGCCGCACTGGAGCACAAGTCCTGAGCCTGCTCCGCCTGCGCCGATAATCAGCAGCCTGTGCTCCGGTACCCGTCATGAAAATCCTGATCGACTTCTTCCCCCTGCTGCTGTTTTTCGGCGCCTACAAGTTCTACGACATCTATGTCGCCACCGCCGTGCTGATGGGGGCCACCGTCCTGCAGATGGGGCTGATCTATGCCATCGACCGCCGCCTGCAGACCATGCACAAGATCACCCTCCTGCTGATCCTGGTCTTCGGCACGCTCACGCTGGCCCTGCACGACGAGCGCTTCATCAAGTGGAAGCCCACCGTGCTGTATGCGGCCATGGCGGTTGCGCTCGCCATCGCCCTGTGGGGCATGAAGAAGAACTTCCTCAAGCTGCTGCTGGGCAGCCAGCTGGAGCTGCCCGAACGGATCTGGATGCGCCTGAACGTGGCCTGGATCGCCTATTCGTTCTTCATGGCGGTGCTCAACGGCTACGTGGCCGCCCTCTACAGCACCGAGGCCTGGGTCAACTTCAAGCTCTGGGGCTACGCCTTCCCACTGCTCTTCATCATCGGCCAGGGCCTGTACATCGCACCCCACCTCAAGGGTGACAAGGCATGACCGCGGACCTGTCCGCACTCGCCGGGCGCATGGCCGCGCGCCTGCAGGAACGGCTGCAACCCAGCCGGCTGGAAGTCATTGATGAAAGCGCGGCCCATGCGGGCCATGCGGGGGCCAATGGCACCGGCTGGGGCACCCATTTCCGGGTGCGCATCGCTTCACCATTTTTTACAGACTTGACACGCGTGGCGCGGCACCGCCTTGTGTATGATGCGCTGCAGGATTTCATAGCCCAGGGCGTGCACGCGATCGCCATCGAGACGCTCTGAGCGTCCCCGGGCCCAATCCGCCGATTTCCCCTCGTATCCCTAGGACCCAAGATGAAAAAGCTGATTTTCGCGGCCTTTGCCGCTGCCGCGCTGCTGGGCGCCTTGGCCGTGCCGGCCCAGGCGCAAAACCTGGCCGTCGTCAACGGCAAGCCCATCCCCATGTCGCGCGTGGATGCGCTGGCGCAGCAGGTCGCCCGCTCGGGCCGCCAGATCACGCCCGAGATGATGGAAGAGCTGAAGAAGGCCGTGATCGACCGTGAGCTGCTGGTGCAGGAAGCCCAGAAGCAGGGCCTGGACGGTACGCCCGACTTCAAGGCTCAGATGGAGTTCACGCGTGACTCCCTGCTGATCCGCGATCTGGTGGGCAACTACCAGAAGAACAACCCGGTCACCGACGCCGAGATCAAGGCCGAATACGACAAGTTCGTCGCCAACAATGCCGGCAAGGAATACCGCGCCCGCCATATCCTGGTAGAGAAGGAAGACGAGGCCAAGGCCATCATCGCCCAGCTCAAGAAAGGCGCCAAGTTCGAGGCCATCGCCAAGAAGCAGTCCAAGGATCCCGGCTCCGGCGCCAATGGCGGCGATCTCGACTGGGCCGCGCCCGGCAACTACGTGAAGGAGTTCTCGGACGCCATGGTCAAGCTGGCCAAGGGCAAGTACACCGAGACCCCGGTCAAGACCCAGTTCGGCTACCACATCATCCGCCTGGACGATGTGCGCGAGGCCCAGCTACCCAAGCTGGAAGACATCAAGCCCCAGATCGCCCAGCAACTGGGCCAGCAAAAGCTGATGAAGTTCCAGGAAGACCTGCGCGCCAAGGCGAAGATCGAATAAACCTCGCCGGATGCATGGAAAAACGCGGCCTCGGCCGCGTTTTTTATTGCCGCGCGCCAAACTCGCGGAGGTGCTCGCTTGACGCCGCCCATCCGGCTGTGTTCAATGCGGGCACCGGCCCATCCGCCTTTACCCACAACATCGAGGAGACTCCCCATGCCTAGCCTGTTGCGCCAATTGCTCAAGGCGGCGTTCGCCGCCTGCGTCCTGTTTGCCTGCCTGGGGGTGTCCGCCCAGAGCGGCAAGACTGAAGTTCTGTGGCTGGGCCAGGCCGCAGTACGCATCACGACGCCCGGCGGCAAGGTCATCGTGATCGACCCCTGGCTGCGCACCAACCCCAAGACGCCGGCCGGCTTCAAGACCCTGGAGTCCCTGGGCAAGGTGGACCTGGTCCTGGTCACCCATGGCCACTTCGACCACGTGGCCGACGCGCCCGACCTGGCGCGCATGCACAAGGTGCCCATGTATGGCCCGGCCGGCCTGAACCAGACCATCACCACGCTGGGCGTACTGCCGGCGGAGCTGTCGCCGCGCTTCGGCAAGGGCGGCACCATCGAGCCCTTCGGCAAGGGCGGTGTCAAGATCACCGCCACCCACGCCGAGCATTCCTCCGAGTACGCCTGGAAGAATCCGGCCACCGGCAAGGAGGAAGTGCACGTGGGCGGCGAGCCGGTGGGTTTCATCCTGGAGATGGAGAACGGCTTCAAGATCTACCACATGGGTGACACCGGCCTGTTTGGCGACATGAAGTTCATCGGCGAGTACTACAAGCCCGATCTGGTCCTCATCCCCATCGGCGGCCACTTCGTCATGAGCCCGGCGGACGCCGCCTACGCCGTGAAGCACTATCTGAAGCCCAGGTACGCGCTGCCGATCCACTACGGCACCATTCCGCAGCTCAAGGGCACGCCGGAGGAGTTCGCCGCCGCGCTGGGCAGCGACGCGGGCAAGATGCTCAAGGTGCAGCCAGGCGAGAAGGTCGACTTCTGAGCGCCGGGCCCCGTCCCGGGTAGCGGCGCCCGCGGGCACCGCTTTTCCTGCGGCCGGCGCGAAATACCTCCGACTGGGATAATTGCGGGATGTCCCTGCCCGACCACCAGCTCGAACTCCTGTCGCCCGCCCGCACCGCCGACATCGGCATCGAAGCCATCAACCATGGCGCCGATGCCATCTACATCGGCGGCCCCTCCTTCGGCGCGCGCAGCAGCGCCGACAACTCGGTGCAGGACATCGAGCGCCTGGTGCAGCACGCGCACCGCTACAACGCCCGCATCTTCGTCACGCTCAACACCATCCTGCGCGACGACGAGCTGGAGCCCGCCCGCAAGCTGGCCTGGCAGTTCTACGACGCCGGCGTGGACGCGCTCATCATCCAGGACATGGGCCTGCTGGAAATCGACCTGCCGCCCATCCAGCTGCATGGCAGCACCCAGACCGACATCCGCACGCCCGAGAAGGCGAGCTTCCTGCAGGACGCCGGCCTGAGCCAGCTGGTGCTGGCGCGCGAGCTGACGCTGGAGCAGATCACAGCGATCCGCCAGCAAACCCACTGCACGCTGGAGTTCTTTGTCCATGGTGCGCTGTGCGTGGCCTACAGCGGCCAGTGCTACATCAGCCACGCCCATACCGGCCGCAGCGCCAACCGCGGCGACTGCTC
>JAJZUZ010000281.1 GCA_021845965.1 Pseudomonadota bacterium | reverse complement strand
GATACACCCGGGGGCGCACCGGCTGACGCAGCCTGCTGCGCCTGCGCCAATGGTGCAAGGGAGAAGAATGCCGAAGCAGCGAGAGAAAGCAGCAGCGATGTCTTCATGCGTTTTGACTCAAGTCAAGTTTGATGAGGCTAACAGAAAACATTGCCGGACGCCTGCTGCGGCCATTGGCTGCGGCAAGAGCCCCCGCGTTCAATGGCCGACCGCGCGCCCTGCTCAGCGCCGCGCCAGCACCGGCCCCAGCGCCTGTCCCGTATGCGTGCCCAGCCGCACCACCTCTTCCGGTGGCGCCGCGGCCACGATGCGGCCGCCATCCTTGCCGCCCTCGGGGCCAAGGTCGATGATCCAGTCCGCTTCGGCGATCACGTCGAGGTCGTGCTCGATCACCACCACGCTGTGGCCGCCGTCCACCAGGCGGTGCAGCACGCGGATCAGCTTGTCCACGTCGGCCATGTGCAGGCCTACGGTGGGCTCGTCCAGCACATAGAGCGTGTGCGGGGCCTTCTGGCCACGGCGACCGACGTCGTCGCGCACCTTGCTCAGTTCCGTCACCAGCTTGATGCGCTGCGCCTCGCCACCGGAGAGCGTCGGCGAGGGTTGGCCCAGCGTCAGGTAGCCCAGGCCCACGTCCTTGAGCAGCTGCAGCGGGTGCGCGATGCTGGGCATGGAGGCGAAGAACTCCACCGCCTCGTCCACTTCCATCTGCAGCACGTCGCCGATGCTCTTGCCGCGCCAGGTGACCGCCAGCGTCTCGGGGTTGAAGCGCGCGCCCTTGCAGCTCTCGCACAGCACCTTCACGTCCGGCAGGAAACTCATCTCGATGGTGCGCATGCCCTGCCCTTCGCAGCCGGGGCAGCGGCCCTCGCCCGTGTTGAAGGAGAAACGCCCGGCCGCGTAGCCGCGCGCCTTGGCCTCCAGCGTCTCGGCAAAGAGCTTGCGGATGGTGTCCCAGAAGCCGATGTAGGTGGCCGGGCAGGAGCGCGGCGTCTTGCCGATGGGCGTCTGGTCCACTTCCAGCACGCGGTCTATGGCCTCGAAACCGCTCACGCCGGCGCAGCCGCTCCACTCCAGCCCCTTGCCCGCCGCCAGGGCATCACGCCCGGCCTTGGTGGCACGCTTGGCGACCACCGCCGCCACGTTGGCCAGCAGCACGTCGCGCGCCAGCGTGGACTTGCCCGAGCCGCTGACGCCGGTCACGGCCACCAGGCGCTTGAGCGGCACTTGGGCGGTGACGTGCTGCAGGTTGTGCAGGCTGGCGCCCTGCACGGCAAGCCATTGCAGGTCCTGCGCCTTCACGTCGCGCCGCGGCTGCAGCGGGTGCTTCATGGCATGCAGCAGGTAGCGTCCTGTCTGCGAGTCGGCCACGCGTGTCAGGTCCTCCACCTGGCCCTCCGCGACCAGACGCCCGCCGCGCTTGCCGGCACTAGGGCCGATGTCGATCAGGTGGTCGGCGCGGCGGATGGTGTCCTCGTCGTGCTCCACCACCACCAGCGTGTTGCCACGGTCGCTGAGCGTATGCAGCGCGTCGAGCAGGATCCGGTTGTCGCGCGCGTGCAGGCCGATGGTCGGCTCGTCCAGCACGTAGCACACACCCTGCAGATTGCTGCCCAGCTGCGCCGCCAGGCGGATGCGCTGTGCCTCCCCCCCCGACAGCGTGGGCGCGCCACGGTCCAGTGTGAGGTAACCCAGGCCGACCTGTTGCAGGAATTCGAGCCGGCTTTTGATTTCCGGGATCAGGTCGCGCGCGATGTCCGCTTCGCGGCCGGCCAGCGCCAGCTTTTCGACCCAGGCCCGCACATCGCCGACGCTCAGGCGCGCGATCTCGTGGATGCCGATGCCGGCAAACTTCACCGCGCGCGCGGTGGCGTTCAGGCGCGAGCCCTCGCAGGTCGGGCAGACCACATCGGCCACGTCCTCGATCTCCGGCTCGGCAAAGGTCTGCTCGCGGCCCTTCTCCTTCTCGTCGCGCACCGAGTCGTCCAGCGCCTTGCGCTGATCCTTGGTGAGCTTGACGCCCGTGCCCACGCAGTCCGGGCACCAGCCGTGCTTGCTGTTGTAGGAGAACAGGCGCGGGTCCAGCTCGGCGTAGGAGGTCGCGCAGACCGGGCAGGCACGCTGGGTGGAGTGCACGTGCAACGCGCCAATATGGGCCGTCGGGCCACCGCTCTTCATGACGTCGGCCAGGCCGTCGAGATGGCTCAGCACATGCAGCACGCCCTTGCCGTGCTCCAGCGCGGTGGTCAGCGCCAGCCGTAATGCGGCCTCGTTGGCCGGCGCCACCGTCAGGCTGGCCACGGGCAGTTCGATGGTGTGTTCCTTGAAGCGGTCGATGCGCGGGAATTGCAGCGTGGGCAGGAAGTTGCCATCCACGCGCAAATGGGTGTAGCCGCGCGGACGCGCCCACTCGGCCAGCTCGGTGTAGACGCCCTTGCGGTTCATGACCAGCGGCGCCAGCAGGCCGATCTCCTGCCCCCTGAACTGCTTCATCAGCTGGGCCAGGAT
>JAJZUZ010000280.1 GCA_021845965.1 Pseudomonadota bacterium | reverse complement strand
CTGCGCAATGTGCTGGAGCAGGCCGTCCTGCGCAGCGACAGCGCGCAGCTGGACGCGCCACAGTTCGCCCGCATCCTGCAGGAAACCGGGCTGGACCCGGTCGAGCCGCCCGCGCCGGCGGTGGCGGTGCGATCGACCGGGCAGCTGCTGCGCCCGCTGGCCGCGCAGATCGCCGACCTGGAGCATCAGGCCATCGCGGCCGCACTGCAGGCCACCGGCGGCAACAAGCTGGCGGCGGCGCGGCTGCTCGGCATTTCGCGTGCCACGCTCTACGGCCGTCTCGACACCGCC
This sequence comes from Pseudomonadota bacterium, assembly GCA_021845965.1. Classification (GTDB taxonomy): domain Bacteria; phylum Pseudomonadota; class Gammaproteobacteria; order Burkholderiales; family Burkholderiaceae_C; genus Hylemonella. Next base: position 2,222 of record JAJZUZ010000280.1, on the reverse strand, counting down.
GGCCCAGGCATGATGGCCGCCGACCCGGGTTAACCCTGAAAAAATCTCAAACAACTGTCTGATTGAAAGACAGTTGTTTTGTCTGATTTGAAGTCAGTTGATGCTGCTGGCAGGGTGAATCTCTTTGTTTTTCAACGACTTGCGCATTGGCACAGAATGTGCGTAATCCGGACACCTAACAAGGAGACAACCATGCAACGACGCAAGCTGGCCGCCTGTGCGGCCTTCGCCGCCATCCTGTGCACCCCGCTGGCCATGGCCGCCTCCGGCGAGATCCGGATCGCCCACATCTACAGCAAGACCGGGCCGCTGGAGGCCTACGGCAAGCAGACGCAGACCGGCCTGATGATGGGGCTGGAGTACGCCACCGGCGGCAGCATGATGGTCAACGGCAAGAAGATCGTCGTGCTCGAGAAGGACGACCAGGGCAAGCCCGATCTGGGCAAGACCCTGCTGGCCGCCGCCTACGGCGACGACAAGGTCGATCTCGCGGTCGGCCCCACCGCCTCGCCGGTCGCGCTGGCCATGCTGCCCGTGGCCGAGGAGTACAAGAAGATCCTGCTGGTCGAACCCGCGGTGGCCGACTCCATCACCGGCGACAAGTGGAACAGGTACATCTTCCGCACCGGCCGCAACAGCAGCCAGGACGCCATCGCCAACGCCGTGGCGCTGGACAAGCCGGGCGTGAACATCGTCACCATGGCGCAGGACTCGGCCTTCGGCAAGGACGGCGTCAAGGCCTTCCGCGAAGCGCTCAAGCACGCCAAGCTCGTGCATGAGGAATACCTGCCTCCGGCCACCACGGACTTCACCGCCGGCGGCCAGCGCATGATCGACAAGCTCAAGGACCTGCCCGGGCGCAAGGTCATCTTCATCATCTGGGCCGGCGGCAACCCCTTCAAGATCGCCGACATGGACCTCAAGCGCCACGGCATCGAGATCGCCACCGGCGGCAACATCCTGCCGGCCATGACGGCCTACAAGCAGTTCCCTGGCATGGAGGGCGCGGCCTACTACTACTTCGGCATCCCGAAGAACCCCGTCAACCAGGCGCTGGTGGCGCAGCACTACAAGCAGTTCCAGTCGCCGCCCGACTTCTTCACCGCGGGCGGCTTCAGCGCGGCCATGGCCATCGTGACGGCGCTCAAGAAGACCAATGGCGAGACGGCCACCAACACCCTGATCAAGACCATGGAGGGCATGAGCTTCGACACCCCCAAGGGCAAGATGACCTTCCGCAAGGAAGACCACCAGGCCATGCAGAGCATGTACCACTTCCGCATCAAGGTGGACCCGGCCTTCAGCTGGGGCGTGCCGGAGCTGGTGCGCGAGATCAAGCCGGAAGAGATGGCCGTCCCGATCCGCAACCGTTGAATGGGTGCTCGGCTACCGCGCGGCCGCCCGGCGTCGTTGGGCGGTGCTCGCAATCCTCACGTACCGCAAGTACGTTCCGGTTGCTGTGCTCCGTCCGCCTAGCCGGGCAACCGCTCGCTACGCCGCTCCCCCATTCAAGATCCCCATCCACGGGGTGCTGACTTCATGCTGGAAACCCGAAATCTGACGATCCGCTTTGGCGGCCATGTGGCCGTGTGTGATGTCTCGTGCCGCTTCGAACCGGGCACGCTCACGGCCATCGTCGGGCCCAACGGCGCGGGCAAGACCACCTACTTCAACCTCATCTCGGGGCAGCTGCCCGCCAGCGAGGGCGCGGTGCTGCTCGGCGGGCGTGACCTGTCCGCGCTGCCGGCCTCGGCGCGCACGCGCGCCGGCCTGGGCCGGGCCTTCCAGCTGACCAATCTGTTTCCAAATCTCAGCGTGCTGGAAAACGTGCGCCTGGCCGTGCAGGCCACGCTGGCCGGCCCGCATCGCCGCGGCCTCAACCTCTGGAGCATCTGGAGCGACCATGCGCGCCTGACGGCGCGCGCGCACGAGATCCTGGCCTCGGTGGCCATGGCCGGGCAGCAGGAGGCCACCGTTGCCAGTCTGCCGCACGGCGACCAGCGCAAGCTCGAGGTCGCGCTGCTCATGGCGCTCGATCCGCAGGTCTACATGTTCGACGAACCCACAGCCGGCATGAGCTACGACGAGGCGCCGGTCATCCTCAACCTGATCCGCCGCCTCAAGCAGGACCGGACCAAGACCATCCTGCTGGTGGAGCACAAGATGGACGTGGTGCGCGAGCTGGCCGACCGCATCATCGTGCTGCACAACGGCCGCCTGGT
>JAJZUZ010000279.1 GCA_021845965.1 Pseudomonadota bacterium | reverse complement strand
TGCCCACGCTGCCGCTGGCGATGATGCTTTACTCTGTCCTGACTTGATGAAACAGCCGACGCTCCAACGTGTGGCCATCCTGGGTTCCACCGGCTCCATCGGCACGAACACGCTGGACGTGCTGGCGCGCCATGCGCAGCGCTTCGAAGTCTTTGCCCTGACCGCGGCCACCCAGGTGGATCTGCTGCAGCAGCAGTGCCTGCAGTTCGAGCCGCGCTATGCGGTCATGGCCAGCGCCGCGCACGCAGCCCAGCTGGCCGAGCGCCTGAAGGGGGCGGGCCTGCGCACCGAGGTGCTGGGGGGCGAGGCGGCGATTGCCGAGGTGGCGGCGCACGCCGAGGTCAATGCCGTGATGGCCGCCATCGTCGGCGCCGCGGGACTGGCGCCCTGCCTGGCAGCCGCCCGCGCCGGCAAGCGCCTGCTGCTGGCCAACAAGGAGGCGCTAGTCGTGGGCGGCGAATTCTTCCTGCAGGCGGTGCGCTCAGGTGGCGCCACCCTGCTGCCTATCGACAGCGAGCACTCGGCCATCTTCCAGTCCCTGCCCGAGGATCCGGCCGTCTGGAACGAGCGGGTGGACAAGATCATCCTCACGGCGTCCGGCGGGCCGTTCCGCACGCGCGATCCGCGGACACTGCGCGAGGTCACGCCGGAACAGGCTTGCGCGCATCCGAACTGGGTCATGGGCCGCAAGATTTCGGTGGACTCGGCCACCATGATGAACAAGGCGCTGGAGGTGATCGAGGCGCGCTACCTCTTCGGCCTGGCGCCGGAACGACTGGAGGTGGTGATCCACCCCCAGAGCGTGATCCACTCCATGGTGCAGTACACCGACCATTCCGTGGTGGCGCAGCTGGGGACGCCGGACATGCGCGTGCCCATCGCCTACGGGCTGTCCTGGCCGGAGCGCATGACCTCGGGCGCCGCGCCGCTGGATTTTCATGCGCTGGCGGCCATGACGTTCGAGCCGCTGGATGCGCCGGGCCATGCCGAGCGCTACGCGGGCATTCATCTGGCCTGGGAGGCCTTGCGGGGCCCGGCCGGCACGACGGCCGTGCTCAACGCCGCCAACGAGGTGGCGGTGGCGGCCTTCCTCGAGCGTCGTATCCGCTTCGATCAGATCCACGCCGTGAACCTGCAGACGCTGGCGACGGTGGTGCCTCAGACGCCCACGTCGCTGGAGGACCTGCTGGCGCTGGACGCTCAGTCGCGCCGCGCGGCGCAGCAGTGCATCTTGCGCCTGCCACAGTGAGGGAAGGCCGATGCTGACGATTACCGCCTTCGTCGTTGCCCTGGGCTTGCTGATTGCCATCCACGAATACGGCCACTACCGCATGGCTGTGGCCTGCGGTGTCAAGGTGCTGCGCTTTTCCATCGGCTTTGGCTATCCCCTGCTGCGCTGGCAGCCCAAGGGGTCGCCGACGGAGTTCGTGCTCTGCGCCTTTCCGCTGGGCGGCTATGTGCGGATGCTCGACGAGCGTGAGGCGCCGGTGGATCCGCAGGAGCGCCACCTCGCCTTCAATACGCAGCCGCTGCGGTCCCGTGCGCTGATCGTCGCGGCCGGCCCGCTGGCCAACCTCTTGCTGGCGGTGCTGCTTTATGCGGTGGTCAACTGGAGCGGCGTGCAGATGGCAGCGCCCGTGCTGGGCCGCCCCGTGGCGGGCTCGGTGGCCGAGCACGCCGGCCTGGCGGGGGGTGAACAGGTGGTGCGTGCCGGCCTGCACGGCGCCGAGCTGCAGGATGTGCGTTCCTTCGAGGACGTGCGCTGGCTGCTCACGCGCGGCGCGCTGGAAGGGCGTGACGTGCGTCTTGAGCTTGCCGGCCCATCGGGTGCCACCCACCCGGTGCTGCTGCCGCTGGCGGCCCTGCGCGCCGGCGACGCGGATGCCCGTCTGTTCGAGCAGATCGGCATCGTGTCGCCGTTGAGCCTGCCGGTGATCGGCGACATGCAGGCGGGTAGTCCCGCAGAACGCGCCGGCTTGCAGTCAGGAGACCGGATCGTGGCGGTGGACGGTCAGGCGGTGACGGATGCGCGACAACTGCGGGAGCTGATCCGCGCCTCGGTGCAGGGCGGCCAGGCTGTGACGCGCAGCTGGCGGGTCGAGCGCGGCACGGCGGTCGTCACTCTGGCGGTCACGCCGGAGGTACTGCAGCAGGGCGGGATGGCGGTTGGCCGTATCGGTGCCTACGTGGGGACCCTGCCGGAAATGGTCATGGTCCGCTACGGGGCACTCGACGGCCTGTGGCAGGGCGCCGTCAAGACCTGGGATGTGTCGGTGCTCACCCTGCGCACATTCGGTCGCATGGTGGTGGGCGAGGCCTCGCTGAAGAACCTCAGCGGCCCACTGACCATTGCCGATTACGCCGGCCGCTCGGCCAGTCTGGGGCTGACGCCCTATCTGGTCTTCTTGGCGCTCATCAGCGTGAGTCTGGGCGTGCTCAACCTGTTGCCGCTGCCCGTCCTCGATGGCGGACACCTGATGTATTATCTTTGGGAAGGACTGACGGGCAGAGCGGTGCCGGAAGTCTGGCTCGA
>JAJZUZ010000278.1 GCA_021845965.1 Pseudomonadota bacterium | reverse complement strand
TACGACTGGCTCTTCATCCTTGGTACGCTGGGTTCAGCGGTCTGGCTGGTGCTGTCGCTGTATCAGCGTCTGGAGCCGCTGCTGGACAGCCTGCGCGCCACCGCGCAGCCGCCCAGGGCAGAGTAGGCCCGTGGGAGCACGCCCTGCATGTCCAGCCCATCGGAAGAGCTTAGAAAGCGCGGCGATGCGCTGACGGAACGCTGGCGCAGCTTCGCCGCCGCCCCGGCCACCGATCCCCTGCTGGAGTTCGCGGTTGCCATCTCCAGCTTCACCGAGTTCCTGCACGGCAGGGGACTCTCCGGCCTGCACCAGATGGCGCGCAGCGTGGAGCAGCAGACGCTGCCGCTGCTGGACGCCGCCGCCGGCCCGCCGGCGGCCGCGGCCCTGTCCGAGCTGACCCTGCGCGTGCAGGAGCTGACGCAGCGTGTGGCCGACTACCTGGAGACCCAGAACCGGCCGGTGATCGAGCGCCGGGCCCAGCACGATGTCTCGGCCGCGCCGGAGCTGGCACCGCGCCAGCGCGTCTGGTTGATCGGCAGCAGCGGCGCCGCCTGGCAGGCGCTGGTGCTGCAGCTGGGCTACTTCAACATCGATGCCCAGTTCCACCAGATCGCCCACCTGCCCGCGCAGACCGACGAGCCGGTCATCGTGCTGCTCAATGCCGGCGGCACCAGCGTCCAGCAGACGACGGCACACATCCAGGCGCTGCGCTCGCGCTTTTCGGCCATCACGCTGCTGATCCACGAGTTCGCCGATGACTTCGACAGCCTGCGCGGTGTGCTGAGCGCCGGCGCCGATTTCTGCTTCCCCGCTGGCGCCACCCCGGCACAGCTGCTGGCCAAGATCATCGAGCTGGGCAGCCACCCGCAGGAGGAGCCCTACCGCGCCCTGGTGGTCGAAGACTCGCTCACGGCCAGCACCTCGATCCAGCGCACGCTGGCCATGATCGACGTCGAGACGCAGGCCATCGCCAGCCCCAGGCAGGTGCTGGAACGCCTGACCCAGTTCCAGCCCGACCTGATCCTGATGGACATGTTCCTGCCGGGCTGCACCGGCATCGAGGCCGCGCGCGTGATCCGCCAGCGACCGGAGTTCCTCTCCATCCCCATCGTCTACCTCTCGGGCGACACCAACATCCCCATGCAGGTGGAAGCCCTGCGCCTGGGCGGCGATCACTTCCTCACCAAGCCCTACAACCCGGTGGTACTGAACGCCGTGGTACAGAGCAAGATCGAACGCTACCGCACGCTGCGCCGCGCCATGCAACGCGACAGCATGACCGGCCTGTACAACCACAGCACCTCCAAGGAGAAGCTGGCGGCGGCTATCCGCCAGGCCACGGGCGCGCGACGGCCGCTGTCGGTGGCGATGATCGACATCGACCATTTCAAGAAGATCAACGACAGCTATGGCCACCCCATGGGGGACCAGGTCATCCGCAACCTGGCCTGGTTCCTGCGCCAGCGCCTGCGCAAGACCGACCTGATCGGTCGTTACGGCGGGGAGGAATTCCTGGTGGTGCTGCCGACGGCCGCGGCCCCCCAGGCCCAGGCACTGCTGGACCAGATCCGCCAGGACTTCGCCCGCATCCGGCACCCGTTCAACGAAACCTGGTGCACGGCCACGCTCTCGGGCGGCCTGGTCGAGCTGCGCGACGACAGCACGGCGGAAACGCTGATCAAGCAGGCCGACGAAGCGCTCTACGAAGCCAAGCGCGCCGGCCGCAACCGCATCGTCAGCGGCTCGTGAGTCCCGGCGCCGGCAAGGGCTGCGCCAGCACCTTGTCGATGCGCCGGCCGTCCAGATCCACCACCTCGAACAGCCAGTCACCGCAGGGGATGCGCTCGCCCGCCTCGGGCAGGTGGCCGCTGACGGCCAGCAGCAGGCCGGCCACCGTGTTGTAGCGTCCGCGCTCCTCATCCGGCAGATCGCGGATGGCCAGGCGGCTCTTGAGCTCGTCGATGGGCATCAGGCCGTCGAGCAGCCAGGAGCCATCTCCGCGCGCCGTGGCCCAGGCTTCCACCGCCGTCACCGGCTGCAGCTCGCCGGTGATGGCCTCCAGCAGATCACCCGGCGTGAGCAGCCCCTGCACGACGCCGTATTCGTCGACGACGAAGACCATGCGGCCCGAGCGAGCGCGGAACTGTTCCAGCAGTTCCATGCCCGAGAGCGTCTCGGGCACGAAGACCGCGGGCTGTGCCTGCGCCTCCACCGGGCCGGGGGTATCGGCCCCCAGCTCCAGCAGCCTGCCCACACTGACCAGGCCCACCACATCGTCCAGCGAACCGCGGCATACCGGGTACCAGGAATGCGCGCCGCGCTCGCCCGCAGCTCCAACATGCTGCAGGCACTGGGCGACGCTGAGCGTCGCGTCGAGCCAGTCGATGTCCGCGCGCGGCACCATCAGCGATGTCAGGGGCCGGTCGTCCAGGCGGAACACGTTCTGCACCATCTGGTGCTCCTGCGCCTCGATCACACCGGCATCCACGCCCTCCTCCAGGCTGTGGCGGATCTCCTCCTCGGTCATGCTGCGTGCCA
>JAJZUZ010000277.1 GCA_021845965.1 Pseudomonadota bacterium | reverse complement strand
GCTCAGCGGCCCAAGCCGCGCTTGAGTTCCTTGAGCAGCAAAACCACCTGGTTGGAGCCGTGCCGGTAGCTGGTGCCCAGCGTCTGCCGCGCCTTGTCGTTCTCCCCGGCCTGGGCCAAGGCCACCACGCTGGAGGCCTGCACGTGGAAGTACTTGTGGCGGGCGATCAGTATGGAGAAGGCCGGGTAGGCGCCCAGGCGCATCTTGCCGGGGCCATGCAGCCATTTGCCCAGATCGCAACGATCGTCCAGACAGACGACTTCGGGCTTCAGGTCTTCGGTGGATTTTCCATCCAGGTAGTTTTGCAGGCGCAGCTTCCAGTTTTCATGCGCGGCAATCGCGGTGTCGATGTCGAGTTCCGCGAGGATGGCCTCGGCCGAGGCGGAGTCCAGCTGGAGTTCGTCCTGTCCGGCCGAGTCCACAGGCAGCAGGGTCGGCGACTCCGGCGACGCGTCCATCTTGAAAATCCGGCTGAAAAATCCCATTGCGAGTTCCTTCCATGATGCCGGCGCCGTCGTGGCAACTCGGCGGTGATCTCCTCGGTACGAATTTACGCTGGTTCGGGGCGCGGAACCATGGTAGCCGCGCACCGGCCCAGGTGCAACACACGGACGAGCGCAGTCCGGCCGGCCGTGCAATAGTTGGCGGTTCGAACTGAGTCAGACCATGGAGCGGCCGGGCAACATCTCGTGCGCCGCCCGGCGGGCTGGATCTCAGCTGACGCGCAATACGCGCCCCGGGTTCATCAGGTTGTGCGGGTCCAGCGCCTGCTTGATGCTGCGCATCAGGCCCAGCGCCACGGGCGACTTGTGCTGCTCCAGCTTGTCGGACTTGAGGCTGCCGATGCCATGCTCGGCCGAGATGGAGCCGTGGTAGCGGTCCACCACCTCGTAGACCAGCTTGTTCATGGGTGCCTCTTCCTCGTTGAGGAAGCGCGCCTGGTCCTCGCCCTCGGGCGCCTGCACGTTGTAGTGCAGGTTGCCGTCGCCCAGGTGGCCATAGGTCACCAGCCGCGCGCCGGGGAATTTCTGCAGCAGCAGGGCGTTGGTCTCGCGCACGAACTCGGGAATGCGCGAGACGTTGATCGAGATGTCGTGCTTGATGTTCAGGCCTTCCTGCGCCTGTGCCAGCGGGATGCTTTCGCGGATATGCCACAAGGCCCTGGCCTGGGCCACGCTCTCGGCCACCACGGCGTCGGTCACGCAGCCGGCTTCCATGGCGGCTTCGAGCAGGCGCTCGAACTGCGCGCGCGCATGGGCCTCGGATTCGTTGTCCGAATTCTCCAGCACCACGCACCAGGGCGACTCCTGCCAGAAGGGCACGCGCTGCTGCGGGAAGTGCTTGACCACCAGGCTGAGTGCAAACTGCCCCATGACCTCGAAGCCGGTCAGGCCAGCGCTCAGGTGCGCGTGCGCCAGGCCTAGCAGCCTGACGGCGTCCTCCAGCGAGGGCACGGCGGCAAAAGCCGTGAGCTGCGCCTTGGGCAGGGGATAGAGCTTCATCACCGCACCGGTGATCACGCCCAGCGTGCCTTCGGAACCAATGAAGAGGTGCCGCAGGTCGTAGCCGGTATTGTCCTTGCGCAGGCCGGTCAGGCCGTTCCAGATTTCGCCCTGCGCCGTCACCACCTCCAGGCCCAGGCAGAGCTCGCGCGTATTGCCGTAGCGCACCACCTGCGTGCCACCGGCGTTGGTGCCCAGATTGCCGCCGATGGTGCAGCTGCCTTCGGATGCGAGACTGAGCGGGAACAGGAAGCCCGCCTTCTCGCACTCCTCCTGCAGGCTTTGCAGCACGCAGCCGGCGTCCACGGTGATGGTGAGGTTGCCGGCGTCCAGGCTGCGGACCTTGTTCATGCGCGTGAGGCTGAGCACCACCCAGGTGCCGCTCCCATCCGGCGTGGAGCCCACCACCATGCCGGTGTTGCCGCCCTGCGGCACCATGGGCACACGCGCGGCGGCACAGGCCTTGACCACGTCCGCCACTTCCTGGGTCGAGCCCGGGCGCACGACGGCCAGGGCCTTGCCGTGCTCGCGGCGGCGCCAGTCCAGCTCCCAGGCGCTCAGGTCGCCTTCGGTCAGGACGTTGGGGGCACCGACGAGACGGCGCAGCTGTTCGAGCAGTTCGGAATGGGCGGCAGAGTTCATGGGGTCGCGGTTTCGATGGTGGGAGCGCCACCGGCAGCGGTCTTGGCGGCACGCAGGCGCAGTCGCACGTGCAGCGCACAGGCGACGAACAGCGTGAGGCTGAGCAGCACCTCCAGGGCCGCCAGCCAGGCGGCCGGGACAGGTTCGCTGGTGGCGCGCACCACCCCTTCGAGGAAATAGAGCCAGACCAGCAGGCTGAGCCAGCGGTAGGTGTACATGCGGTTCTTCAGCAGGCCGGCCAGCGGCAGGCACAGCGGCAGCACCTTGAGTGCCAGCCACGAGCCGCCCGGGCGCAAGGGAGCCAGCCAGAGTTCCCAGGCCAGGCCGAGGGCAATCAGGCCCAGCGTGCTGGCCACCGCCAGCACGCGGCTGGCGCGTACCTTCCTGTCAATTGCAT
>JAJZUZ010000045.1 GCA_021845965.1 Pseudomonadota bacterium | reverse complement strand
TCTGCGCCAGCGACACGCCGTCGTTGGCGTTGCGCACCGCCTGGTTCAGGCCGCGGATCTGGCTGGTGAACCGCTCGGAAATCGCCAGACCGGCCGCGTCGTCGCGGGCGCTGTTGATGCGCAGGCCAGAGGACAGGCGCTGGATCGAGGTGCTCAGCGAAGCCTGGCTCATGCCTTGGTTGCGCTGCGCCGTCAGCGAGTTGATATTGGTGTTGATGATGGATGCCATTGCAAATCTCCTTGACAAACAGATGGCGTTTCCGCCAACCAGGACGCCGGACGGATCCGGCGACTTGATTCACCAGGTCAACAGTGCTGTCCCGATGAACGGCGGGCCTGGGAAGGTCCGTTGCATCTGATTTCGGCGGGCCTACTGCAAAACTTGAGGCCCGAAACAGCAAATTGCTCGCTCTTTGGGGCCCATTTCCTGCGACCAGCCAAGAGCGAAGCTCCGGCAGGCGCCAGGTACACATGGTTTTCGGCAGCTTGGGGCCGAACTTGAGGGGTAAATGCAAAAGCTGGCCGGTTTTTGCCCCACTTATCCGGGCAACGCCCCGAAACCGGCCGCCCACAATCATTCCATCGTTGTGCCGTGTCCGTCCTGAGTCTGTGGTCCATGGCATGCACCGGCCACTTTTGGGGCCACAACCCTGAACTGAAGGAGTGTTTCAATGGCTGCCGTTATCAATACCAACATCAACTCGCTGACCGCCCAGCGCAACCAGAGCACGAGCCAGGCCTCGCTGAGCACCTCGATCCAGCGCCTGTCCTCGGGCCTGCGCATCAACAGTGCCAAGGACGACGCGGCCGGCCTGGCGATTTCCGAGCGCTTCACCAGCCAGATCCGCGGCCTGAACCAGGCCGCACGCAACGCCAACGACGGCATCTCCCTGGCCCAGGTGGCCGAAGGTGCCATGGGCTCGGCCAGCAGCATCCTGCAGCGCGTGCGTGAACTGGCCGTGCAGTCGGCCAACGCCTCCAACAGCGCCTCCGACCGCCAGGCCCTGAACCAGGAGGTCGGCCAACTGATCGCCGAGCTGGATCGCATTGCCCAGACCACGGAATTCAACGGCCAGAAGATTCTGGATGGCACCTTCGGCACCGCCCAGTTCCAGGTCGGCGCCAACTCCGGCCAGGTGATCGTGGCCGCCACCGCCAACCTGCGCACCAGCCAGTACGGCAACAACCAGATCGTCGCCAGCGGCCCGTCGGCAGCGTCGGCCACCTGGGGCGCCAACGGCAGCGTGGTCGACACCGTCGCCATCAACGGCGCGCTGGGTAGCGCCACAGTCAACATCGCGGCCAACAGCACCGCCAAGGTCGCGGCAGACACCATCAATCTGCAGACGCCCAACACCGGCGTCAGCGCCACGGCCACCACCAACACCCAGCTGACCTTCGGCGCGGCGGGCGCGTACTCGCTGGTGCTGCGTTCGGACAACTCGACCGACGAGGCGGTTTCCTTCGCCATCTCGGCCACCACCGGCGCCGACGGCCTGTCCAGTGCGGTCTCGGCCATCAACGAGAAATCGGCCAAGACCGGCGTCATCGCCAGCCTGAATACGGCCGGCACCGGCATCATCCTGACCAACGCCACCGGCAACGACATCCGCGTCGGCGACACCACGGTCCAGAACGCCGGCGCCGTGACCGTGACCAAGTATGTGCCGGACATCAACGGTACCCTGACCGCGGTGGCGGGCAACGTCACCCTGGCGGCCGACACCACGGCCGACAACGCGCTGGTCAGCGGTGCCGTCACGCTGGACTCCGACAAGTCCTTCGCCGTCGACGCCACCACCGGCAGCGCCTCGTCCCTGATCATCGACGCCAACTCGACGCTCAAGAAAGTCGCCAACCTGGACGTGACGACCGCGATCAAGGCCAATGACGCGCTCAAGACCGTGGACTCGGCGCTCTCCTTCATCAGCGGCGAGCGCGCCAAGCTGGGCGCCCTGCAGTCGCGCTTCGAGACCGCCATCTCCGCATTGCAGATCACGTCCGAAAACCTGACGGCATCGCGCAGCCGCATCATGGACGCCGACTTCGCGGCCGAGACGGCCAACCTGTCGCGCGCCCAGATCCTGCAGCAGGCTGGCACCGCCATGGTGGCGCAGGCCAACCAGATCCCGCAGGGTGTGCTGGCCCTGCTGCGCCAGTAAGAAGCAAACGCCCGTGCGAACGGCGCGCGTTCCTGCCGGCGCAGACCCGCTCGATGCGCGGATCCAGGCCGCGCTCACCGCGCAGGACTGGCCGCTCCTGGTGCGCTTGTGCCGTCAGGCACTGCGCAAGAGCGGGCGCCACCTGCGCGCCCATCGCCTGCTGGGCTACGCTCTCAACAAGCAGCGCGATACCGATGCCGCCCTGGCCGCCTACAGGCAGGCGGCGGCGCTGTGGCCCGATGACGTCGACCTGCTAAGCCTGTACACCGACGTGCTCATCGAGCACACCCGCCACAGCGAGGCCGTTCCCTTGCTCGAGAAAGCCTGCGCTCTCGCCCCCGGGAATGCCGTCGGCTGGATCAAGCTTGCCCACTGCTATTACGAAGCTCGCCAAAACGAGCAGGGCTTTGCCGCGGCGCAAAAGGCCGCCAAACTGGCCAAAAACGTGGACCAGCAGGTCGGCGCCCTGACGCAGATGGCCATCCACCGGCGTGAACTCGGACAGGTCCGCGAGGCCGTGCAGGACTGCGAGAGCGCCATTCGGCTGAACCCGCAGCACATGGGCAACCACACCAACCGGCTGCTGTTCATGCTGGCCGACCCGACCGTCGACGCGCAGCAGCAGGCCGCCGCCGCCGGCGAATTCGCTGCGGTGATCGAGCCGGCACTCAGGCCGCACTGGCCGGATTTCGCCGCGCAGCGCACCGGCCCGTGGCGACGATTGCGCATCGGCTTCCTGTCCCCGGACTTCCGCACCCACGCGGTGATGTATTTCCTCGAAGGCCTGTTGGCCCAGTTGGACCGCCGGCAGTTCGAGGTCTGGGCGTTCTACCTCTACCCGAGGGATGACGCGGTCACCGGCCGGGTACAGCGTCATGCGGACCATTTCGTGCGTCTCGCAGGTCTGAGCCCGGACGAGCAGGCGCAGGCCATCCGGGCACAGGGCATCGACATCCTGATCGACCTGGCCGGGCATACCAGCTACAACGGATTGCTGGCCATGGCCCGCAAGGCGGCCCCGGTACAGGTGTCCTGGCTGGGGTATCCGGCAACCACGGGCCTCACGGCCGTCGACTACAAATTCACCGACGAGATCACCGACCCACCCGGCGCGGATTCGCAGTACAGCGAACGTCTGTACCGGTTGCCCACCCTGTTCTGCTGTTACCGGCCGATGAGCCGCGAACCCCTGTGGCGCTACCAGCCGGCCTACCAGCCGCGGCCCACGCCCGCACTGCAGAACGGCTACGTGACCTTCGGCTCGTGCAACAACCTGGGCAAGCTGACCGACGACGTACTCCGGCTCTGGGGCCGGGTACAGGCCAGCGTGCCAGGGTCGCGCCTTCTGATCGAGGGCAAGAACCTGGGCGAGGCCGCTTTCGCCGCCGCCTACCGCCAGCGCTGTGCCGGCCTGGGCATTGACGTGGAGCGGCTCGAACTGGTGGCGCTGGACAGCGCCAACCAGTACCTGACCTATCACCGCATCGACATCGCACTGGACCCGTTCCCGCTGACCGGCGGCACCACGTCCTTCGACCTGCTCTGGATGGGCGTGCCCCTGGTCTCGATGAACGGGCTCAGCTTCAAGAGCCGCATGGGCACCGGCCTCCTGACCTACCTGGGTCGTACCGAATGGCTGGCGCACGATGCCGACGCGTATGTCCGGATCGCCGGCACGCTGGCGGCCGACCTGCAGCAACTCAACACGGTGCGCCTTGGCCTGCGACGCGAGGTGGAGCAATCAGCGCTGATGCGCGAGGACCTGTTCTGCCACCACTTCGGCGAAGGCCTGCGCCTCATGTGGCTCCAGTGGCTGGCCCAGGGCCCCCACCCACGGGACGCCGAGGCCCAGAGCAGGCTGATCGAAAGCTGGCTGCCGGACCTGCCGGCCGAATGGAGCCAGCCCCCATCGCCCGGCGTGGGTCTGGCCCCGGGCCAGCGTGTCAGCCTGCCCGGGGCGCATCAGCGACTGCAGTCGCTGCTGGACAAGGCGAAGCTGCAACGCCCCAGCGTGACCCTGACCGGGGGCCGGATCGAACACCGCTGCTGGATCGAGGTCACGGAGATGGCCGAGTTGATACTCACAGCCGTCCCTCATGACCCCGTGGCCCTGGCCTGCCTGGCCGAAGTCGAGCATGCACACGGCCACACGGATTTCGCGCTGACCTACCTGCGCCATGCGCAGCAGGCCCTGAACGCCCCGGCCTGAGGCTCGTTGGCAGAGCGCCGCCCGCTGCCCCGCCGACACCCTATACGTCGCGGAAGAAATCGCCCAGGATGTCGTGGGCGGGCGCCCTGAACACCAGCTCACCGGCCGTTCCCTGGTAGGCGATCCGTCCCGCCTCGGTGTTGCGGCTGATGACACTGACGCCTTGCGCGATGATGGAGCGGCGGCGCACCTGGCAGCCTCCGATGACGGCGGTGTTGGGGTAGAGAATCACACCGTCTTCCAGGACCGGCGCGGCCCCGTGGTTCTTGCCCACCGTGGAGTTCTGGTAAAGCACCAGATGGTTGCCATAGGTCGCCTTGGCCAGCACGATGCCGACCGAATGTCCGATGAAGAATACCTCCGGCAGCTCGATCTCGTAGAAGCAGTCGATGGCGTTGAGCGCCTTGTTCAGCAGGAACAGCTTGACGCAGACCGAGCGCGCCTGTTCGCGCCGCCAGATCGTGTTGGCCAGGTAGTACAGGAAGATGCAGTACTGCGACGAATGCAGCACATCGAACTGACCCGGCGTCCACATGCGCACCGGCGCAATGCAGCGCTCCAGCCTTGCGAGCGCCTCCTCCAGATGCACATCGATCAGGCCGAGTTCGGCATCCTCCCCGGTCGGGAAGAAGTGGTTGATCTGCATGCGGACGTAAGCCGCGAGCCGCTCGCGTTCCAGGTTGAGGATCTTCATCATGCGCCTGCCATCTGCCTGAGCCAGGGGGTGATCACGTCGGCCGGTCGCGCCGGCCGCCAGCCAAACTCGTCTTCCAGCCGCCGGATGTCCACCACCACCGGTTCAGGCAGGTGCTGGCTGGACCGGAACGTGAGCTGCCGGGCGGCGTACTGGCTCACCAGGTCCGCCAGCCGGGCGTTGCTCAGGTTCTCGCCGCTGGCCACGTTGTAGACGGACTGCGTGCCACGCTGGGCAATATCGACCAGCCCGCGCAGCACGTCGGTCATATGAATGTAGTCGCGCGCCGCCTGCGGTGAGGAATCGATCGGCACCACGGCGCCGCGAGGAGCCTGCGCCACTTGGCGCAACAGCGCCGGCAGGAACCCTGCGGGATCTGCCATGTCTTCAAAAACACAGGACAGACGAGCCACCCGTGCGCGGCCCCGCCCCATCGCGAGGCAAAGCGACTCCCCTGTCAGTTTGGTTAGATCAAACAGATGGCGCGACACCTGGGGGGCCACCGGCAACAGCTCAGTCTCATGGGCCAGAGAGCCGGGCGGCAGGCTGTCATACAGGCGCGTCGAGGACAGGTAGACCAGCGAATCCCATGCCTGCGACTGCAGCACACGCACCAGCAGGCTTACATGGGCCTCGACCGTATCGGCCGCGCGCGCGAGATAGTCGCCCGTCAGGCCAGCGCAGTAGAAGATGTGCCCCAAAGCCTGGCCGGTCTCCGGCCAGAGCGCATCGCGCGGCGGTACGCGGCATTCCCAGCCGTTCGCGCGCAAATGGCGCACGAGCGCAGCCCCAATGAAACCATGCCCTCCGATGACCGTGGCCAGTCGCGCGGTCACTGTCGCTCTCCGATTTTTCGCAAGGGTTGGCCCGCATAGACGCCAAATGCCTGAAGCTCACCTTTCACCACGGCTCCCGCGCCGACCACGGCTCCTTGCCGAATGATGGTCCCGTCAAGCAGCACGCAATTGGCCCCAATCCATACATCGTCTTCGATGACGATGCCCCCCTTGCTCGGCAGGAAGCCTTGCTCCCGGATCAGCCGATCGCGCCGCAGGTAGGCATGGTTGACGGGCGCCAGTGTGCAGTTGGCGGCTATAGCGACGTTGTCGCCAATGCGAATGCCGTGGCCGGTATACAGCACACAGCCCGAGTTGATCACCACATGCCGGCCCATGAGCAGGTCCCCCGAGCCGCCCGCTGGCTTGATCTTGACGAAGCTGTCGATGACCGAGTCAGCCCCCAGCACGATCCGGCTTCCGCGCACCGAGTCTTCAATATCTGCGAATCTGGAGATCCGGGCCGAAGGATGCACTTCAATCATGAAATCTCCAGGGCAGGTACTGCCGTCACAAACTCGGCATGCCATTCGCGTACATAGGCCAGCTGGTTCATGATCTCGGCTCGCAGGTTCCACGGCAGGATGAGCACGCGGTCCGGCCGGTCCTGGCGCAAATGCGTCTCCGCCACGATCGGAATTCGACTTCCGGGCAGGAATCTCCCCTGCTTGGCGGGATTCAGGTCCACCACGTAGGGCAAGAGGTCCGGGCGCACGCCGGCAAAGTTCAGCAGCGTGTTTCCCTTGGCGGCCGCACCATAGGCGGCCACCTTCAGACCCTGGCGGCGCGCCTGCAACAGAAACGCCAGCACTTCGTGCTTGATGCGCACCGCTTCGGCCTGGAAGCCGGCATAGAAGCCTCGCGTCGCCACGCCCGCGGCCTGCTCGCGCGTTAGCAGCACATCCACCGTTCCGGCGACCGGCCGGTGGCCCGTGTCGCCGCGCTGCGCATGCACCCGCAGGCTGCCGCCATGGGTGGGCAGTTCCTCGACGTCGAAGACCTGCAGGCCGTTGCGCGCAAAGATGCGCTGCACGCTGGTCAGCGAGAGGTAGGAGTAGTGCTCGTGGTAGGCGGTGTCGAACTGGCAGTCCCGCGCCATGCGCAGCAGGTGCGGGAATTCAAAGGTCGCCACGCCCTGCGGCTTGAGCAAGAGCGCAAATCCGGCCACGAAGTCGTTGATGTCAGGCACATGGGCCAGCACGTTGTTGGCGGCCATCAGGTCGGCCTGGCGCCCCTGCGTCGCCAGCTCGCGCGCCAGCGCCACGCCGAAGAAGCGCTCGACGATCTCGATGCCGCGCGTGCGCGCCGCGGCCGCGGTGCTGGCGGTGGGCTCGATGCCGTAACACGGGATGCCGGCGTCACGCACATACTGCAGCAGGTAGCCGTCGTTGGCGGCCACCTCGGCCACGCAGCTGGCCGGCCCCAGGGCGTAGCGGGCCTGCATGGCCTGCACATAGGCGCGGGCATGCGCGAGCCAGGAGCTGGAGTAGGAGCTGAAGTAGGCGTAGTCGTCACTGAAGAGCTGCTCGCGCCCGGCGTGGTCTTCGGTCTGCACCAGCCAGCAGGACTCGCACACCAGCAGGCGCAGCGGGTACCAGGTCTCGGGTGCGCGCAAGTCAGCCTCGCGCAGGTAGGCGTTGGACGGCGGCGCGCTGCCCAGGTCGAGGAATGGCAGATGCAACTCACTCCCGCAATGGCGGCACTTCACAGCGTGACTCCCTTGAAATCCGGTCGCAACCACTCGAAGCCGGCGTCGCGCGCCGACAGCCCCTGCACGGGCAGGGGCCAGCCGATCGCCAGGCGCGCGTCGCGTACGTGCAGGCCGGCCTCGGCCTGCGGCGCATAGGCCGTGGAGTGGCAGTACACCAGTTCGGCCTCGTCGCTCAAGGCCTGGAAGCCATGTGCGAAGCCCGGCGGGATCAGCATCGCCGTACCCTCGGCCGCGCCCAGATGTTCGGCATGCCAGTGCAGAAAGGTCGGCGAGCCCGCGCGCAGGTCCACCGCGACATCCCAGACCTCGCCGCGCACGCAGCTCACCAGCTTCATTTCGGTGTGCGGCGCGCACTGGTAGTGCAGGCCGCGCACCGTGCCACGCGCGCGGGTCAGGCTGTGGTTGATCTGCGCCACCGGCCCCGTCCAGCCAGCCGGCGCCAGTTCCTGCGCGCAGAACAGGCGCGCAAAAACGCCGCGCTCGTCGGCCAGCAGCGTGCGCTGCACGCGCCGCAGGCCCGCCAGCGGCAGCTCGGTGATGCGCAGGCTCATGCGCTCTCCTCCCAGGCTTCGATGTCGATCGTGCACAGCGTACGGGCATCGGCGCCGTCGCGCAGGGCACGGTACCAGCGCATGGTGCGCTGCACGGCCTGCGCCAGCGCCCAGCGCGGCTGCAGGTCCAGCCCGGCCTGCGCCTTGGAGGTCTCCAGCGCCAGCCAGCCGGCTTCATGCAGACCGTCGGCGTTCGGCGCGTAGGACACGGCCCCGCCGCCCCAGGCGCCGCGCGCCAGTTCGATCACCTGCCGCACGGTGGCCCGCTCATGCGGGTAAGGACCGAAATTCCAGGCCCCGGCCAGCGCCGGCTGGGCCCACAGGGATTCGGCCAGGCACAGATAGCCGGCCAGCGGCTCCAGCACGTGCTGCCAGGGGCGCGTGGCCTGCGGGCGCCGGATCTCCAGCGCCTGTCCGGCCTGCCAGGCGCGCACGGCGTCAGGCAGCAGGCGCTCGGCCGCCCAGTCGCCACCGCCGATCACATTGCCCGCGCGGGCGCTGGCCAGGGCCAGCCCCTGTGCGTTCAGGAACGCATCGCGATAGCTGGCGATGGCCAGCTCGCTCGCCGCCTTGCTCGCACTGTAGGGGTCGTGCCCGCCCAGCTCGTCTTCCTCGCGGTAGGGATGCAACCACTCGTGGTTGCGATACACCTTGTCGGTCGTCACCAGCACTGCCACGCGCGCAGCGGGGT
Organism: Pseudomonadota bacterium; assembly: GCA_021845965.1. GTDB lineage: Bacteria > Pseudomonadota > Gammaproteobacteria > Burkholderiales > Burkholderiaceae_C > Hylemonella. Next base: position 5,178 of record JAJZUZ010000045.1, on the reverse strand, counting down.
GCTGGCGCAGCGCCTCGAGCAGGTGCACCGTGCCCATGACGTTGGTGGCCCAGGTGGCCACCGGTTCGCGATAGCTTTCCCGCACCAGGGCCTGTGCCGCCAGATGCAGCACGACCTCGGGCCGTGCCTGCTCCACCACACGGGCAAGGGCGGCCGCGTCACGGATATCCTGCTGCCGGCTATCCATGCGGGCGCCCAGGCCGAGAAGCTCAAACAGGTTGGGCTGGGTGGGCGGCGCGAGCGCCACGCCCGTCACCTGCGCGCCCAGGCGCTGCAGCCACAGCGCCAGCCACGCGCCCTTGAAACCGGTGTGCCCGGTCAGCAGCACGCGCTTGCCGCGCCAGAAAGCGGCATCGGGCCGACGGGCGGGCGGGTTCGTCATCACCAGACTTTCCAGGGCGCCGCGCCGGACGCCCACAGACTCTCCAGCAGATTCTTCTCGCGCAGCGTGTCCATGGGCTGCCAGAAACCGTGGTGCGCATAGGCCATCAGCTCGCCGTCCGCGGCCAGGCCGGTGAGCGGCTCGATCTCCCAGCTGGTGGCATCCCCGGCCACGCGCTCGATGCAGCGCGGTGACAGCACGAAGAAGCCGCCGTTGATCAACCCGCCGTCGCCGCGCGGCTTCTCGGCAAAGCCGCTCACGCTGGCACCGTCCATCTGCAGTGCGCCATAACGTCCGGGCGGCTGCACTGCCGTCACCGTGGCGAGCTTGCCGTGCGCCTTGTGAAAGCGGATCGCCTCGGCAATGTTCACATCGGCCACGCCGTCGCCGTAGGTGAAGCAGAAGGCCTCGTCGTCGGCCACGTAATCGGCCACGCGCTTGAGGCGGCCGCCGGTCATGGTGTCCTCCCCCGTGTCGACCACCGTCACGCGCCAGGGCTCGGCGTGGCGCCGATGGATCTCCATGCGGTTGCTGGCCATGTCGAAGGTGATGTCCGAGGTGTGCAGGAAGTAGTTGGCGAAGTATTCCTTGATCACGTAGCCGCGGTAGCCGCAGCAGATCACGAAGTCGTTCACGCCATGGGCGCTGTAGATCTTCATGATGTGCCACAGGATGGGCTTGCCCCCGATCTCGATCATCGGTTTGGGCTTGAGATGGGTTTCCTCGGAAATCCGGGTCCCCAGGCCGCCGGCCAGGATGACTGCTTTCATGGCTGCAGGGCAGAGCGCGCGCTTCGCTATATAGAGGGATGCCGCAAGAATACGGCAGACGTCGCGCCCCGCAATTCGGGAATTGCCCGGTGTTTCTGGCGCAATTCCGCCATTTCCCCTTTGCACAGGTTTGTAGGATTTCTTCTGACACGCCGCTGCCGTTTCCCCGTCAACAGGCACAGGCAGTGGCTGATTCAAGTTTTTTGCCCGCTGTTCAGAATCACTCCCAACGCCAAACCTCTGAATTGAGCCGTAAAGGAGCCCCAAATGTCCGACGAACAACTGAGTGCCGAGATCCGCGAAGCCAACCTCACCTATCTGATGCTGGCGCAGAACCTGATCCGCCGCGACAAGGCGGAAGCGCAATTCCGCCTGGGCATCTCCGAGGAGTCGGCCGACCTGCTGGCCGCGCTGTCGCCGGCCCAGATCGCCCGGATCGCCTCCAGCAGCATGCTGCTGTGCCGCTTCCGCATGGACGACGAGGTCGTGTGGAGCCTGCTGACCAACCACAACACCCGCAAGGTCGACAACGATGCCACCACGCGCCTGCACGCCAGCATCCTGATGGCCGGCCGTTTCGCCGAAGCCAGCTGAGGGATCCATCATGGCTGTTGCAAAAAGCGTCCTCAACGAATCGCGCCAGATCGAGCGCGCCGTCGCCTTGATCAAACTCGGTGCGCGCCTGCAGGTGCTGGAGAGCGAAACCGACCTGTCCTACGAGCGCCTGCTGCGCCTGTACAAGGAAGTGGCCGGCAAGTCGCCCTCCAAGGGCCAGCTGCCGTTCTCGACCGACTGGTTCCTGACCTGGCAACCCAACATCCATTCCTCGCTGTTTCTCAACGTCTACGAGTACCTGAACAAGGTCAGTACGCTGGAGGACATCGACGCCGTGATGAAGGCCTTCCGGCTCTACAGCGAGCAGATGAGCTCGCTGGGCGTGGAGCCCCTGCTGTCGGTCACGCGCGCCTGGCGCCTGGTCAAGTTCGTGGACAACAACATGCTGTCCATGACGCGCTGCTCCAAGTGCGGCGGGCATTTTGTCTCCGAGCCCTACGAGAATTCGCGTCACTATGTCTGCGGCCTGTGTGAGCCGCCGGCGCGCGCGGGCAAAGGCAGCAGCGCGGGCGGCATCCTGCTGCACTGAAGGTGTGCGCCCCGGGCCGTTTCCGTGAATTAAGGGCTCATCCGGGCCCTTTTTTCGTCCTTGGCGGGCGCGCCCTTTCCCCTAGAATGGCCTGGCACAGACATGAAGCCCGCGTGACCCGTCACGTCGAACGTCCACCCCACACCACACCGTTCCGCACATGATCGTCATCATTGGTTATGCCGTCGCCATGGGCTGCATCTTCGGGGTGTACGTCGTGCACGGCGGCAACATCGGCGTGATCCTGCACGCGCTGCCCTTCGAGCTGATCACCATCTTCGGCGGCGCGCTGGGCGCCTTCGTGGTGAACAACCAGCCCAAGGTGCTCAAGGCCACCATCGCCATGATCCCGCAGGCGCTCAAGAGCTCCAAGTACACCAAGGACCGCTATCTGGAGCTGATGGCCATGCTGTACGACATCCTGCAGAAGGCACGCAAGGAAGGCCTGATGGCGATCGAGAAGGACGTCGAGAACCCGCACGAATCGCCCATCTTCCAGAAGTACCCGACCGTCGGCAACGACCACCACGTGGTGGAGTTCACCACCGACTACCTGCGCATGATGGTCTCGGGCAACCTCAATGCGCACGAGATCGAATCGCTGATGGACAACGAGATCGAGACCCACCACCAGGAAGCGCACGGCCCCATCGCGGCCATCGCCCGCCTGGCCGGCGCACTGCCTGCCTTCGGCATCGTGGCTGCCGTGCTGGGTGTGGTGAATACCATGGGCTCCGTGGGCCAGCCGCCAGCCGTGCTGGGCGGCATGATCGCCTCGGCCCTGGTCGGTACGTTCCTGGGCATCCTGCTGGCCTATGGCGTGGTGGAGCCGCTGGGCGGCCTGCTGGAGCAGAAGGCCCAGGACGGCTCCAAGGAGCTGGAGTGCATCAAGTCCACGCTGCTGGCCAGCATGCAGGGCTACAACCCCTCCACCGCCATCGAGTTCGGGCGCAAGGTGCTGTTCTCCACCGAGCGGCCCACCTTCCTCGAGCTTGAAAGCCACGTGCGCGGCAAGAAGTAAGGCCCGCCCTCGCAAGGTTCGCCATGGCCTCCGACGCCAAAAAGCTCCAGCCCATCATCGTCAAGAAGGTCAAGAAGAGCGGCCATGCGGCCCATGGCGGCGCATGGAAGATCGCCTATGCCGACTTCGTGACGGCCATGATGGCCTTCTTCCTGCTGATGTGGCTGCTGGGCTCCACCACCAAGGGCGATCTGAAGGGCCTGTCCGACTATTTCAGTTCGCCCCTCAAGGTGGCGATGACCGGCGGCAGCGGCACCGGCGCCAGCGCCAGCATCCTGCCCGGCGGCGGCGCCGACCTGTCGCAGACGGCGGGCCAGAACCAGCAGGGCGAGAGTGCGGACCCGCTGCGCAAGAAGCGGGCTCTGGAACAGCTCAAGCGCGACGCCGCCATCCAGGACGCCAAGAAGCTGGCCGCGCTGGCGGCCAAGATCAGCGCCGCCATTTCCAACAACAGGAAGCTGGCCCAGTACAGCAACCAGATCCGCCTGGAGACCACCCCCGACGGCCTGCAGATCCAGATCGTGGACGAGCAGGGCCGCCCCATGTTCACCAGCGGCAGCGCCGTGGTGCAGCCCTATATGCGCGAAATCCTGCGCGAGATCGGCGCCGCCCTCAACGGCGTGGAAAACCGCATCAGCCTGGACGGCCATACCGACCAGGCCCCCTTCAGCGGTGGTGACCGCGGCTACAGCAACTGGGAGCTCTCGGCCGACCGCGCCAATGCCTCGCGCCGCGAGCTGGTGGCCGCCGGCATGCCCGAAGACAAGCTCGTGCGCGTCACGGGCATGGCCTCCAGCATGCTGCTGGAGCCCGAGCACCCGCTGGCGCCGGTGAACCGCAGAATCAGTATCATGGTCCTGACGCGCGAGGCCGAGGAACGGCTGCTGGGAACCAGTCGCGTTCCGGTGCTGGCCGAGGAGCCGCAAGGCGCGCCGCCGCCGGGCGAGGCGGCGCCGGCGGCAGCGACGACGCCCCCGGCAGCGCAGTGAGCCCGCGGCCCCACGCCGCCGTCCGGACTTGCGATAATCAGATGCAATGAAATAGAAAGGCTCCGTATGGCCAACGTTATCCGGTTCTTGGTTGTCGACGACTTCTCCACCATGCGGCGCATCGTGCGCAACCTGCTCAAGGAAAGCGGCTACGCCGAGGCGGATGAAGCCGAAGACGGCGTGGTGGCGCTGCAGAAGCTGCGCGCCAGCAACTTCGACTTCGTCGTCAGCGACATCAACATGCCCAATATGAACGGCTTCCAGTTGCTCGCCGAGATCAAGAAGGACGAGAAGCTCAAGCACATCCCGGTCCTGATGGTCACGGCCGAGGCGCGCAAGGAAGACATCGTGCTGGCAGCCCAGCAGGGTGCCGCCGGCTACATCGTCAAGCCCTTCACCAAGGCCACGCTGGAGGAGAAGGTCGTCCACATCCTCAAGAAAAACGGATTGGCCTGAGTCATGGACCACAGCGCCTCTGCCCACGACGCCGGGGACGCCTCCCCGGACGCGCCGGACGTCCACCACAAGATCGGCCAGCTCACGCGCCAGTTGCATGACGCACTGCGCGAACTCGGCCTGGCCGACAAGCTCCACGGCACGGCCGAGGAGCTGCCCGACGCCAGGAGCCGCCTCTCCTACATCGCCCGCCTCACCGGCGAGGCGGCCGAGAAAGTGCTCAACCGCGTCGACCAGGCCAAGAGCCAGCACGACCAGATCGCAGCCCAGACGCGGCACATGATCGCCCTGCTGGTGGCCGACCCGGTGGCCGCCGTGGCCAAGGGCCACATCATGAACTTCCTGACCGACATGGAGCAGGCCAACAAGGAAGTCGACCAGCACCTCACCGAGATCATGATGGCGCAGGACTTCCA
>JAJZUZ010000276.1 GCA_021845965.1 Pseudomonadota bacterium | reverse complement strand
GCGCACAGGCCCAGCGTGACCGTGGTCTTGCCCGACGACCGGTGTGCAGCCGAGACGAGCAAGCGGTTCATGGTGCGACCTTGCTTCCTAGTGGGCGCTGCCGGGGACGGCGTCCGGCGGGAAATCGTCCAGCCGTTGCGGCAGGAAGGGCAGCCACTTGAGGGCCAGCGCCACCAGGGTACCGACGATGCCCATGCCGCCGAGCCCCAGCAGCCATTCCGGCAGGCTGGGGCGGTAGCTGTTGACCGCGCCGTCGGCGAAGCTGCTGCTCACCTCGTAGCCCGGGAAGATCTGCAGCGGGTAGGCCTGGCTGCCGATGATGGTGACATACATCTGCGCCAGGCCGCCGAGCACCACGAGCACCGCGGCCAGGGCCAAGGCACTGCGCGAGTCGCGCGTGGCCGGGCTGAGCAGCAGCACCAGCGGCAGCAACGAACCCAGGGCGAGCTGGCCGAGCCAGAACAGCTGCGTATAGACGCCGCCGTGCAGCAGCAGGAAGCTCTCCAGCCCGTGCTGCCGGGCGAAGTACAGGTTGGTGAGGTGATACACCAGCACGAAGTAAGCGGCGGCGGCAACCAGGATGGCCAGCAGGCGCGTGAGGCGGGCCTGCATGGCGGCCTGCAGCGGGCGCTCGGTCCAGCGGCTCACGGCCAGCAGCACCAGCAGGAAGATGGCCAGGCCGTAGGAGAGCGAGTAGACGATGAACATGGGGCCCATGAGGGCCGAGCCGAAGGCCTGGCGGCCGATGAGGAAGCCGAAGATGGAGCCGGTACCGGTGGTGAGCAGCAGGCGCCAGACGAAGGCGGCCAGACCGGCGGCGCTGGAGTACGGGTTCATGCGGCGCTCCATCATGGTCCAGAGGTAGACCACCACCAGGCCCATGAAGCCGGAATACAGGATGACGTTCCAGGCGAAGATGGACTTGAAGTTGTAGTGCGTCATGGCCACGATCAGGCGGTCGGGCCGGCCCAGGTCAAGCATGAGCACGGCCAGGCCGCCGGCCAGCAGGGCGATGGCCAGCAGGCCCGACAGTGGCGCCATGGGCTTGTAGGCCGTCTTGCTGAAGACCGAGGCCATGGAGGCGACGTTGAGCGCGCCCGAGGCCGCCACGACCAGGAACACGGCGAAGACATGCGGCAGGCCCCAGACGATCTGGTTGTTCATGCCGGTGACGACGTGGCCGTGGTGCTCCATGTACCAGGCGGCCAGCAGGCCGACGCCACTGAGGGCGGCCAGCACGGCCACCAGGGCCCAGTAGCCGGTGCTGCGGCCTTCGAGTTGACGGAGTGCGATCTTCATGTTGGTTCGTCCTCAGAGGCCCTGGTAGCGCACGCCGGTGTTGAGGTTCAGGTCCTCGCGCAGCTGGCGCGTCTGGTACTGCGCCACGCGCCTGGAGATCTCGCTGTTCGGGTCGTTGAGGTCGCCGAAGACGATGGCGTTGTAGCCGGCAGCGGCGCAGGCCGTCATACAGGCCGGGTTCTCGCCCTTGTCCACCTTGTGCACGCACATCGTGCAGCTCTCCACCGTGCCCAGGCCGCGCGGCACGTCGGGTTTCTGGTTGTGCAGCGGCTCGTGCACGAAGGAGCGTGCCTTGTAGGGGCAGGCCATCATGCAGTAGCGGCAGCCGATGCAGATGTGCTTGTCCACCAGCACGATGCCGTCGGCGCGCTTGAAGGAGGCGCCGGTGGGGCAGACGTCGACGCAGGGCGGCTCGGCGCAGTGCTGGCACATCATGGGCAGCGACTGGGTCTTGCCGGTCTTGATCTCCTTGATCTCGATCTTGCGGATGTACTGCGTGTCGGTCGGGCCCGGATTCGTGGGCAGGCCGTTCTCGGTCTGGCAGCCGGTGACACAGGCGTTGCAGCCGGGCGTGCACTTGCTGGTGTCGATCAGCATGCCCCAGCGCACCTTGGGGTTGGCGCCGGCGCTGGCCCCAGCCGGCGTGGCGGCCTGGGCCACTTCGATCAGGCGCACACCGGGGGCGAGCAGGATGCCGGCCAGGCCGGCGGCGGCGACACCCAGGAAACCGCGGCGATCGTTCTTCGGCGCGGCCTGCGCGGCATCGTCGCAACGGCTCTTGCCGCAGGCGCAGGGGGTGGTGTTCTCCGTCTTCATGGGCGTGCGGCGTCAGCGGGCTTGGGGTGCGGTGGTGGCCAGCTGGCGCAGCTGCCGGCTCAGCTCGGCATGGGCGCCGCTGGGGTGGACCAGCGGGTAGAAGGAAGTCATGGCCTTGCCGGGCTGGGTGGCGTGGCACTCGAAGCAGTCCACCTTCACGGCCGCATAGCTGTGGCAGCTGATGCAGAAATTGGTCGGGGCGGCGGTGACGCTGTTGGTCTGCTGGCTGGCATGGCACTCGATGCAGGCCTTGAGGCTGTACTTGGCACCCCGGATGCCGCCGCGCAGGGTGTCGTCACGCTGGTGCTTGAGGTACTCCATGTGGTTGCGCCGCATGATGGCCGGGTCTTCCACGCACTGGCCGCCGCGCGCCGCCTCGATGACCGGCTTGGGCACGCGGCTGGCCGTCGCAGGCTCGTCGGCCGCATGGACGGCGCT
>JAJZUZ010000275.1 GCA_021845965.1 Pseudomonadota bacterium | reverse complement strand
CCGGCAACGCCTGAAACCCGACCCCGCGCCAGCCACGCCGCGGCCGCACGAGGCCGGGAATGACTCCAGGGCACGTAGGCGTTAGCTCAACGTGGAAACCGCACGCAGCGCGCACGGCCTACGCTGCAGGCATGGCGTGCATGTCCGGCCCAGGCATGCGCGGCCCAGGCCCCCCCGCGCGATGTCCTGCGATGTCCCATCTGATTCTCAGCCCCTTCTCGCACGACGCCCGTTCGGCGGCCCGCGAGCTCGGGGTGCCCGACGATTACATCCAGTGCCGCGAGCAGGGGACCGTGCGCGTGCTCCACGCCCACACGCCGTATCTGCTCGCCTCGCGCATGGAGCCTGCCGACTGGCCCCTGCTCACGACCCTGGCGCCGTGGGGAGTGGCCCAGCCGCTGACCCGCCTGTGCACGACCTGCGGCGGCGACACCACGCGGGCACTGGCCGGCCTGATCGATGAATTGCACCAGGTGACGCCGTATGCGCTGTCCGGCGTCGGAGCGGCGGCGAGCACCTTCACGTCACGCATGCAGCGATTCCACAGCGCGGTCGGGCAATACCACTCGGCCATGCTCGAGTACCGCTCGGCGGCTCGCCACCCCCCGCTCGATCGCGTGCGCGCTGCCGTGGCGCGCCAGCGCATGCAGCAGGCCGGCGAGGCCTTGAGTCGGGGCTTCGCCACCGAACTGCGGGAAAGCAGCCGGCACATGTCCCTCGGAAAGCGTCAGTTGCTGGCACCCGACGGCCGCACCCCGCTCACCGTGCGACGGGCCCGCCACATCGCCCGCCTGGACGTGGTCTCGTCCATCGAGGCCTCGCGACTCGCACGCCTGGCCCGTCGCGCCAGGCCCGTGGGCCCTGGCGCGCTGGCCTTCGACTTCGCATGGCGCGCCGCCGATGTCCACGCCGAATATCAGGCCGGTGGGGATTGGGAGCGCAAGGCGGTGGTGGAGGGCACGGGGTTCGCCGCTGGCGCCGTCGCTTCCACCGCAGCGGTCTCAATGGGTGGAGGTCTTCTGACACTGGCTGTCGCCGCAGCTCCGGTTGGGTGGGTGTTGATTGTCGGAGGGGTTGGCGTTGTCGCAATGGCAAGCCTCGCGGCCGTCCACGCTGACCGCATCGCTCAGGATCACGCGCAGGCGTACTACGACGCGCATGTCACCCCCGCGCAACGCAAGCCATGACCTACCAGGGCTTCGAGGCGGTGGCCTTGCGCATCACGCCTTGGGCGATGCTGGTCGCGGGTGTGATGTACCTGGTGTTCGGACAGGTGACCGTGCGCAGGCTGCGCAAGAACCCGGCAACTCGGGATTGCCTCGGCATGGAGCTGCTCAACGGCGGAGACATCGTCCTCGTGGCGCAAGCGCTGACCTGGCCAGGCTGGATGCAACAGCGCGCGGAAAACGGTTGCCTGGGTTTCATGGTCGCGAGATCCCGTGTCATCCGCCAGTACACCAATCGGCTCGATCGCATCCTGGCGAGGCTTTGCTACTGGTCGATGAGTATCTGCCTGCTCCTGTTGCTGAGTTCCTGTTTCACCCTGCCCCGCCGTTGAGGTGCAAGCGCCCAGTGATCGCCCCGCTCTCGACGGACGGCGGAGCTCGTGATGGGTTTTGGAAGTCGACGGCTTGAACGAAGCCCGGAGCAGTGCGACGACCTGAAAGGCCCAACATCATGACCCACGCCGAACTGGAAGAGTTTGCCTTTCACCTCATGGTGTTCAGCTTGTCCGTGGCCGGCATCCTGTATGTCGTCTTCGGCCAGGTCACCGAGCGCAAGCTGCGCAGGAACCCGGCCACCCGCCATTGCCTGGGCGTCGAGTTGCCGTACAGCGGCGAGATCGGCAATGTGGCGCAGGCCTTCGGCTGGCCAAGCTGGCTTCAGCAGCGCGCGGAACGCGGCGGCTTGTCCTTCATGGTGGCTCAATCCCGGATTCTTCGCCAGCACACCACACGGCTCGATCGTGCGCTGGCACGGGCATGCTTCTGGTCGGTCATGCTTTCCGGGACCCTCGTGCTGATCTCCTGCCTGATCGTGAAGCTCGGCTGAGATGCCGCCGGGGACCACGCGCCGTCGCCAACCATGGCCTCTCCGGCATGGACACCCGGGAGCGTGCCGACCCGTGCGCGGCAACCCCGCGCAACACCATCCATGACCTACCAGGGCTTCGAGGCGGTGGCCTTGCGCATCACGCCTTGGGCGATGCTGGTCGCGGGCGTCACACACCCAACGCGGGACTTGCACCGGCGGCATAGTCCAGCGCCTTGCGGCGCCAGCTCTGCAACGCCGCACGTCCCTCGGGCCACAGGTCGAGTGCGTGTTCGTACAGGCGCGCCAACGCGAACTGGGCGGGCCACCAGCCCTGCTCGGCGGCCTGGCGAAACCGGGTGATGGCCTGAGCCAGGTCGCGCCGGCAGCCGTCGCCGGCCTCGAGCAGGCGGCCCAGCTCGTACTGCGCCGCGGCCAGCCCGGCGTCGGCGGCCTCGCGCAGCCAGTGCGCCGCCGCCGCGGGCGCGCGCCCCGCCTCGGCTCCGCCCAGGTGCAGCATGCCGAGCT
>JAJZUZ010000274.1 GCA_021845965.1 Pseudomonadota bacterium | reverse complement strand
ACGGGCCGTTCTTCAGTGCAGTGCAGCGTTCCTGGAACGCCGAGGTGTCGGGCGACGTGCAGTACATCGTCAAGCCCTACTGGATGTTCGCCTCGAGCTCGGCGGTGGCCACGCACGGTTCGCCCTATCCCTACGACACGCATGTACCCATCCTGGCCTGGGGGCCGCGCTGGGTGAAGGCCGGGCGCGTGGAAGAGCGGGTGGAGGTGGTGGACATCGCCCCCACCGTGGCCGGCTGGCTGGGCGTGGCGGTGCCGGCAGCTTCCGAGGGCCAGCCCCTGCCGCTGCCGCGCTGACGAGGTCGCGGCCGGTTTGACGGAGAATCGGGGACTCATTCGTCTGCCCCCGGGATTTCCATGCAATTCGCCGACCGCCTGAACAACGTCGAAACCTCCGCCATCCGCGAACTCTTCAAGCTGCTGGGCAAGCCCGGCATCATCTCCTTTGCCGGCGGTTTTCCCGACAGCGCCATGTTCGACGTGGAGGGCATCCGCGAAGCCGCCATGAAGGCGCTGGCCGAGGAGCCGGGTGGCGCGCTGCAGTACGGCGCCACCGAGGGCTACAACCCGCTGCGCGAACAGCTGGGCGCCTTCATGGCCGGCAAGGGCGTCACGGTGGCCCCGGATGGCCTCATCGTCACCACCGGCAGCCAGCAGGCGCTGGACCTGATCGGCAAGACCCTGGTCTCGCCCGGCGACAAGGTGATCGTCGAGGCGCCCACCTTCCTGGCCACCATCCAGTGCTTCCGGCTCTACGGCGCCAACGTCATCGGCGCGCCGATCGACGCCCAGGGCGTGCGGGTGGACCGGTTGGAGCAGCTGATTGCGGAGCACAAGCCCAAGTTCGTCTACCTCATTCCCACCTTCGGCAACCCCAGCGGTGCCACGCTGAGCCTGGAGCGCCGCAAGCGCATCCTGGAGCTGGCCGTGAAGACGCAGACGGTGGTGATCGAGGACGATCCCTACGGCGACCTCTACTTCGGCGCGGCGCCGCCGCCCAGCCTGCTGAGCTTGAGCGCCCAGGTGCCCGGCAGCCGCGACTGGCTGGTGCACTGCGGCTCCCTGAGCAAGGTGCTCAGCCCCGGCCTGCGCGTGGGCTGGATGATCGCCCCGGCCGAGCTGCTGGCGAAAGCCACCATGTGCAAGCAGTTCAGCGACGCCCACACCAGCACCTTCGCCCAGGCCACGGCGGCGCAATACCTCAAGGCCGGCCGCATGCCCGCCACGCTGGCCCATGTGCGCCAGGTCTATGCCGGACGCGCCCGCACCATGGGTGAGAGCCTGCAACGCGAACTGGGCGAAGCCATCAGCTTCACCCAGCCCGGCGGCGGCCTGTTTTTCTGGGCCCGCCTGACGGGTGCGAACGGCAAGCTGAAGGACGCCAACGAGTTTGCCAAGAGGGCCATCGAGCAGGGGGTGGCCTTCGTGCCGGGGGCGCCGTTCTTTGCGACGAATCCCGATGTGGCCACGCTGCGTTTGAGCTTTGCCACGGTGGGCGAGGACAAGATTCGGGAAGGCGTGGCGAGGCTGAAACAGGCCCTGTAGGGCCGCACCGCAGCAGGCCCAAGGAGCGCGACTCATGGCGACATCTCTGCTTACTGTCCTCGGCAACGTACCCTGGTCCGAGGTGCTGCGCCATGCGCCCAAGGTGGCCGAAGGCGCGCGCAAGCTCTGGCAGCGGGTGCGCGGTGGACCACCTGCGGCGCCAGAACCCGCCGCCACCGCACCGACTCCGGCGCCGGCCGCGGACGAGGCGCTGAACGAATTGCAGGCACGCATGACGGCGATGCGGGCAGCGGTGGTGGACCTGCAGTCGCAGATGGCGGATTCCGCCGCGCTCCTCCAGGAGCTGGCGGAGCTGAACAACCAGCTGATCCAGCACGTGCAGGCGCAGGACCGGCGCCTGCGCTGGATGGTCGTGGCGCTCGCCGTGCTTGCGGCGGCGGCACTGGCGGCTCTCGTCCTGTACCTGCGGGCGCCCGGTTAGCCGGCCTGGCGCCAGGCCGTGCGCCGCAGGCCGCGCTCGGTGAGCGTGAACGCGGCTTCGATCAGCAGCGCCAATACCGCCACCGGGATGGCGCCGGCCAGCAGCAGGGCGTTGTCGTTCAGGGCCAGGCCGGTGACGATGCGTTCGCCGAAGCCGCCGGCGCCGATGAAGGCCGCAATGGTGGCGGTACCGACGTTGATGACGGCCGAGGTCTTGATGCCCGCCATGATGGTGGTACGTGCCAGCGGCAGCTCGATCAGGCGCAGGGTCAAGCCAGGGCTCAGGCCCAGGGCCTGCGCGGCCTGCTTCATGCCGGCGGGGACCTGGCTGATGCCGGCGTGCGTGTTGCGCACGATGGGCAGCAGCGCATAGACGGTCAGCGCGATGAAGGCCGGCAGCAAGCCGATATGGCCGGTGAGCGGGATCAGGATCGCCAGCAGCGCGAGCGAGGGGATGGTCTGCAGGACACCGGTGGTGGCCAGAATGACGGCCCCGGTCGGCGCATGGCGCGCCGCCAGGATGCCCAGGGGGATGCCCACCACCATGCTCGCGGCCAGCGAGAGCAGGACCAGCGCCA
>JAJZUZ010000273.1 GCA_021845965.1 Pseudomonadota bacterium | reverse complement strand
ACTGGCGTGCCACGGCCTCCATGCCGAAAGTGCCGCTGCCCGGTACCAGCACGGAGGACTTGGCGTGGTAGACCTCCTTCAGGATGCTGGAAATGTCCTTCATCACGTTCTGGAAACGCTTGGACATATGGTTGAGGGCGCGGTCGGTGTAGACCACCGAGAACTCGAGCAGTCCGTCGGGATCCACGTTGGGCAAAAGACCTGGCATACAAAACTCCGTTTCAGGATGCTGAATCTGCCATTTTCTCACCAAGCCGGATCGGGCGTGCAGGTGCCCACGCCGGGTTGAAGGCTACCGGGCCCTGGGGCCACAGCAGCACGACGGTGGAACCCAGCAGGAAACGGCCCATCTCGGCACCCTGCTTCAACGCGATGCCGTCGGCTTCGTAGCGCCATTCGGTCACCGTGGGGCGGCGCGGCGGGTTGACCACACCGTGCCAGACCGTGGCCATGCTGCCGACGATGGTGGCGCCCACCAGCACCAGGGCCAGCGGTCCCTGGGCGGTGTCGAAGATGCAGACCACACGCTCGTTGCGGGCAAACAGGCCGGGCACGCCGCGCGCGGTGGTCGGGTTGACCGAGAACAGCGCGCCCGGCACATAGATCATGCGCGTGAGCTTGCCGTCGCAAGGCATGTGGATGCGGTGGTAGTCGCGCGGACTCAGGTACAGGGTGGCGAAATGGCCGTTCTCGAACTGCGCCGCCAGGTCGGCGTCGCCGCCGACCAGCGCCGTGGTGCTGTAGCGGTGCCCCTTGGCCTGGAAGATCTGGTCGCGCGCGATGGCGCCGAACTGGCTGATGGCGCCGTCCACCGGGCAGACCCAGTCAGCCTGCGCCAGCGGACGCGCACCGTCTTTCAGCGCACGGGTGAAGAACTCGTTGAACGTCGGGTAGCTGGCCGGGTCCGGATTGGCCGCCTCGCTCATGTCCACGCCGTAGCGGCGGATGAAGCGGCGGATGAGGGCGGTGGTGCCCCCGCCCAGGGCGGAACCGGCCACCAGGCCGGCAAAGGAGGTGATGGCCTTCTTGGGCAACAGGTACTGCGGCAGCACCGCAAGGCGATCGGACATATCAGCTGCCATCAGGGCAAGAAAGTTGTGACCCGGAGGATGGTAGCAGGCCACCCCCAGGCTCTAGAATCGCCTCATGAACGCCCCCGCCTCCGCCCCCCAGGCCGACGCCCTGCAGCGCGCCGAACGCCAGTCGCAGGTCGTGCGCGCCCTGCAGGCCGTGCTGCCCGCCCATGCCCTGCTCTGGCAGGCCGAAGACACCACCCCCTACGAGTGCGACGGCCTCACGGCCTACCGCCAGCGCCCGCTGGCCGTGGCCCTGCCCGAGACCGAGGAACAGATCCAGGCCGTGCTCCAGGCCTGTCACGCCCTGGGCGTGCCGGTGGTGGCCCGCGGCGCGGGCACCGGCCTGTCCGGCGGCGCCATGCCCAATGCCCTGGGTGTGACGCTGTCGCTGGCCAAGTTCAACCAGATCCTGAAGATCGACCCGGTCAGCCGCACGGCCGTGGTGCAGGCCGGCGTGCGCAACCTGGCCATCAGCGAGGCCGCCGCACCCTACAACATGTATTACGCGCCGGACCCGTCGAGCCAGATCGCCTGCACCATCGGCGGCAACGTGGCCGAAAACTCGGGCGGCGTGCACTGCCTCAAATACGGACTGACCGTGCACAACGTGCTCAAGGTCCGTGGCTACACAGTCGAGGGCGAGCCGATCGAATTCGGCGCCGACGCGCTGGACGTGCCGGGCTACGACCTGCTGTCCGTCTTCATCGGCTCCGAGGGCATGCTGGCCGTCACGGTGGAAGTGACCGTGCGCCTGATCCCCAAGCCGCAGCTGGCGCGCTGCATCATGGCCAGCTTCGACGATGTGCGCAAGGCGGGCGACGCCGTGGCCGCGGTGATCGCGGCCGGCATCATCCCGGCCGGGCTGGAGATGATGGACCAGCCCATGACGGCGGCGGTGGAAGATTTCGTGCACGCCGGCTACGACCTGAACGCTGCCGCCATCCTGCTGTGCGAGAGCGACGGCACCCCGGAAGAGGTGGAGGAGGAGATCGGCCGCATGAGCGCAGTGCTGCGCCAGGCCGGCGCTACCGCCATCACCGTCAGCCGCGATGAGGCCGAACGCCTGCGGTACTGGAGCGGCCGCAAGAACGCCTTCCCCGCCAGCGGCCGCATGGCGCCGGATTACATGTGCATGGACTCGACCATTCCGCGCAAGCGCCTGGCCGACATCCTGCACGCCATTCAAGAGATGGAGACGAAGTACGAGCTCAAGTGCCTGAACGTCTTTCACGCCGGTGACGGCAACCTGCACCCGCTGATCCTCTTCGATGCCAACAACCCGGACCAGCTGCACCGCTGCGAACTGTTCGGCGCCGATATCCTGGAAACCAGCGTGGCCATGGGCGGCACGGTGACCGGCGAACACGGCGTCGGCGTGGAGAAGCTCAACTCCATGTGCGTGCAGTTCAGCGCGGAAGAGAACGCGCAGATGCTGGGCGTCAAGCGTGCTTTCGATCCAAAAGGCACGCTCAACCCCGGCAAGGTCATTCCCACGCACAACCGCTGCG
>JAJZUZ010000272.1 GCA_021845965.1 Pseudomonadota bacterium | reverse complement strand
CCATCCTGGTCACCGGTGTCAGCTTCGCCATCCCGCAGTTCCTGGTCTCCAACTACATGGGCCCCGAACTGGTGGACGTGATCGCCGCCTTGTGCTCCATGACCGCGCTGGTGCTGTTCCTGCGCGTGTGGAAGCCGGCCGAGATCTGGACCTCGGTCTCGCTCAAGGGCCACGAGAAGGACGGCGGCGAAGGCCATGCCGCTCCGGCCCCGGTCAAACACTCGCGTGACGCCGTGATCAAGGCCTGGACGCCCTGGGTCATCCTGACCGTGTTCGTCTTCGTCTGGGGCCTGCCGGCCGTCAAGGGTTTCCTGAACAAGCTGTTCATGCCCACCTTCGCCATCGACGGCCTGCACAAGCTGGTCGAAAAGATGCCGCCCGTGGTGCCGAAGCCGACCGCCGAAGGCGCCGAGTACGTGCTCAACCTGCTCTCGGCCACCGGCACCGGCATCCTGCTGGCGGCCGTCGTCGGCGGCCTGGTCATGGGCTATGGCATTCCGGCCCTGGTCAAGGCCTATGGCAAGACCATCTGGCTGGTGCGGTACTCGCTCATCACCATCGTGCTGATGCTGGCCCTGGGCACGCTCACGCGCTACTCCGGCCTGGACACCACCCTGGGCCTGGCCTTTGCCGCCACGGGCGTGTTCTACCCCTTCTTCGGCACCCTGATGGGCTGGTTGGGCGTGGCGCTGACCGGTTCGGACACCGCCTCCAACGTGCTCTTCGGCGGCATGCAGAAGGTGGCCGCCGGCCAGCTGGACCTGTCGGCCAACCTGATGGGCGCGGCCAACAGCGCCGGTGGTGTGATGGGCAAGATGATCGACGCCCAGTCCATCGTCGTGGCCTCCACCGCCACGCGCTGGTTCCACCACGAAGGCGACATCCTGCGTTATGTGTTCTTCCACTCCATCGCGCTGGCCTGCCTGGTCGGCATCCTGGTGACGCTGCAGGCCTATGTCTACCCGTTCACGCTGATGGTCGTGCACTGATCTGCACCGACCTCGAAAGAAGACCGCCGCGGCGGTCTTTTTTCTTGGGCCGCCGCAGGCCACGCGCGCTGTCACGTCTTGTTGCGCGGCCCCCGCCATCCCTTTCTATACTGGCTGCTCTCATCCTCCCCGCCACCATGACCAAGAATCTGTCCCGCTTTTCCCGCCTCTGCCTGCTGGCCGCGCTGTCGGCCATGCTGCTGCCCGCCGCCTCCGCCGGCGACCTGTCCAACCTGGGTGCGCTCTCCGCCAGCGAATTCCGCACCGTCTCCGAAGACCTGGCCGCCGCCGTCAGCTACAAACCGATCGCACCGACCGAACCGCAGGGCCTCACCGGCTTTGACCTCGGCGTCGAGGTCACCGGCACCGACATCGGCAAGAGCGCAGCCGCCCTGCGCAAGGCCGGTGCCAGCGACAGCCCCATGGACACCCTGATGACGTCCCGCGTGCACCTGCACAAGGGCCTGCCCCTGGGCTTCGACATCGCCGCCTACCTGGGCAATGTCTCGGCCATCAACGTCAACCTCGTGGGTGCGGAGCTGCGCTACGCCCTGCTGGCCGGCGGCCTCACCACCCCGGCGGTTGGCGTGCGCGGCACCTACACCAACATGAACGGCGCCAACCAGCTGGCGCTGAGCACGCGCAGCCTGGACATCTCGGTGTCCAAGGGTTTTGCCATGCTCACGCCCTATGCCGGCATCGGCCAGGTGTGGGTCGACAGCTCGCCCAGCGCCGGCACGCTGGAGAAGGAAAGCTTCACCCTCGGCAAGCTGTTCGCGGGCCTCAACGTGAACCTGGGCCTGCTCAACCTGGCCTTCGAAGCCGACCGCACCGGCAACACCTCCAGCTGGGGCGCCAAGGTCAGCCTGCGCTGGTGAGCCCGACCCGCGTTCAGTCCACCACGTAGAAGCGCGCCACGCCACGACCCTGGGTCTTGCCAAGGTACATGGCGTTGTCGGCGCGCTTGAGCAGGGTGCGCGCGTCCTCCCCATGCAGGGGGAACAGGGCCACGCCGATGGTGCAGGTCGAGTTGACCGTGTGCACGCCGATGTCGAAAGGCTGGCGCAGCGACTCCAGCACCTTGGCCGTGGTCGGCTGCACCACGGCGTCGTTCTTCAGGCTGGTCAGCACTACCACGAACTCGTCGCTGCCCAGGCGCGCCACGATGTCGCTCTCGCGCACGCAGGCCTTCAGGCGCCGCGCCACTTCCACCAGCAGCTGGTCGCCGGCATCGTGGCCGAGCCGGTCGTTGACCTGCTTGAACTCATCCAGGTCGACAAACAGCACGGCCAGCATGCCCTGGTGGCGGCGCGCCGTCTCGATGGCCTGGGTGAGCTTTTCGTCCAGCTTCAGGCGGTTCGGCAGCTCGGTCAGCGCGTCGGTGTGCGCCAGGCGCTCGATGCGCTCCTCGATCAGCCGGCGCTCGGTGACGTCGCGGTTGATCTCCAGCACGGCCAGCGGCGCGCCCTGTCTGTCGCGCTTCACGGCCCAGCGGCTGGCCACCACGATGCGCTCGCCGCTGCGGGTGGTGTGGGCGATCTGCCCCTCCCAGTGGCCGACGCGAAACAGCGCATCCTCGATGTTCACCAGCGACTCGGGCAGATTGG
>JAJZUZ010000271.1 GCA_021845965.1 Pseudomonadota bacterium | reverse complement strand
ACCTCGCAGCTTGCAGGCTGCTCGGATTCGGCCGGCGCGCTGCTGTGCGCAGGCACAGCAGCTGGTCCGGCCTCATCCCCCGTGGGGGTCGAGAAAACTTGGGGCGGCCCTGCGTTTTCTCGTGAGCAAGGCAGGCCGCCGCGCCGGCCAGGTGTCCTGGGAGAAACGATGGGCAAGGTCCTTGGGCTACAAGGTGAACGGCAGCGCCGCGATGACCGCAAGAGCATTGGTGCGAGCCTGCGGCGACAACCCTCGCCGTGGTGCGAGCCCGCACGTGAGCATGGTCCGGGAATCGTCGGTGACAGTGGTGAGCGGCGCGAGCCGCATCCCGTTCAAGAGATCGAGTCGAGTTCGACGCTTCCCATGGCGCTGCCGTTCATTCACGATGATGGAGCAGATCATGGCCATGCGCAAGCGAGAGGATTTGGTGTTCCCCAACGCCGCGGGGATTGATGTGGGCGCGTCGAGCCACTGGGCAGCGGTTCCCGCCGATGTCACGGACGCGCCGGTGCGAGAGTTCGGGGCGATGACCGACGACCTGAACGCCCTGGCCGACTGGCTGCTGGCGTGCGGCGTGGACACCGTGGCGCTGGAATCCACCGGGGTGTACTGGATCCCGGTGTACGAGGTGCTGGAGCAGCGCGGCTTGAGCGTCTGGCTGGTCGACGCCCGCCAGGTCAAGTACGTGCCGGGTCGCAAGAGCGACGTGCAGGACTGCCAGTGGCTGCAGCGGCTGATGAGCTACGGGCTGCTGCGCGCGGCGTTCCGCCCCGGGCGCGACGTGTGCGTGATGCGCGCCGTGATGCGCCAGCGCGAGGTGCTGCTGACCCAACAGGCCAGTTGGGTGCAGCGCATGCAAAAGGCCCTGGTGCAGATGAACATCCAGCTCACCGAAGTCATCACCGACGTGATGGGCGCAACGGGCCAGGCCATCATCCGCGACATCGTCGCCGGCGAGCGCGACCCCCGGGCCCTGGCGCGCCACCGCAACCCTCGCGTCAAGGCCAGCGAGCGCGACATCGCGCGGGCGCTGAGCGGCAACTGGCGCGACGAGCACCTGTTCGTGCTGGGCCAGGCGCTGGCGATGTACGACGACATCGGGCGGCACATTGCCGCATGCGACGCCCAGCGCGACGAGTTGCTGGCCGCCGCGTCGAACGCCAGCGTGGACTTAGGGCGCGCGCCGCGTGCCGGCACCAAGGCGCGCGCTGGACACGACATGCGCCAGAGCCTGGCCAACTGGGCTGGCGTGGACCTCACGCGCATCAACGGGCTGGGCCTGGACTCGGCGATGACCATCCTCAGCGAGATCGGGCCCGACCTCAAGCACTTCGCCAACGTCAAGCACTTCTGCTCCTGGCTGGGCTTGGCGCCGGCGACCAAGATCAGCGGCGGGCGGGTGATCTCGGCGCGCACCAAGCGCTCGGCCAACCGTGTACGCCAGGCGCTGAAGCTGGCCGCGATGAGCCTGTCGCACAGCGACTCGGCACTGGGTGCCTTCTACCGGCGGCTGTGCTCGCGAATGGACAAGCCACGCGCCAACACCGCCACCGCCCACAAGCTCGCCCGCATGGTGTACTTCATGCTCACCCGCGGCGAGGACTTCGTCGACCAGGGGCAGCAGCGCTACGAAGAGCAGCAGCACCAGCGCGCGGTCGCTGCCCTTCAGCGGCGTGCCACCGCACTGGGATTCCAGATCAACCCACTGGGGACCCCGGCTTGAGCCGAATATCCTCATTCATGTTTCTCAAGAGCGGACCCGGTGCTTCGCGGGGTACGTGGCGCGAAGATGCCACGGGCCCCGCGGAACATTTTGCGCGTTCTGCCGAGCTTGAGCGAAGACGGATCTGCTACACTTTTCGTTTTCGGTCAGTCGGGGCGTAGCGCAGCCTGGTAGCGCACCTGCATGGGGTGCAGGGGGTCGGAAGTTCGAATCTTCTCGCCCCGACCATTGAGACCGAAAGAGAATCAAGGACTTGCCCCAGGTCCAGAGAAGCCCGCCGTGACGTGTCATGAGCGGGCTTTTTCGTGGGCGCTGATGTGCTTCCAATCCGTTTCCAATCGGCGGCGGTCGTTGCCGCTGGCGTTGCCGAGCCCCGACAGTCGCGTGCCGCGGTCGCCCGGCAGATCGCCACTCAGTGGCCGAACCGTGCAACCTGCAGCGTCTGTCGGCACCCCTTCGGAAAGTTCTGGCATCCCCAGAACGGTCGCGTGCCGTCCTTGCCCTCCCGCAATTCGGGGCGTTGACCGTCCGCCGCTTCGCGACCACTTCCTGCAGCAGTCCCACGAGAGCGAGGAGGGCGAACAGGGCGAGCGCGAAAGCGCTGAGGTCGCGAATCAGCGAGGCCGCGAAAACCGTGAACGGGCTCCGTTGCAAGGCTGCGGCGGCCATTCGCATGCCCAGGAAGAGCACCAGGCCGGCCAGGGCGCGGCCCCACCATGGCAGTGCCAGGAACGCGTCAAGGTTCGAGGGCCTGTCACGAGTCGGCGTAATCCGGCCACCCGGAGTCGGCATATATCGGCCAGTGGAGCCGGTGCCGAGAGGGGTCTCGAACGACCCTGTTGAAGGACGTTATTTTGCCGGGTTTTGGGGTTTGT
>JAJZUZ010000270.1 GCA_021845965.1 Pseudomonadota bacterium | reverse complement strand
GCAGCCTCGAGCAGCCCGACCCCCTGACCGAGCGCGAAACCGAGATCCTGCGCCTGATGGCCGGCGGCTACAGCAACAAGGAAATCGCCAATTCGCTGGCGGTGGCCGAGGGCACGGTGAAGAACCATGTCTCCAACATCCTGTCCAAGCTGGGCGTGCGCGACCGCACCCGCGCGGTGCTGAAGGCGCTGGAGCTGGGTATCGTCTGACCTCGTGCCACGAGCCGGGTGTCGCGCGTACCGAACGCTGCGGCGCGGATGGCGCATACCGCGGCTTGCCGCTAACATCGCCGCTTCAGCCGCGGGTCAGGCACCCGCCGCTGGTGCCCAACCCGCCGGCTTCCCGAGCCGGCCCCGTAGGCTGCGGAGATTGTCCGAATGATGCGTGTTCTCGAATTCATCGTCGCCCTGGTCATGGTGGCGATCCTCTACCTCGTGGCGGGCGTGCTGATGCCCGACCAGGGCTCCACCTCGCGCACCATCGAGGTCAGCCATGACCTGCGGCAGGTGTACGACATCCTCAGCAATTTCCGCCGCTTTCCCGATTATGGCGTGCTGCGCGCATACGATCCCAACACGCAGTTCACCTTCTCCGGTCCGGCCTATGGCGTCGGCGCCGAGGTGAGCTGGAACAGCAGCAATCCCAAGGTCAAGAGCGGCACGCTCACCATCACCAAGGACGATCCCGGCTTCAGCCAGGTCTCCATGCAGGGCAGCGGCGAAATCGAATGGGCGTTGAAGAACGGCTGGGACGGTCACCACAAGCGTTTCGTGATCGAGCTGGAGCGCGCAGGCAACAGCGACCGCCTGGTCAAGGTGACCATGCGCTACAAGGTCGATTACGGCTGGAACCTGATCGACCGCTACTCGCGGCTGTACATCCACGGCGAGCCGGCGTCGTTCGTGCAGTACACGCTGAGCAACCTGCAAAACGTGCTGGCCTCGATCCCCAACGTCGACTACAACACGCTGACCCCGGCTATCGTGCAAACGCAGCGTCAACCGATCCTGTTTGTCTCCACGCGCGCCAAGCGCACTCTGGAGGATGTCTCGACGGCCACGCAGAAAGCCCTGACGCAGATCGACGCGGCGATGAAGAAGCTGGGTGTCAAGGCGGCGGGTCCGCGTATCACCATTACCACCGACTACGGCAGCCAGAACTACGGCTTCGACGTGGCCGTGCCGATCGACACCAGCACGCTGACCGTCGACAAGCAGAGTTACGATCTCACCCAGCCCGGCACAGTAGCGGCCGCCACGCAGAATACGGCGCCGGCGCCCGGTAGCTGGGAGAAGAACGGCGTGCTGGTGGTCGATAGCGACGTGATGGCACGCATGGCTTTCGGCGGCAAGGCGCTCGAGGCCGACCTGCAGGCCAGCCCGGCCAGCCTGCCGCTGATGCGCCTGAATCTCGAGTCCTTTGCGCAGACCCACGGTTACGGTTTCGATCCCAACACGCACCGCTTCTACGATGTGGTGGTGCAGGACGTCAATCCGAACACCGGCGAGGGCAGCTACAAGGTGTACCTGCCGCTGACCTGGGCGCCGGACGCAGTACCGGGCCAAAGCACGCAGCCGGCGACTGCCTCCAGTGCCGCGCCTGCCGCGGCAGCGAGCGTGGTCGTGGCTCCGGCGACGTCGACGGCCGCGAGCGCCAGTGCCGCTGCGGCGTCCAGCACGGCTGTCCCCGCCAGCGCGGCGACGGCCGGCTGAGCCCGCGCCGTCCCATCTGAGCGTGTCGTGCCTGCGCCGTACCCGCCCGTCATCCACGGGCTGGTGCGGTGCATTGCCGTGTGGCCGCGCCGCCTTGCGCTGCGGCCATGATTGAGGCCGAATCCCTGCTGCGCCGCTTCGGCGCGCGCCGCGCGGTCGAAGCGGTCAGCCTGCGTGTGCAGCCGGGCCAAATCCTGGGCCTGCTCGGTCCCAATGGAGCTGGCAAGACCACCACTCTGCGCATGCTGGCCGGCGTGCTCGAACCCGATGCCGGCGTGGCGCGCATCTGCGGCCACGACGTGCAGCGCCAATCGCTGGCAGCCCGGCGCGCGCTGGGCTACCTGCCCGAAGGTGCGCCGCTGTACGGTGAGATGAGCGTGCACGCGCTGCTGCTGTTCGTGGCACGCGTGCGTGGTCTGCGTCGCGCGCGTCTGGCGCAGCGTTATGACGAGGTCGTGCAGGTTCTGGACCTGGAGCCGTTGCTGGCGCAGCGCATCGATACCCTGTCCAAGGGGCAGCGCCGCCGCGTCGGGCTGGCGCAGGCGATTCTGCACGATCCGCCCGTGCTGATTCTCGACGAGCCCACCGACGGCCTCGATCCCGGCCAGCAGGCCGGCGTGCGCACATTGCTGCGATCTCTGGCGCGCCAGCGCGCGATCATTGTCTCCACGCACCAGCTCGAGGACGTGCCGCAGATGTGCCACCGGCTGGTGCTGCTGGTGCGCGGACGCGTGCTGGCCGACACCACCCCGGCGGCGTTCATCGCGCGCTCGCGCTACCGTGGCGCAGTCAGCTTTTGCGCGGCGGCGGCGGGGCCGGTGCGTGCCGCGCTCGGCCTGCTGCCCGAGGTCGACACCGTAGAGATCGATCCGCTGAGCGGCCGCGTCACCGT
>JAJZUZ010000269.1 GCA_021845965.1 Pseudomonadota bacterium | reverse complement strand
AGACCACCGACACCTTTGATTCCGGCAGCCTGATGCCCGTGACCGCCCGTCCGGACGTCGTCTTCGTGCATGGCGCCGGCGCCTGGCTGTACGACGGGGAGGAGCGCCGCTATCTGGACTGGGTGCAGGGCTGGGCCGTCAACTGCCTGGGGCACTCGCCGGCCGCGGTGGTGCAAGCCCTGTGCGAACAGGCGCGCACACTCATCAACCCCAGCCCGGCCTACTACAACGAGCCCGCACTGCAACTGGCGAACCTGTTGACGCAGCACAGCTGCATGGACCAGGTGTTCTTTGCCAGCTCCGGGGCCGAGGCCAACGAGGGTGCGATCAAGCTGGCGCGCAAATGGGGCCGCCTGCACAAGCAGGGCGCGTACGAGATCATCACCTTCAGCAATGGCTACCACGGCCGCACCCTGGCCACCATGTCGGCCAGCGGCAAGCCCGGCTGGGACAGCATGTTCGCGCCCCAGGTGCCGGGTTTTCCCAAGGCGCGCTGGAACGATCTGGACTCGGTGCGCCCGCTCATCGGCCCGCGCACCGTGGCCATCATGCTGGAGCCGGTGCAGGGCGAGGCGGGTGTGCACCCGGCCGAAACGGCGTTCATGCAGGGGCTGCGGGCCCTGTGCGATGAGCATCAGCTGTTGCTCATTGCGGACGAGGTGCAGACCGGCTGCGGCCGTACCGGCACCCTGTATTCCTATGAGCAGCATGGCATCGAGCCCGACATCATGACGCTGGGCAAGGGGCTGGGTGGCGGCGTACCGCTTTCCGCCCTGCTGGCCAAGCAGGCGTGCGCCTGCTTCGCGGTGGGCGAGCAGGGCGGCACCTACAGCGGCAACCCCCTGACCTGTGCGGCCGGCGTGGCGGTGATGCACAGCCTGCTGGCCGACGGTTTCCTGGCGCAGGTGCGGCAGGTGGGCGCGCGCCTGGCAACGGGCCTGCGCCAGCTGTCGGCCGAGTTCGGTCTGGGCGAGGTGCGCGGCCGCGGGCTGCTGCTGGCGCTGGAACTGGGCCACGACCGCGCCACCGCGGTGGTGGAGCAGGCCCGTGCCCACGGCCTGCTGCTCAACGCGCCGCGCAGCCACAGCCTGCGCTTCATGCCGGCGCTCAACAGCACGGAGGCCGAGGTCGAGCACGGCCTGGCGCTGTTGCGCGAGACGCTCGCAGTGACGGCGGCCTAGCCTCTGCTTCCCGTCTTTCCTTGCCAGCGGGCCTATCATGCGGTGCAGGCGCTGAGGGGGCGGAGGCCCGCACCCGGGCCGACATGGCAAGGAAGAGATGGGCATGGCAGGCAACACAAGACGAACGACGGCAATCGCCGGTGCAGGGCTGGCCGTGCTGTTGGCGGGCGGCGGTTACTGGTGGCTGCGCGGGTCGGCCGCGCCCGGCCTGCTGCGTCCGGACGATGCGGCCGTGGTGGCGCGTGGCCAGGTCGTCTATGCGCAGCAGTGCGCGCAATGCCATGGCGCGGCGCTGCAAGGCCAGCCGCACTGGCGCGCGCGCGGCCCGGACGGCCTGCTGCCCGCACCGCCGCACGACCGCAGCGGCCACACCTGGCACCATCCGGGCGAGGTGCTGTTCAACATCACCAAGTACGGCGTGCAGCGCTACGCCGGGGCGGACTACAGGAGCTCCATGCCGCGCTACGAAGGCGTGCTGGCGGATGAGGACATCGTGGCCGTGCTGTCCTACATCAAGTCCACCTGGCCGGCCGATGTGCGCCGATTGCACGATCAGCTCGAAGCCAGCCAGCGCAAGGAGTAAGGGCCCGTTCCAAGGGGCGCCTGCTTTTTGGGCACGCTGTTGCAGCCCAATGTCCATGCGGCTTCACCGACTTGTGCTGATGCTTATCCACAGCGTTGCCCACGGCGCGCGTGGAAAAGTCGGCTGCTGAAAAATTCAGCGGATGCGGGCGGCCAGTATGGCCTGCGCCACCTCGGCAAAGCCGGCCCCGCGCTCGCCTTGCGTGATGTAGCGCGGCGGATGGGTCAGCTGCGCCTCGAAGCGCCGGATGTTGGCCACGCCCACGCTGTGCGGAAAGTGCTGGAACATCAGCTGGTCGTTGGTGGAGTCGCCCACGTAGACCCAGCGTTCCAGTTCGGCGTCGAGCGCGCGGCCAAAGAGCTCGCGCACGATCCAGCGCGCCCCGGCCAGCTTGTCGTGCGCGCCGATCCAGCCGTTGATGTGGATGCTGCTCACCGTGACCTGCAGACCTTCGCGGCGCATGGTGGCCACCACCTGGTCGATGCGCTCCTGCGGCAGGTGGGTGGACTCGCTGTGGTCGATGGCGATGTCGGTCTCGCGCCCCGGGCTGTCCTGCGCCAGCGTGGCACCCGGCACTTCGCGCAGCACGCATTGCGCCACGTCCTGCAGGCGCGCGTAGTTGGCGGCGCGCGTGGCGGCGTCCTGCTGGTAGATCCTGCGCACGCCGGCGTCGACCAGCGCCACGGCACCGTTCTCGGCCACGATGGCATCCACCGGCCAGCTGCGCGCAAAGGGCACGCTCCAGCCCACCGGCCGTCCCGTGACGGGGATGACGTGCAGGCCCGCGCCGCGCAGCGCAGCCAGGGCCTGCAGCGCATCGGGCGTGATGGCACCCTCGGTGGTCAGCGT
>JAJZUZ010000268.1 GCA_021845965.1 Pseudomonadota bacterium | reverse complement strand
TGGCCGATACCGGCCTGTATGTATTGGATGGACAGGGAATCCTGTAATGCAACTGAAAAATATCAAGATATCGACTCGTCTGCTGGCGGGCTTCGGCTTCATGGCGGCACTGGTGCTGCTGCTCGGGGCCTTGTTTGTGGGCGAGCTCCGTGCGCTGCGCACCGTATTCCGCGGCATGACCGAAGAGCACTATCCGCGGGTGGTCGCCGTGCACAGGATCAAGTCCCTGGTGCTGGACAACGCCGCCACGACCCGCAATCTCTTCATCATCGTCAGCGAGCCGGAGATTCGCCGGCAGCTGGAGCGCATGACGCGGGTCAGCCAGGAGATCAATGACGTCCTGACGGGGTTGGAGCAGACCACCGTGGACGCGGACGACCGGGCCGCGCTGGGCATGGTCGGCGAAGCGCGCACGGCCTATGTCGCCAGCCGCAAGTCCATGCTCGATCTCTTCAAGGAGGGTCTGTTGAACGAGGCCGGGCTGGTGCTGATGCGGGATGTGCAAAAACGCCAGCAAGCCTATCTGGACGCGCTGGATGATCTGATACGCGCAGAAGAAGCGCGCATGAGCGCAGCCAGCGTGCGGGTGGACCACGACGTGACCCAGACCTTGTACGTGACGGGCACGCTGCTGGCGCTCGCCCTGGCCGGTGCCACCGCGCTCGGGCTCGGCATCATGCGCTCGATCAACCGGCCGCTACGGCAGGCTGGCGAGTTTGCCCACACGGTGGCACGCGGTGATCTGTCGGGACAGCTGACGGTCGAGGGGCGCAACGAGATCGCAGCCCTGCTGCTGTCCCTGCGCGAGATGCAGGGGCGCCTGGTGCAACTCGTGGCGCGTGTACGCCAGGGCGCCGAAGCCGTCGCCGCAGCCAGCAGCCAGATCGCCACGGGCAATGCCGACCTGGCCGCACGCACCGAGAACCAGGCCAGCACCCTGGAGCAGACCGCGGCTGCGATGGAGGAACTGGGCTCGACCGTCGGGCTGAATGCGGGCCGCGCCCGCCAGGCCAACGAGCTGGCGCAACATGCCAGCGACGTGGCCCAGCGCGGCGGGGAGGTGGTCGGGCGGGTGGTCACCACCATGGGCGAAATCAACGCGAGCTCGCGCCGGATTGCGGACATCATCAATGTGATCGACGGCATTGCCTTCCAGACCAATATCCTGGCACTCAATGCCGCGGTCGAGGCCGCGCGCGCCGGCGAGCAGGGGCGCGGCTTCGCCGTCGTGGCCGGCGAGGTGCGTGGCCTGGCAGGGCGCAGCGCGCAGGCGGCCCGTGAGATCAAGGAACTGATCTCGGCCAGTGTGGCCTCGGTCGACGAGGGCGCCACCCTGGTGGAGCAGGCCGGCAAGACCATGACGGAGATTGTCGCCAGCATCCGGCGCGTCACCGGCATCATGGGCGAGATCAGCGCCGCCAGCAGCGAGCAGGCCCAGGGCGTGGCACAGATTGCCGAGGCGGTGGCCCACATGGACCACACCACACAGAAGAATGCGACGCTGGTGGAGGAGATGGCCGCCTCGGCGGCCAGCCTGAACGCGCTGGCCGAGCAGCAGGTGCGGGATGTGGCCGTGTTCCGGCTCGACGCGGAGGCGGCGCCCCGGCACCAGCCTGCCCGGGCCGGGAGCGAACCCCTGCTGCCGCTGCCCGCGGAGCGGCTGTCCCTGCGCCGTGTGGCCATCGGGTCGTAGCCGGGCGCGCAGTGCTTTGCGATGTGCCGTACTGCAGGCGCGTGCCGTCACCACGCTGACACGGAGCATCGCTATCGTGGTCGCATCGTCATCCTCTGAGCCTCGTCCGTGAACACCTGCCCTGACTGCCAACGTCCCCTGTTCGAGGATCTCATCCACGTCTGTCGGCGGGTCCCCGTAGATCGTCCGCCGGAGAGCGCGACCCCGTGGGCGGAGGGGACACATGAGCCCAGGCGGTTCGATGGCCTGGCCGCGTCGCCGCGCGCGCTCATGTACGCCAACGCCTATCTGCCCTGGGGGTGGCTGCGGGCCCGGTGAGTCTGCAGGCCGGCGACCGCGGGCCTGCTTCGATCATTGTCCGCGCCGGCCCGCCGGACTGATTTCCATTCACGGCGCCGTCATACGGTGCCCGTAGAGTGCGAGCGGCCGGTTGCACACCGGCTTCGTCGTCCCATCAACCTCCAGCCACACGCATGTCCAGAACCAGACCCCTAGCGCGCAAGCCCATGGCGATCGAGGAGCAGAAGCTGGCCTTTGAGCGCCTGTGCGCGTGGATCGAGGCGCATCTTGACGAGCCGATCGGCTGGCAGGAGCTCATGCGTGAAAGCGGTCTGGAGTTCCAGACCATCCACCAGCTGTTCTTCAAGTACGCCAGCAGTTCGCCGATGACCTGGATCCGGCGTCGACGCGAGAGCCGGCGTCTTTCGCCAGAACCGCGCAACCCTGATTCCCTGCTCGCGAGCAAGCAGGGCTAGTAGGGGCGTCGGCAAAGGCGTCGGGTCGCGTCGCATCATGCCTTGACCGGTTGACGGGCGAGGTCATCAGCCTGTCACGCCAGCAGGGAAAACTGCCCTGTCCCAACAATGGAGGAAAACATGGATCGTCGCGTCTTTCTGAACATGGGGGCCACGCTGGCTGGCG
>JAJZUZ010000267.1 GCA_021845965.1 Pseudomonadota bacterium | reverse complement strand
CACGTATCTGCTGCGTGAGCGTCTTTGTTCACGACATTGAGGAGAACCGATGCAGATAGCAAGAAACCTGGTGGCAACGGCGGCCTTGATGGCGCTGGGTGCCATCTCCCTGGGGGCGCGCGCGGAAACCGGCAAGCTGCTGCTGACTGGCGGCGTCAGCACCATCGAGGGCGCGGCCGGCGGCGGTATCACGCCCTGGGCCGTGATCGGCAGCAATGCGACGGCCGGCGAGCTTGGCGTCTCAGCCTACGGCTCGCGCGTGATCACGCGGGATTACGGCCTGAACGCCTTTGGCCTGGCGCTCGGCGTGCAGGACCGCTTCGAGCTGTCGCTGGGGCGCCAGGATCTGGACACCGGCATCACCGGCACCGGACTCGGCCTGCCGGACCTGCACCTGAAACAGACCATCGCCGGCGTGAAGGCCAGGGTGGCGGGTGACGCCGTGCTCGATAGCGACAGCTGGATGCCCCAGATCGCCGTGGGGGCCCAGTTCAAGGCGCTCGATTCCTCGGGGCTGGACGGTACGCTGGACAAGCTGGGGGCCAAACGTTCCGGTGTGGACTATTACGTCAGCGCCACCAAGCTGTACCTGGCGCAGGGCGTGCTGGTCAACGCCACACTGCGCGCTACCAAAGCCAACCAGAACGGCCTGCTGGGCTTTGGTGCCACGCTTGGCGGCGCGGATGACAACTACAGCTTCCTGCCCGAGTTGTCCGTCGCCTACCTGCTGCGCAAGAACGTGGCGGTGGGCTTCGAGTACCGCGTCATGCCCAACAAGCTGGAGACGGCCGGTCGTGCCGCCGGACTGGGCGACGGCCTGAAGGCGGATGACTGGAAGGACGTCTTCATTGCGTGGGCGCCGAGCAAGAACTTCTCGCTCACCGCCGCTTATGTCGACCTGGGCCGCGTGGTGCCGGCCACGACCGCGGGCCGCGCACAGACCGGCTTCTACCTCTCGGGCCAGCTGGCTTTCTGAGCCCGCTCACCCTTTCGATCCAACCATCACGGAGTCCTCCATGAAGATCATCCTTGCCGCTTTTGCGCTGCTCGCCGCCGCCTTCTTCTGCCTGCCCGACGCCAGGGCCCAGCCGGCGGCTGACGGCGCACTCTTCCGGGCACTGGGCGAAAAGCCCGGCATCGACCGGCTGGTGCAAGACTTTGCCACCCGCCTGCTGGCCGATGCGCGCATGAAGCCCTTCTTTGCCCAGGCCAATGCCAAGCGCCTGACCGCACAGCTGGCGGACCAGTTCTGCGCCGTCAGCGGCGGGCCCTGCGTCTACAAGGGAGCGGACATGAAGACCGCGCACGCCAACCTGGACATCACCAAGGGCGATTTCAACGCCCTGGTCGAGGTGCTGCAGCAAAGCATGGATGCGCAGGGCATCGCCTTTGCCGACCAGAACCGCCTGCTCGCCCGGCTGGCGCCGATGCACCGTGACGTGATCACCGTGCCATGAAGCGCGCAACCTGGCTCATGCTGGCCTGCGTCCTGCAGGCCGCCGCCGCGGCGGCCGGCCCGCTGACGGTGGAGGTCGTCGACAAGAACGGCAAGCCCACACCGAATGCGGTGGTGCTGTTGCAGGTGGCCGGCCTGGGCGGGCAGACGCCGCCACCACTGCCGCGCGAGGCCACCGTGGCGCAGGAGAGGATGCAGTTTGTACCCGCGGTGTCGCTGGTGGCGCGCGGTGCCCGCGTCCGCTTCGTCAACCGCGATCCCTGGGACCACCACGTGCGCAGCTCGGCCGCCGGCGCGGCGCAGTTCACCGCCACCGGCAAGGACGCCTTCGAGCTGCGACTGCCCGGGCACGAGGAGGGCAAGCCGGCCCAGGCGGTGGAGGTCACCCTGGACCAGCCGGGCGTGGTGGGGGCCAATCTGCTGGGCTGCTATATCCACGGCTCCATGCGTGGCTTCATCTACGTCAGCGATACGCCCTGGGCCGCCAAGACCGGCGGCGACGGCACGGTCCGTTTCGCCGACGTGCCCGACGGCCCGGTGCAGGTGCGCGTCTGGCAGGCCGAGCAGCTGATCGACCTGCCGCCGCAGCTGTTGCAGCTCACGCGCGCGCCCGCGCAGGTGCGCGTGCAGCTGCAGGTGGTGCCGCGCCGCGCGCGGCTGTAGGTGGTGCGCTGCCTCCCGCCCAAACGTAGGCGCCGGCCCGCGGGAGCGGGCCGGCCGTCGCCTGGATAACGCCACCACGGCGAAGTGACCCCGGCAACGGCGTTGCGCGCCAGAGCGATTGGCGCCATGGGCGTGCGCGAACGGGCAGCGCGTCGGTGCCGGCCGCGGCGCGCGCAGCACGCGCCGTGAACGACGCATCTTTACCGCTCGTACACATTCTTGTGATGAACTTTCACAAAAATATTCCTACAAATGTAATTGCTGGGCCCGGTCGTCCCGACCGGACAGGTCAAGCGCAGGGATCGGCACCCGCGGGGGCAGGTTCGGCTGCGGCCATTCCTTTCTGGAGGTGGAAATGCGAGCTGCTCCATGTCGTCCGCTTCAGGTTCGCGGTCGCGTCCGGTCGCTGCTGGCCTCGCTGGGCCTCATGCTGCTGGGCTGGCTCTGGTGCGGACCGGCGATGGCGGTGCCGTCCTTTGCGCGGCAGACCGGGCAGA
>JAJZUZ010000044.1 GCA_021845965.1 Pseudomonadota bacterium | reverse complement strand
CTGCGCCAAGGCGGGCATCAAGGCCATTGCCGACGCGCTGGAGCTCTGAGGCCCGTGCACCTCGACAGCCTGGACCACCTGGTCCTCACGGTCGCCGACATCGAGGCCAGCTGCGCGTTCTACAGCCACGTGCTGGGCCTGCAGGTGGTGACCTTCGGGGCCGGGCGCACGGCGCTCGCCTTCGGGGTACAGAAGATCAATCTGCACCAGGCCGGGCGCGAGTTCGAACCCAAGGCGCAACGGCCCACCCCGGGTTCGGCGGACCTGTGCTTCCTCACCTCGGTGCCGCTGCCGGCGGTGCAACAGCACCTCGCCGGCTGTGGCGTGCCCGTGCTGGAGGGGCCGGTGCAGCGCACGGGGGCGCAGGGGCCGATCCTGTCGATCTACATCCGCGACCCTGACCAGAACCTGATCGAGATCGCAAATCTTCTTCAAAGCTGACGTCCCGGAAGCCTCGTAAAGAGGGGCTCCCGTGCTATATTTATTTGTGCAAATACGAATCTTTTTCCCCGGAGCCTCCTGTATGAAATTTGCCCTGCCCCTCCTCGTTTCTGCCACCGTCTTGCTGGCCGCCTGCAGCAGCACGCCGCTGTCCACCAGCGAATCGTCCGCCCCGGCGGCCGCGTCCACGGTGGCCGCTGTCTCCACCGAGCAGCCCAGCGCGAAGTCCGCTGCCGACGGCAGCGCCGTGCCGGCCTACCTGGACCCGAACAGCCCCATCTACAAGCAGCGCAGCGTCTACTTCGACTTTGATGTCTTCACGATCAAGCCGCAGTACAACAGCGTGCTCGAGCAGCATGCCGCCTACCTGAAGGCCCACCCCGAACTGCAGGTGCGCCTGGAAGGCAATGCCGATGAGCGCGGCGGCCGCGAGTACAACCTGGCACTGGGCCAGAAGCGCTCCGAGTCCGTCAAGCGTGCCCTGACCACGCTGGGCGCCGGCGCCGGCCAGCAGGAAGCCGTGAGCTTCGGCGAAGAGAAGCCCAAGGCCACCGGCCACGACGAAGCCGCCTGGGCCGAGAACCGCCGGGTCGACATCGTCTACAGCCCGAAGAAGTAAGGCAAGAGAACGCCAGCGTCTGCATGGCTGCCCTCTCCGGCCACGACAACGAGGAAGCGGTGCAGGTACTGCGCAGCTTCCGCCAGGTCTTCAACGCCGTCCGGACCCATTTCCAGCAACTGGAAAAACGCAGTGGTCTGGGCGGCTCCCAGATCTGGGCCCTGAGCGTGATCCGGGAACACCCCGGTATCGGCACCGGTGCGCTGGCCGAGGCGCTGGACATCCATCAGTCCACGGCCAGCAATCTGGTCAAGGTGCTGCTGGAGCGTGAGCTCATCGCTGCCAGGAAATCCGGCACCGACCGCCGCAATGTGGAGTTCACCGTGCTGCCCGCAGGCCGCGCTGCCTTGCGCAAGGCGCCCCAACCCTTCAGCGGCGTCCTGCCCGACGCGCTGGCGCAGCTGGACCGCAACACGCTGAAGAGCCTGGACCGCGACCTGGGCAAGCTGCTGGCCGTGCTGCACAAGGCGGACAAGAAGGCCGCCCACATCCCGCTGGCGGACCTGTAAGCGGCCATCGCGCTAGTCGACCTGGGCGCCCGAGGCCCGCACCACGCTTTCGTACTTGGCCCGCTCGGCCTGCATGAAGGTGCCGAACTCCTCCGGCGTCGTCGGCACCGGCTCGGCCATCAGCGCGGCAAAGCGCTCCTGCGTCTGCGGCGCCTTCAGGGTCGCCACAAAAGCCTGGTTCAGCCGCTGCACCACGTCCCGCGGCGTGGCCGCCGGCGCGACCAGCCCCCACCAGGTATCGACCGCAAAGCCCGGCAGCGTCTCGGCCACCGCCGGCACCTGCGGCAGGGCCGGAGAGCGCTTGAGCGTCGTGACGGCCAGCGCCTTGAGCTTGCCGCTGCGGACATTGGCGGCGGCGGTGGCCAGATTGTCGAAGTTGAAATCCACCTGGCCGCTGAGCAGCGCCAGCTGCGCCGGATTGCCGCCGTTGTAGGGGATGTGCACCGCGTAGATGCCCGCGCGCGCCTTGAACAGCTCGCCGGCCAGGTGACCGGCGCTGCCGTTGCCGCCGCTGCCGTAGTTGAGCTTGCCGGGGTGGGCCCGGGCGTAGGTCATGAAGTCCTGCAGGCTGTTGATGTGCAGGCGCTGCGCGGTCTCGGCGTTCATCACCAGCACATTGGGCACGCGTAGCATCTGCGTGATGGGCGCGAAATCCTGGGCCGCGTCGTAGGGCATGCGACGGTAGAGCCAGGGGTTGACCGCGTGCGTGGCGGTGGCGGCAATGCCGATGGTGAGCCCGTCGGGTGCGGCTTTGGCCACCGCCTCGGCGCCGATATTGCCGCCGGCGCCAGGCCGGTTCTCGATGATCACCGGGCCCAGGCTGTCCCGCACGCGTTCGGCCAGGGCACGCGCCGTGATGTCGATCGGCCCACCGGCCGCGTAGGGCACGATCAGGTGGATGGGACGGCTCTGGGCCAGCACCGGCAAGGTCGGGGCGAGCGCTGTGGCCAGAGCAAGAAAGGAAAGGGTGCGGCGTTTCATCATGCGCCGATTGTGCAGAATTGGCGGCCCGACGCCTCGTGACATTCCCTTACAAGACTTTGCAGAGGCGATGTCGCCTCTCATGGCCGCCGCGCACGTTGCGGGTTCATGGAAGTCGTTTCCATGCTCGACAACATAAGGAGAACCTCATGAAGATCAGGATGCTGATGGGTGCCGTCGCACTTGCCGCCACCGGGGCCGCCCTCGCCCAGTCGGCGCCCCCGTCCGTGGGCACCGCGCCGGCGACGCCCGGCAACCCCACGGCCATGCCGCGCGTCGAGCAGCGCGAGGCGAACCAGGAGCGCCGCATCCAACAGGGCGAGAACTCCGGCCAGCTCACGCAGCGGGAGGCCGCCCGCCTGGAAAGGGAACAAGGCCGCGTCGAACGTGCTGAACAGAAAGCCCAGGCCGACGGCAAGGTGACACGCCAGGAGCGTGCCCGCCTGCACACCATGCAGGACCGCACCAGCCGCGACATCTACCGCGAAAAGCACGATCGCCAGCGCGACCTGGACCACGACGGCCGCAGGGACCGCGCGCAGGCCCAGCGCGCCGAGCATGGCCGCCGGCGCTGACGCGCCTTAACTTCGCTGCGCGAAATTAGCCTGAGCCGCAAGCATGGCGCTACGCGCCTCCCACCACCGAATGTTGTGGCTGCGGCCGGCGCTCACGCGCCTTAACTTCGCTGCGCGAAGTGAGCCTGCGCCGCAAGCATGGCGCTACGCGCCTCCCACCCTCGATTGTTGTGGCTGCGGCCGGCGCTGACGCGCCTTAACTTCGCTGCGCGAAGTGAGCCTGCGCCGCAAGCATGGCGCTACGCGCCATGCTTGTCTGCTTCGCTGGTGAAGGAGTCGGCGTAGAACTCGTCTTCGGGCAAGCCAGCGTTGACGTAGTCACGTCGCGCCGACTCGACCACGATGGGAGCGCCGCAGGCGTAGACCTGGTAGCCGGAAAGATCGGGGAAGTCCTGCAGCACCGCCTGGTGCACGAAGCCGGTGCGGCCCTGCCAGTGGTCTTCCGGCAAGGCGTCGGACACCACCGGCACGTACTGCAGGTTCGGCATCTCCTGGCACTTGCCTACCACCCATTCGTGCATATAGAGGTCCTGCGGACGGCGGCCACCCCAGTACAGCGTGGCCGGCCGCGTGATCCCCTTGTGCTGCAGGTGCTCAATCAGCGCCTTGATCGGGGCGAAGCCCGTGCCCGAGGCCAGCAGCACCATGGGCTTGTCGCTGTCCTCGCGCAGGAAGAAGCTGCCATAGGGCCCCTCGATGCGCAGTATCTCCTTTTCCTTCATGGCGCCGAACACATGGTCGGTGAATTTGCCGCCCGGCATGTGGCGGATGTGCAGCTCCATGGTCGGCCCCACCGGCGGCGTCGCCGTGGGCTGGCCGACGCCGGTGTGCGGCGCATTGGCCATGGAGTAGCTGCGCCGCGCGCCATCGCGCAGCAGGAACTCGATGTACTGGCCGGCGTGGAACTGGAAGCTGTCATTGGCCGGCAGCTGCAGCACCAGGCGCATCACGTCCGGCGAGAGCTTCTCCATCACGTTCACGCGTACCGGCATCTTCTTGATCGGGAAAGCGCCGGCCTCGGTCACCTGGCGCGACTCCAGCACCACGTCCGACTGCGCCACACCGCAGCAGGTCAGCACCAGGCCGGCCGCTTCCTCGGCCTCGCTCAGCGCTTTCTCCTGGTGCGGGCCGTGCACCACCGTGCCGGAGAGCTTCTTGCACTTGCAGGAGCCGCAGGCGCCGTCCTTGCAGCCGTAGGGCAGGCCGATGCCCTGGCGGATGCCGGCGGCCAGCAGGGTCTCGCCGGGCAGGGCATCAAAGCTGCGCCCGCTGGGCTGGACCGTGACGTGAAAGGCGGTTTCGCTGCTGGACATGTTTTCGCTATCCTTGTCGCTATCTGTCGTGGACACAAACCCTCAATTTTGCCTTCAAATCTGAACCCTCTTGGCGCCCTGCCCGCCCGCTTTCGCCGCCAGCGCCTGCTGATCGTCGGCTGCGGCGACGTGGGCCTGCGCGTGGCCGCCGCCCTGCCGCGACGCGTGCGCGTGCTGGCACTCACCTCCACGCCGGCGCGGCACGCCGAGTTGCGCGCCCGTGGCATCGTTCCCCTGAGCGGTAACCTGGACCAGCCGGCCAGCCTGCAGCGCCTCGCGGGCCTCGCCGACCGTGTGCTGCACCTGGCGCCCCCGCCCGGCGAGGGCCCGGGCGACCCGCGCACCCGGGATCTGCTGCGCGCGCTGCGCCGGCGCGCGCCGCCCCGGGCGCTGGTCTATGGCTCCACCAGCGGCGTCTACGGCGATTGCCGCGGCGCCTGGGTGCAGGAGACCCGCGCGCCACAAGCGACGACCGCACGCGGGCAGCGGCGCGTCCAGGCCGAGCGCCACGTGCGCTTCCACGGCCGCAGCACCGGTGTGCGCAGTGCCATCCTGCGCATTCCCGGCATCTACGCCCCCGACCGCGAAGGCGGTACGCCGCGCGACCGCCTGCTGCGCGGCACGCCGGTGCTGCGCGCCGAGGATGATGTCCACACCAACCACATCCACGCCGACGACCTGGCCCGCGCCTGCCTGGCCGCCCTGTGGCGCGGCGCGCCGCAGCGCGTCTACCACGTCAACGACGACACGCAGCTGAAGATGGGCGACTACTTCGACCAGGCCGCCCGCCTCTACGGCCTGCCGCCACCGAAACGGATCTCACGGCAGGAAGCCAGGGAACAGCTGTCACCGATGCTGCTGAGCTTCATGAGCGAATCGAGACGGATGGACAACACCAGGCTGAAGCGGGAGTTGCGTTTGAAGCTGCGCTACCCGACGGTCGCAGAGGGTCTGCGCGAGAACTCCGGCCAGCGCTAGCGACGCCGGAATCGCCCGCTGCGCGCGTCAGCGCGCATCACACGACGCCTGGGGCGTGCCGGTTCGCGATCACAAACCGTTCAGATATTCGAAGGGGTGGCGCCCGGGGCCGGAATCGAACCCGCGCGCGGCAGCGCGCTTCACATTCCGCCTGGGGCGTGCCGGTTCGCGTTAACAAACCAGTCGGGTATTCGAAGGGGTGGTGCCCGGGGCCGGAATCGGAAACCGCATGAATCCTCGGTTTTTTGGAAAATATGGGGTTTTTTTGGGACTCCAGAAACGCGAAAAATCCCCCACCCCGCCGAAGCGAGATGGGGGAGAAGCCCTGGTAACCTTTGGAAACCCCGGACAGGAGACAACTGCAATTACTTGACGGGCTCAGTGCACGCCGCCAGCGCGGCGCGCAGCTGCTGCTCGTACCCTTCGCGGCGCTCAAGCTCGGCCATCGCGCCCTGGGTGAACTGGTCAATCGTGGGCTGTGCGGTGAACTGCTCGGTTGGCATCTCCGGGCGGTCCGGAACATCGACGCGGCATTCCACCGGCACCGGCACCTTGACCTGGACGGTCACGGTATTTTCGGGCGCGGTCCAGTGGCCAGCCAAAAAGGCTGCCACGGCCAGCAATGCGGCGGCGATCATTTCGGTTTCCCCTTCCACCAGGAATTCACGCGCTCCACGGCGCTGCGGCACGCATCGCCCGGGTCGGCCGGCGGCATGCGCATGATCTCGTCGGCCAGACGGTCGGCGGCGCGCGCGGCGCTGGCAGCCGCGGCGATCTTGGGTGCGGCGGCGGCCTGGCGCTGCTGGGCCTGCTGCTGCAGCTGGTCCACGCCCTGGCTGCATGCCTGCGCGCTGGCCACGGCCTGGCGCTCTTCCGTTTTTGCCTCAACGGCACCGTCGTGCTGGCGGAAGAACAGGACGCCCAGCACCAGGTTGGCCAGCAGGCTGATGGCCAGCAGCCATCGGATCACGGTCTGTAACATTCGTCGCTCTCCGGTTCGGGGAAGACTGGGCGCGCGCGCTGGCGCTCCTGCTGCTCGAGGATGGCGCGGCGCGCGGCTCGGTTGCTGAGCGTCTGGCGCTCCGATGGCGGCTTGACGGCCTTGCGCGGCGCCGTGCGCTTGGCTTTGGCGGTCATGACAGCGCTCCTTTGGCGTCGCTGGTCAGCTTCTCGCGCTCGGCCAGACCGGTCTGGCCACCGTTGACGATTCGGGTGATCTTGCGGATGTCACCCAGGATCGAGTCCGGGACATGGCCGTTCCACCAGGCTATGCATACCTGCAGGCTCTCGGCTGTCGCGGCGCGCAGCAGCTCCGGATGGTCGAACACCGGGATGCCGGTGGCCGCCTGCAGCGCGCGGAAGTTGTCGGAGCCGGTGACCTGGATAAGTCCGGATCCGCGGTACTTCCAGCCGTCTCCCGGGTGCACGTTGCCCAGCCTGCCGCCGTAGACCTTCTCGGCCAGCGCCTGCGGGTTTTTCAGGTACGGCTTTTCGTCGGCCAGCGATCTGAATCTGGTGGGCCACGTCTTCATCAGCAGCCCCGGCGTGGTGTAGTAGAGGTTCTCCTCCAGCTGCTCCAGCAGGTCAGATTCGTGCAGGATCTGGCCGAGGAAGTCGTCCAGCTCGGAGTCGCCTTTGCTGAACGTGTCGGAGCCGATCACCTGAGCGAAGATAGGCGACCAGCTGCTGGCCACCTTGATGCGCACGCCGCAATGCAACAGGACGGACAGCCACTCATTGCTGCTGCGCTGCATGGTTCGCCTCGCTTTCCTCGGCGCTGTAGTCGTGGTGGATGATTTCCACCCCGGAAAACTTGTAGCCCTCCAGGCCCAGCTTCTGGGCGATCCACAGCGGGTAGGGCATGTCGTGGATGCCCTCATCCTTGCCGGTATGGTGCGCCTTGCAAAGCAGCAGGCCATTCACCGTCATGTCGTCAACGAAGCTGTAGGGGTTGAGCGGGTCGAATTTCGACCAGTCAAAGGCCTGCGCGTGCGGTCCCCAGCGGCCGGACTCGCACTCCTTACGGAAATGGTCCCAGTCGATCATGTTGGCCAGACTGCGCTCGACCGGGTGGTGGTGCGCCTCCAGCGGATGCCCCGTTTCCTCGGCCGTGCACAGGCAGATGAAGCACCGGCCGCCCTCGCGGGCGATCAGCTCCTTGCGGGTGCGCGTGAAAAGCGGCGTCGTCACCCGGGCGTCGTGGCCGGGGATGTTGACCTCGACCTCGAGCGTTTCCCGCTCGGCGTGGGTGTCCTGGACGGTCATGGCAGCCCCTTGATGTCGTTGCGCACCTCGTTGACCACCTCGCCGAGATCCTTGTCCTGACGACGGATGATCCAGGTGAAGCCCCAGCGAACGATGGCCCAGGCCGGCAGACCGCAGGCGAACACCAGCCCGAGCAGGGCGATCAACCCGGTCCAGCTGTGAGACCAATCCTGCAGTCCGAACTTCATGATCACCGCCGCACCGCCGCTCACGGAGCCCAGAACAGTGGAGATCAGGCCGACGGCCCACTCGCGCGCGCTGCGCGGAGGAGTCATAAGCATCACGACGATGGCGGCCAGGCCAGCACCGCCAGCCCCGATGCCGGCTGCGCCGCCGACCGCCTTCCATGCCGCGAATCCTGCGACACCCGTCGCGCTCGATGTGGGTTCAGCCATTGAAACCTCGCTGTGTGTGGAAATGAAAAAGCCGCCCGAAGGCGGCTTGTGCTGAGCGGATCGGCTCAGGTCCCTGCCGGATAGGAAGGTCGAGTCGGCAATGCGGTCGACGTGGTGTCGGTGCCGTTCATGATGGCGCGCAGCGCTTTGCGATAGGTGGCCCACGCCGCAGGAACGGAGACGCTGTTCTCGACGCAGCGCAGCATCGTGATGTCTGCTGCATCGAGTGCTGTTTGGGCTTGCTGCTTGAGCGGAATCGGCGGCGCTGCGTCAGCAGGAAGCACCGAATTTCCAGAGGCTACCCAAGCAAGGTAGGCCTGATAGTCCTGGTTGCGAGGATCTTCAGGGATCAGCGCTCCGTCTTCGACTCGGATCACCGCGCTGGATTGAGTTTTCTTGTACATGATCAAAGTTCCGAAGAGAAGGTTGCTGTGGTCGAAGTCATCGTGGCATCACTGCCAGCAGATGCAGTCTGCGTGGCGTAGTTCACGGAGTTCTGATTCAAGGTCTTCTGGACGGGGGTGTTCGAGTTCGACAGAGACCAAGCGACAGATGATGTCGGAACTGAGCGCATCGTCACCGGGAAGTCGCCGCATGCCGTGAGACCGGCGTTATACCCAGCCAGTCCATAAGCAATGCCAAACATCCACCCCGATGGGGCACTGAAGAAGTAACGCTGGCATGCCGCCAACTCGGTGGCAATCGGGCGGCGCTCAAAAGTCGTAGCCACAGCACCAGCTTCCAATTGGACGTTACCAATCGTCCAGGTGCCACTGGTCTGGGCGCCCACCGAGAACACTACTTCGATACCGGTCGTGGCAGCGGCTGGGATGCTGATCGGCGTGCTGTAGCGCGTCACCGTGCCGTTGACCGTGAAGCTGCCGGTGGCGATCTGCGTGCGGGTCGGGCTCGCCAGAGTGCCAAAGGTGTCGTCGGTGTTGGCGTAGTAGGCCGTCCAGTTCACCGTGGTCAACAGGCTATTGGCAAGATCGACGGAGAGAGTTGCCGTGCTGCCGGCCAGGTCGATGCTGTTGGCCTTCTCGATGCGCTGTCCGAAACCGATTCCGGTGACGCTGGCCGCGCCCGTGAATTGGTAGCGGTACTGGTTCGCCCCCGAGCCTGCCACTCGCTGCCCCGTGACGTTGGCTCCCGTGCAGTAGCCGTACCAGCGGTCTACTGCGTAGGCCAGCGCCGCGGCGGCCGTAAAGGTCTGCGCCGCGCCCGAGTTG
Source organism: Pseudomonadota bacterium (assembly GCA_021845965.1). Classification (GTDB taxonomy): domain Bacteria; phylum Pseudomonadota; class Gammaproteobacteria; order Burkholderiales; family Burkholderiaceae_C; genus Hylemonella. The sequence goes on along the minus strand of JAJZUZ010000044.1, from coordinate 5,143 downwards.
CGCTGGTCGATGGCCATGCCACCGTTGATGATGCGGTTGCGGAAGCCGGGAAGTGTCGCCGGGTTCACCCCCGTTGCCGGGTTCAGCAAAACCCACTTGTCAAGGCTCAGGTCGTACTGCAGCTCGATCCAGTGGCCACCGCCTGCAATGTCGCCGGTCGACAGAGCACTTCCGGCACCTTTGACGATAGTTTTCTCGGCGATCGTGCCGCTGTTCGGCGTGAAAGTCGGCGTCGTTGTCGCATTGGCGCTCGCCGCGCGCACGTACAGCGTCATGCCGTTGAGCAACTGCGTGATCGCCGGGGCATAGGAACCGGTGATGGCATCCGCGGTGCCGCCCGCAGCCGAGACGATGGCCGCAGCGTTCTGGATTCCGCCCACCAGCAGGCCGCCCGCCGGGATCAGGCTGCTCGACAGCGCGGTGATGTTGCCGCTCGTGATATTCGTCTGGCCGTTGGCGACGGTCACGACGGCGATGCCGACATAGCCTGCGTCCGCGCTGGGCGTGGTCTGGGTGCCGGTGGTGGCGGCCGTGCCGGCCTTGGCGCTGATGGTGATGCCGCAGGCGCGCCGCGTGTTCTGGGCGCTGCCGCTGTTGTTCGGGCCGCTATAGGCGGTCGAAGGGTTGCTGGCGTTGTAGTACGGCAGCGTGACGGGCGTGCCGTCGGCCTCGGTCAGTGTCGCCTGGATCAGGTAGTTGATGGAGAAGCCGGCAGTGCCAGGCGCGGCGCAGGCGATGGTCTGCGTGTCGAGCGAGACGCCCTGCTTGACGATCTGGTGCGAGGTATCGGCGGCGATCGAACTGTAGGCCGTGGCGTCGATGTTCAGCAGCTCGTAGATCTCGCCGGCCGAGACCAGTACGTTCAGCGCTGCGGGGCTGTTCGGGCTGACCGTCAGGCCGTTGACCAGCGTGCCGGTGCCGAGCATGGCTGCCGCGAGCTTGCCCAGGCCGATCATCGTCGCCTTCTGGGCAAAGAGCAGGTCGGTTTCGAGCGGTACCTGGCCGGGATAGATGATTCCGCGATCCATTGCGTCTCCAGAATGAAAAAAGCCGCCCGAAGGCGGCTTTGGTGGTTGAAACTCTTCAGTTGCTGATGCGGGCCCAGATCGTGCTGGCGACCGGCTTGACCGAGTCGATGGCAGCGTAGATGTCGCTGTCCTGCACCTGACTCTGGATCATCGACTGGCTGGCGTACTCGCCGCCCTGGCTGGGTGTCGAATAGGCGGCCGTCGAGATGCCATAGCCGGCGATCATGGGAATGCCGCTACTCAGCGGTCGATAGGCCGTCACGAAAGCCTGGTATGGCAGCAGCACGGAGCCGTAGGCGCCAGCGCTGCCATATCCGCTGTTCGGCGCGCTGTAGGCGCCTGTATCCGCGGGGCGCTGCGGCTCGACAACCGTGGGCGCGCGGCCGGTGAGGTCGGTCAGCACCTTGATCAGGCCGTTGCGCGTGGCGCGCTCGCGGATCAGGTTGATCTGGATGCGCGCGCGGAAACTGGCGTCGCTCTGGTTCTGCTGGCGCAGTAGCGCCGTGCCGAAAAAGTCGGCCGCGATCATGTCCAGCCAGCCGTCCGTGGCCGTCAGGATCCGGGTCTGCAGCTTTGCATAGGCCCACAGGCTGTAGACGAAGGAGCCGGCATAGGCCAGGCCCTGCAGCACGGCGTCCAGGATGGGCGTGGTGTCGCCGAACCAGCGCGGCAGCAGGGCCTTGAGCCGTGCGAAAACGTCGGATTGGGTGCCTGTTGCCATATCAGCTCACCGTTACACCGGCCCACTTGATCACCTGCTGGCTGGTGGCCGTGAGGTCCGAAGTACCGCCGTTGAGCGTGTAGGCGGTGATGTTGGTCACGCCGGGCGACGCGTCGTAGGCGATCTGCAGCAGCCTGGAATAGGCCAGCGTCTGGCCCAGCGTCAGGCTGTTGATGTAGTTCTTGATCGCCGTGACGATCAGCGCCTTGGTCGCCACCGGGTCGTAGCCGGCCGCGATGGTGGCCGTCATGGCGACCGTGGCGTTCACCACCACCGGCCCGTAGACGCCGAAAGTGGTGCCCACCGGCCGCACGGCGTCGATGGCGTTGGAAACGCTGGTCAGAAGCGTGCTGCCGGGGTTACCGGTTCCATCGTCGACCACGACGTAGAAATAGCCCTGCTGGGCCGCGCCGCTGTAGAGGTAGTTCTCCACCAGGGCGTAGCTCAGGCCCTGCTGCAGCGAGGTGATGGCGTAGCCAACCGCGCCTTTTGTGGCCTTGGACAGGCTGGCCACGAAGGTGATGAAGCGCGCGCGCAGTGCCGCGTCAGTCTCGGCGTTGGCGCCATTCGTGAAGGCTGATGCGTTGGTGACAGTATCGACGCCCGGGATGGAGGTCGTCAGCGTGTTGATCTGGCCGGCCAGTGCATTGGCGCCGGCGCCGGCCGTGGAGGCGACGACTGGCACATTGATGCTGCCGACACCGGCCGCCAGCACATAGCCGCCCAGGGTGGCGCTGTAGTTCGGGTTCGTGGTGTCGGCGGTGACGGTGTATTTCTGGCTGCCGTCGCCCGTCTGCACGCCGGCGCCGATCGGCACGACGGCCTGCAGCGTCGAAGTGAAGCGCGCGAAGCTGACCTGCCCGGTGGCGGCCACGGCCGGCAGGCGGGTAAGGCCGTAGTCGGCCACCCAGGTGTCCAGATCTCCGCCGTTGCTGGTGGCCGCGCGCGTGGTGGCCATGAGCTGCAGGATCAGGCCCTGCAGCCACAGGATGACGGCGGCATTGGCCTCCACCAGCGAGCGCAGGATGCTGCCGACGCTCAGGTCGACCAGCGTCTTGGCCGCGCCCTGGATGGCGGCGACCTGGTTCTTGACCAGCGTCGTGAAATCTTGGGTGCTGAGTGCCATTACTTGCTCACGTTGAAGCTCAGGACGGCCGGTGTCTTGCTCACGGCGTCGGTGTACTTGATGCGGCAGGAGACGCCGCCCAGGATGGGCTGCACGTCGACCTGCGGCTCTGGCGTCCTGGCGACGGCATCCTCCAGCAGCATCTGGCCCAGGATCAACGCCTTGATCTTGGCCGGCTCGGCGAGTTCGCCCACCATGCGCGGCAGGCCTGCGCCGTAGTTGGGCTGGAAGATGTAGTCGCCCGGGTTCGTCAACAGCCGGCGCAGCACACGCTGCTGACCGCGCGTCGTGCCGTCGATGCCCTGCAGGTCGCCGGTTGCCGACTGGCCGATATCGCTGCCGAAGTAGTGGTAGACGTCGTTCACTTCAGTTCGCCTTCAGGACGGTTGTCAGGTGCGTGCTCGTCATCGGCTGGTTCGGTGCACTGCTGACGCCACCCTGCGGGTCGTTGTGCGTATGGCTGTTGTAGATCGCCATGAAAGCGTCGGTCACCAGCGTATGCAGCGCCGCGCCGAGGTTGCCAGCATCCAGCTCCACGGCAGTGTTGATCGCCACCTTGCCGTCGTTGGTCAATTTCAGGTACGCGCCCGAGCTGTGCACCAGCCAGAACTCGCCCGAAGGAACGTTCAGCGGCCGCGCGCTGTCGGTGAACCAGCGCAGGCAGGCAAAACCCACCTCGGCGCTGCCCTCCAGGAATTGCACGTCGATCAGGTCGCCCAGCGATGGCGCGCAGAACATGCCCCAGCCGTTGCCCACCCAGGGCGACATGAGCGGCAGCCAGCCGGTCTCGACGTCGTGCGGCTGCAGCCTTACCTTGACGGCGAAGTTGACCGGGTCATAGCTGCTGATGATCCCGGCGTGCGGCGGCATCATCAGGCCCGCCTGAGCGGCCAGGGCGTGCGCCTTCTGGGCGTTCAGTAACTTGTGCATCATGCGCTCACCTGGCTCTCGGGGCTGTGGTTCTTGGCCCGCACATCCATGCGATAGCCCTCGCCCGGGCTCATGCGCCGGGTGATGCTCTCCGGGTAGTAGTTCTGGTCGAAAACCGTTCCGGTACCGGTCACCTGCAGCACGCTGGTCGTCGTCAGCAGGCTATCTGCCGGCATCGAGGCCTCCAGCCGCATTTCATGCTTGGTGATCTCGGCCAGCTTGGACTGGGCGATTTTCAGCAGCTCGGCCTGCGTCTTGCCTGGGACGTTGAACACGTAGGTCTGGGCGGCGCCGGTCGGCTGGGGCGCGCCGGCCAGCACCGTGCTTTGCGTGTGCGTGGCGTGCACGGTCTGCGTCAGGGTTCGCCCGGTCAGCGGGTTGGCGCTGCGCACGGTGACGATCACGTCGCGCGCCAGCGTCAGGTTGCGGGCGAAGCGCAGCTCCATGCCGTTGAACACTGCGCCGCCGCGCTCGCCCGTGGGCTGCTGCCATTGCAGCGCGTAAGGGTTGACCACATCGACCGGCTGCGGCTGAAAATACAGCGCATTTCCGGCGACGTAGACGATGAAGCCTTCTTCGCCCGCCAGCCAGGTCAGCATGTCCCACTCGCTCATCTTGCTGGTGAGCCGGGCGTTCTCCAGCCTGTAGTAGCCGCCGACTTTGGTCTTTGTGGCTGTCACGACAGCCGTCAGGCCGTGGCGCTGGGCGATGATCGCCGCCACCTCGCTGCTGGTCTTTTGCTGGAATTTCTCGAAAGTGGCCGTGTCGACCATCAGCGCGGTCAGATCGCGGCCGCCCAGCTCCAGCACCCGGCGCACCGGGTCGTAGCTGAACTCGTCGGCGCGGCCGACGATCAGGCTTTCAAGGTCCGCTGCGGTGTAGCGGTCGGCGTCGGCAGGGAAACCCGCCAGGATCTCGATCACCAGCACGCTCTGGGCGGCAAACCAGTCCGGGCCGCGGTTGGCCGGCAGCGCGCTGACGGCGAAGCCCACGCGGAAGGTGTCGGCCAGGTAGTGGGTGTTGTTCTCGACCTCCCACTCGATCCAGCCCGGCATGACCTCGCCGTTGACCCTGACGATTGCGCGCGGCTGGCGCGCGGCCGGCAGCGCGGGAACGGAGTTAAGCATTCAGGACACCCCCGCTGCCGTCCGATTGTGGCGGCACTTTCACGGTCTGCACCCCGCTGAGCATCGGGTCCGTCAGGTTGTTTGCTTTGGCGATGGTCGTCCACGCCGACGGGTCGCCGTAGGCCTGGCCAGCGATCTGGTACAGGTTCCCACCCGCGACCGTGACGCTCTGGCCGGTGCTGTTGAGGTTGCCCAGGTTGCCGCAGATCGG
>JAJZUZ010000266.1 GCA_021845965.1 Pseudomonadota bacterium | reverse complement strand
GACAGCGTGTACAGCGAGCAGATCGAGCAGGTGCTGTGGAACAAGTGGGTGTTCCTGGCCACGCTGGCCGGCATGACCACGGTGTGCCAGGGCTCGGTGGGCGAAATCCTGGCCACGAGCGAGGGCGAGGCGCTGACGCGCCAGATGTTTGCCGAATGCTGCGCCGTGGCGCAGGCCGGCGTCCACCCCATCAGCGCCGACGAGCAAGGCAAGGCGCTGGCCATGCTGACGCAAAAGGGCTCGGCCTTCACGGCCTCGATGCTGCGCGACCTGCAGGGCGGCCAGCGCACGGAGCACGAGCACATCCTGGGCGACATGGTGCGCCGCGGCCAGCAGGCCGGCACGGGCGTGGACCTGCTGCGCCTGGCCTACACGCACATGGCGGTGCGGGCGGCGCAGGCGGCGCGCGGCTGAACCCCTAGAGCTGCCCGTACTGGGTGCCGCCCGTGCGCTCGGGCGCCTCCAGCGGGGCGTGTTCCGATTCGTAGTCGAGGTGCTGGACCGAGATGGCGCCGAGATGGCTCTCGCCCTGGGGTACGGTCGCGACCTGGGCGCGTGCCAGGCGCTGGCGCGCGGCCGAGACATCGCCCACGACTTCGCGCTGGCGCGTCCTGCCCATGCCGGCGCGGGCCGCCTCGGGGCTGTCGCCAGCGCGGTAGGTGCGCACAAAGCTGGACTCGATCTCGTTGACGCGCCAGAAGATGGCGTCCAGGCTGACGCCGTAGCGCTCCAGGGTGCGCTTGCGGATGAACTCCTCGATCTGGTTGAAGCCCAGGCCCATGCCGTCGCGCTTGGCCTCGAAGCCGCTGGTGACCTCGATCATGGCGACGAAGCGATGCTGGCGCGCATCCACGTTCATGACCTTGAACTTGTACATGCTGGAGATCACCTGCAGCTGCAGCAGGCTCTCGCGGATGGACTGGTAGAGCATCTCGCGCCGGTAGGCCATGCGCTCGGCCAGCGACATGCGTTCCGGGTGGGACTCGGGCAGGCTGGAATCCGGCCCCGCGCCGGGCCGGGACGACAGCCGTTTGAGGAAAGAGAACATGGGGTGGCCTTTCTTGCGCGCCAATGTCGATTGCGCTTGTTGCGCCGGTTTCCGGCGAATCTACCACCCCGGCGAGCCCCGCGGGGCGACAGGGGAAGCGCGGGCCGCACCGGCCGGCCCGGCCCAGCCACTTCCCTCTTGAAAACCGGCGCCCAGGGTCTATACACAGAGTCGGCGGGACGCGCAGGCGCGCGCCCCGCCGGGCACATCAAGGAGGTGGATCATGGGGACTCCCTACAAGGGCCTGCCGGACGAGGCACGCTACATGACGGATGCGGAGTTCCGCATCGCCGAACTGCCGGAATGGTCTGACGGCATCGCCGCCGGACTGGCGGCGCAGGAAGGCCTGCGGCTCGGCGCCGAGCACTACGAGGTGCTGCACCTGCTGCGCGACCACTACCGTTTCCACGGACACGACCTCAGCGGCACGCGCCTGCTGCGCGCACTGGAAGAACCCTTTGGCCGGCGCGGCGGCCGCAAGCATCTGTTCGAGCTCTTCCCCGGCGGACCGGTCTCGCAGGGCTGCCGCATCGCAGGCCTGCCGGCGCCGCCGTACAGCAAGGACGAGTCCTTCGGCAGCGTGCAGTAAGGCCGCGGCGCCGCCCGCCCTGTGCGGCATCACAGCGTGATCTGGTGATCGGAATGCCCGCCGGGCTCGGCCGGCGGCAGCACCGCCGCGCCGTGGCGGCGGTAGAGGTTGACGGCCTCGATGTTGCGGGGCGACACGTTCTCCAGCGTGAAGGTGGCACAGCCGCGCGCCCGTGCGGCGGCGATGAGGGTGCCGATGGCCAGGGTGCCGTAGCCCCGCCGGCGGTAGGCCGGCACCGTGACGATGTTGCTGACGCGGAAATCCCGGGCCTGCACCTGCCCCACGGCTTCCAGCACCTCGTGCCCGCCCACGGCGAGCTTGAAGGTCCAGCCGGCTTCGTCCGGCCCGCCCCAATAGTGCAGGCGCATCTCGATCCGGTTCTGATCCAGCTTGCGGCTGAACGGCCACATGGCGACGCCCTCCCCTGCCGTGCTGCGCGGCAGTATAGGGTGCACCCACCGCGCCAGGCAAGCCATGGGGCGGGAACCGGCGCCGGCCACGCAGCCCGACCCGGCTAGCGTGCACTTTGCACGCGTATCGGCTCCGGAGAGCGCCCGGGCGACAAGACCGGCGGCCGCCCTCCGATAAGATGGCCGCCATGTCCATGTTTCGGCGCCGTTTCTTCGACAGCATCCTGACCCGCCTGCTCCTGATCGGCATTGCCCTGGTGGTGATTGCGCTGGTGGGCCGCTACTTCGTCCTCTCGAAATTCCTGCGTGACGACATCACGCGGGTGGTCTCGCAGCAGCAGTGGTCGCTGGCCACCTACGCGGCGCGCGACATCGACCACAAGATCACGCAGCGGCAGGTCTTCCTGCAGCAGCTGGCCGACCGGCTGCCGGCGGCCGACCTGCAACACCCCGCGGCGCTGGCGCGCTGGCTGGCGTCGGTGCAGGCCACGCAGACCCTGTTCTCGGCCGGCCTGCTGGTGACGGACAGCAAGGGCCGGGCGCTCACGCCGCTGCCCGAAGCGGCCCAGGACCATACCGGCCCCTGGCTGACGTCCGACGCCCTGCGCGCGCTGAC
>JAJZUZ010000265.1 GCA_021845965.1 Pseudomonadota bacterium | reverse complement strand
TGTGCCCGCCTGCCCTTGCATGCGGACGTCATCGGGATCCGGCTGCAGGTCGCACCCGGTCAGATCGTCGAGTGCCACGTGCCGCCTTTCGAGCCGGTGTTCCAGATCGCGCTGGTGCAAGCGGCCGGCACTGCATAAAAAAAGGCCGGGCAAGCCCGGCCTGTGCGATTGAAGGGCTGCCGTTTACTGCGCCTGGAAGCCGCTGGCCTTGATGATCTTGCTCCAGCTCTGGCTGTAGGCGTGTTCGCGCTTGGCCAGTTGCTCGGACGTCATGTGACCGACGGTGAGGCCCATGGCGGTCAGGCGCTCATGCACCTCGGGCAGGGCAATGACCTTGGCCACGGCGTCGGAGTAGCGCTCGATCACGGCCTTGGGCGTGCCCTTGGGCGCGAAGATGCCGTAGTAGGGCAGGTCCTCGAAGCCATGCATGCCCAGCTCGGCAAAGGTCGGCACGTCGGGCAGGATGGCCTGGCGCTTGGGACCGATCACGGCGACCATGCGGATCTTGCCGGCCTTGTGGTTCTCGATGAAGTCGGGCACCGAGCCCACGCCGGCGGCGATCTGGTTGCCCAGCATGTCACCCATCATGGGCGCGCTGCCGCGGTAGGGCGCGGCCTGCAGGTCCAGGTCGTTCTTCTGGCCGATCACCTTGACCAGAAACTCGGGCACCGAAGCCGGCGCCGGCACGCCCACGGTGCCGCGCGCCTTGGGGTTCTCGCGCACCCAGGCCAGGTACTCCTTGAAATTCTTGGCCGGCGTGCCGCCCGACAGGGCCAGGCCGTTGACGAAGGTGGCAAAGCCCGCCACGGGCACGAAGTCCTCGGCCGGATGGAAGCCGGGGTTCTTCAGCGTCAGCGGCAGGATGGAGATGCTGTGGTCATGCGAAAGGAAGAGCACCGAGCCGTCGGCCGGCGCGGCCTTGAGCGCCTGCGCGGCGATCTGGCCGCCGGCACCGGCCTTGTTCTCGACGATGACGTTGGCGCCGAGCTGGTCCTTGAGCTTGTCGGCCAGCACGCGCGCGATGGCATCGGTGCCGCCGCCGGGCGGGAAGCCCACCAGGATCTTGATGGTGGCGGTGTCCGCGTGCGCCAGGCCGGCAAAGAGCAGGGCGGCGGCGGTCAGGCCGAGGGTGCGGCGCTTGAAATTCAGGAACATGGGGTCACTCCATGGTTGGGGTTGAGCAGGAAACCGCGCAATTCTGCACCAGCCGGCCCCGTGCTCGGCTTACAGCAGGCGGAACACCAGCGGGATCAGCAGCGAGGCCAGCACCACCTGCAGGCCCAGGGCCAGGCCCGCATAGGCACCGGCGTCGGCGTTCACCTGCAGGGCGCGCGCGGCACCGATGCCGTGTGAGGTGGTGCCCAGGGCAAAGCCGCGCGCCATCCAGCCCGACGGCGTGGTGGGGATGCGCAGCAGGTCGAACAGGTACTTGCCGCTCAGCGCGCCGACGATGCCCGTCAGCACCGCGAACACGGCGGCCAGGGCCGGGATGCCGCCGATCTTCTCCGCCACGCCCATGGCGACCGGCGCGGTGACGGACTTGGTGGTCAGCGACTGCACCACATCCGCCGGCAGCCCGACCGCGTGCCCCAGCGCCCAGGCCGAGCCCGCCGCGGCGGCGCCGCCGATCAGTGCCGCCAGCAGCAGCGGTGCCCAGCGTGCACGCAGCTCCGCGCGGCGCTGCCACAGCGGCCAGGCCAGCGCCACCACGGCCGGGCCGAGCAGGAAGTGGATGAACTGCGCGCCGGCGAAATAAGTGGGGTAGGGCACGCCGGTGGCCAGCAGGAAGCCCGCGATCACCACCACCGTCCAGAGCACCGGGTTGGCCCAGGGCGCCTGGCGGCGCCAGGTGTAGAAGGCGTGCGCCAGCACATAGACCGCGATGGTGGCCGTCAGGCCGAACAGCGGTGTGCTGGACAGGTAGACCCAGAGCTGGACGAAGTTCTGCATGACGTCAGCGCCTGTCCTCGGGCCGCTGCTTCATCAGCGCGCGCAGCACCAGCACCGTGACCGCCAGGCCGATCCAGGTCGACAGCACGATGACCAGCAGCATGCGCAGGCCATACTCGCCGATCACGCCCAGGTAGGTCATCACGCCGACGCCCACCGGCACGAAGAGCAGGGACAGGTGGGCGAGCAGGTAGTCGGCGCACACGGCCACCGGCGTACGCACGAGTTCGAAATTCAGCGCCACCAGCAAGAGCACCAAGCCGACCACCGGGCCGGGAAAGGGCAGACGCAGCCCGCGCGACAGCAGTTCCCCGGCGGATTGCAGCACCAGCAGCCAGGCGAATCCGCGCAGGGCGTTCATTTCAATTGCCCGGTCGCTTGCCGGCGCCCTTGTGGCGTCGGCGGCGTCTGAAGCGAGTCAAGCGCGGAACACCGTGGAACCGGCTCTGCCGGGCCACTGGTGTTGCCCCCTGTCAGGGGGGTGGCGAAGCGACACGAAGTGCGCGCAGCCTGGGGGTGCATCTCAGAACCGCGGCAGGTCCGGGTGGCTGATCTTGCCGCCGCGCACCAGCATCTTGCCGTACTCGGCGCAGCGGTTGTGCGTGGGAATGACCTTGCCGGGGTTGAGCGTGCCTTTTGGATCGAAAGCACGCTTGACGCCCAGCATCTGCGCGTTCTCTTCCGCGCTGAACTGCACGCACATGGAGTTGAGCTT
>JAJZUZ010000043.1 GCA_021845965.1 Pseudomonadota bacterium | reverse complement strand
CCGCGCGTGATCGTGCACGAGCCCACGGTGCCCAAGCACGAGGCGCTGATCCTGGACCTGGAGAGCCAGCCCGGCATCGGCATCCGCCGCAGTCTCAAGCCAGCCAGCCTGCCGGCCGACGCCTTCGAGTACCTGTCGCCGCGCCAGCGCATCAGCTATTACTTCGAGACTTCCGGGCCCGCGCCGCTGGGCGACGCCTGAGCCGCGCGGGCACGGGCCGGGCAGCGGAAGCGAGCCTCAGATCACCTTGGCGGCGCGCAGCTCGTCGAGCTGGGCCTTGCTGTAGCCCATCTGGCCCAGCACCTCTTCGGTGTGCTCGCCCAGCAGCGGCGAACGGGTCACCTCGGTCGGGCTGTCGGAGAGCTTGATCGGGTTGCCAACGGAAAGGTACTTGCCGCGCACGGGGTGGTCCACTTCGACGATGGTGCCGGTCTGGCGCAGCGACTGGTCCTCGGCGATTTCCTTCATCGACAGGATGGGGCCGCAGGGGATGTCGTACTGGTTGAGGATGTCCATGGCCTCGAACTTGGTCTTGGTCTTGGTCCATTCCTCGATGCGGTCGAAGATCATCTTCTGGTGCGGCAGGCGCGCCTCGGGGGTGGCGAAGTGCGGGTTGGTGATCCAGTCCTCCTCGCCGATCACCTTGCAGATGGCGGGCCAGACGGCGGCCTGCGTGATGAAGTAGATGTAGGCATTGGGGTCCTTCTGCCAGCCCTTGCACTTGAGCACGGCCCCCGGCTGGCCACCACCGGAGGCGTTGCCGGCGCGCGGCACCGCCTCGCCGAACTCGATCTCGGGGTACTGCGGGTACTCCTTGAGCACGCCGGTGCGCTCCAGGCGCTGCTGGTCGCGCAGCTTGACGCGGCACAGGTTGAGCACGGCGTCCTGCATGGCCGCCAGCACCTTCTGGCCGCGGCCGGTCTTCTCACGCTGGAACAGGGCGGTGACAATGCCCAGGGCCAGGTGCAGGCCGGTGCCGCTGTCGCCGATCTGCGCGCCGGTCACCATGGGCACGCCGTCCGGGTCGCCCGTGGTGGAGGCGGCGCCGCCCGTGCACTGGGCCACGTTCTCGTACACCTTGCAGTCCACATAGGGGCCAGGGCCGAAGCCCTTGACCGAGGCGAGGATGATGCGCGGGTTGATCTCCTGGATCTTCTCCCAGGGAAAGCCCATGCGATCCAGTGCGCCGGGCGCGAAGTTCTCGACCATCACGTCGCACTGCTTGATCAGGTTGACCAGCACTTCCTTGCCCTTGGGGTCCTTGGTGTTGAGCGTGATGGAACGCTTGTTGTGGTTCAGCATGGTGAAGTACAGGCTGTCCGCGTTCGGGATGTCGCGCAGCTGGCCGCGCGTGGCATCGCCTTCACCGGCCTTTTCCACCTTGATCACGTCCGCCCCGAACCACGCGAGCAACTGCGTGCAGGTGGGGCCCGACTGCACATGCGTGAAGTCGAGGATGCGGACTCCTTCGAGCGCCTTGGTCATGAGTGAACTCCTATGATGCTAAAAATAAAAAATTCTTATGAGTGGACCGCTCGGGTCTTGTATATGACTGAGCATTTTAAGGGCATTCACGACACCGAAATATTGTCTTTTTTGATGCCCTGCACCCACTTCACTGATACGTGCGCGCGAGGGCGGGCCGGCGTGTCGATGAATGTCACCGCAGCGACTGTGGTGGGGCAAGGCAGGCGAAAAAAAAGCGGCGCCCGAGGGCGCCGCAGAGATGCGTCTGAGAGGGAGGAAACTCAGACGGCTTTCTTGGCGTGCATGGCCGCGATCGCGTCCTTGCTGTAGCCCAGTTCGGCCAGCACCTCATCGGTGTGCTCGCCCAGCAGCGGCGAGGCCTTGATCTCGGGCGTGAGGTCGGAGAACTTGATCGGGCTGCCGATGGTGTAGTAGCTGCCGCGCACGGGGTGCGGCACTTCCACGATGGAGCCGCTCTTGCGCAGCGATTCGTCGCGCAGCAGTTCCTTCATGGACAGCACCGGGGCGCACGGGATGTCGTACTTGCGGAAGATGTCCACCGCTTCGTACTTGGTCTTGTCCTTGATGAAGTCCTCGATGGTGGCGAAGATTTCGTCGATGTGCGGCTGGCGGGCCTTGGCCGTGGTGTAGTTGGGGTCGGTCTTCCACTCGGGCTTGCCCAACGCGTCGCAGATCGGATCCCAGGCATGGCCCTGCACGGTGAAGTAGATGTAGGCGTTGGGATCGGTCTCCCAGCCCTTGCACTTCAGGATCCAGCCCGGCTGGCCGCCGCCGCCGGCGTTGCCGCCGCGCGGGGTCACCTTGTCCTTGAAGTACTCCATCTCGTGCGGATATTGCGGGTACTCTTCCAGATAACCCACGCGCTCCAGGCGCTGTTGGTCGCGCATCTTCACGCGGCACAGGTTGAGCACGGCGTCCTGCATGGACACGGCCACCTTCTGGCCCTTGCCGGTCTGCTGACGGCCGATGATGGCGGTCAGGATGCCGATGGCCAGGTGCATGCCGGTGTTGGAGTCACCGAGGGCGGCGGCCGAGATGGTGGGCGCGGAGTTCTCGCCCTTCCACCAGCCGGTGGTCGAGGCGGCGCCGCCAGCGCACTGCGCCACGTTCTCGTAGACCTTCAGATCCTCGTAGTGGTGGCCTTCGCTGAAGCCCTTGACCGAGGCCAGGATCATGCCGGGGTTGAGTTCCTGGATGCGCTGCCAGGTGAAGCCCATGCGGTCCAGCGCGCCGGGGCCGAAGTTCTCGACCATGACGTCGGAGACCTTGATCAGCTTCTCCAGCACCTCCTTGCCTTCCGGCGTCTTGGTGTCCAGGGTGAGGCCGCGCTTGTTGCTGTTGAGCATGGTGAAGTACAGCGCGTCGGCATCGGGGATGTCGCGCAGCTGGCTGCGGGTCACGTCGCCGGCGCCGGGCCGCTCGACCTTGATCACGTCGGCGCCGAACCAGGCCAGCAGCTGGGTGCAGGCCGGACCGGCTTGCACGTGCGTGAAGTCGATGATCTTGATGCCCTTGAGGGGTTTGTTTCCAGACATGTGCATATCTCCTTGTGGGTTGCTCGCGTGAAATTACTTTTTGAGGGCCACAGCCGGGTTCAGGCTGGTGATGCGGCCGCTTTCGGTACCGGCACCCTCGTCGATGATGGCGTTGATCAGCGTGGGCTTGCGCGACTTGATGGCCTCTTCCATGCCCTTGCGCAGTTCGGCCGGCGTGGTGGCGTAGACGCCGACACCGCCGAAGGCTTCCATCAGTTTCTCGTAGCGGGAGTCCTTGACGAACACCAGCGGCGCCGGGTCACTGGCGCCGCCGTGCGGCTTCTCGTCACCGCGGTAGACGCCGTTGTTGTTCATGATGACGACGCACACCGGCAGGTTGTAGCGGCAGATGGTCTCGACTTCCATGCCGCTGAAGCCGAAGGCGCTGTCGCCCTCGATGGCGATCACGGGCTGGCCCGATTCGACGGCGGCGGCGACGGCAAAGCCCATGCCGATGCCCATCACGCCCCAGGTGCCCACGTCCAGGCGCTTGCGCGGCTTGTACATGTCGACGATGGAGCGGGTGAAGTCCAGCGCGTTGGCGCCTTCGTTGACCAGCATCGCGTCCGGATTGGCCTTGACGATGTCGCGCACCACATTGAGCGCGCTGTGGAAGTTCATCGGCTTCGGGTCCTTGGCCAGGGTCTCGGCCATCTTGGCGACGTTCTTGTTCCTGCGCTCGGCGATGGCGCCAGTCCACTCGGCCGGCGGCTTGGACCAGCCGCTGCCCATGCCGGCCAGCAGGGCCGAGACGCAGGAGCCGATGTCACCCACGACCGGCGCATCGATGCGCACATTGCTGTCGGCCTCGGTGGGGGAGATGTCGATCTGGATGAACTTCTGGCCGCCCCAGTCCTTGGAGCTCTTGCCGCCCCAGGTCTTGCCCTTGCCGTGCGAGAGCAGCCAGTTCAGGCGGGCGCCGATGAGCAGGACCACGTCGGCTTCCGGCAGCACGAAGGAGCGGGCCGCGGAGGCCGACTGCTCGTGCGTGTCGGGCAGGATGCCCTTGGCCATGGACATGGGCAGGTAGGGGATGCCGGACTTCTCGACCAGGGCCTTGATGTCCGCGTCGGCGTGGGCATAGGCGGCGCCCTTGCCCAGGATGATCAGCGGCTTCTTGGCGCCCTTGAGCAGGTCCAGGGCACGCTGGATGGACTCGGGGGCCGGCAGCTGGCGCGGGACCGGGTCGACGACCTTGATCAGCGAGTTCTTGCCGGCAACGGCATCCATGGTCTGGGAGAACAGGCGGGCCGGCAGGTCCAGGTAGACACCGCCGGGACGGCCGGAGACCGCGGCGCGGATGGCGCGGGCGATGCCCACGCCGATGTCCTCGGCGTGCAGCACGCGGAAGGCGGCCTTGCACAGCGGCTTGGCGATGGCCAGCTGGTCCATCTCTTCGTAGTCACCCTGCTGCAGGTCGACGATCTCGCGCTCGGAAGAGCCGGAGATCAGGATCATGGGCCAGCAGTTGGTGGTGGCGTTGGCCAGCGCCACCAGGCCATTCAGGAAGCCGGGGGCGGACACCGTCAGGCAGACGCCGGGCACGCCCTGCGCGCCGTTCATGAAGCCCGCGATGGCGGCGGCATTGCCGGCGTTGCCCTCGTGGCGGAAGGAAATCACGCGCAGGCCCTCGGCCTGGAGCATGCGGGTCAGGTCGGTGATCGGAATGCCCGGCAGGCCGTAGATGTTCTTGATGCCGTTGAGTTTCAGCGCATCGATGACCAGGTGAAAACCGTCGGTCAGTGCTCCGGATTGAGCGTCGTTGGACATGGTGGAGTCTCTCTAGGTTTGACGTCGAAAAAAAGTTGGGCTACCCGGTAGGCTTTCTCATGCGGCTCCCGGTCGTCTGCGCAGACCCCGGGAGCACGCGGGCAGGGTTGCGGGCGCTGCATTGTGCCCTGAGCCATAAGCTGCGGCAGGCCTCTTGCACATCGCAGGGTTATGATAGAAACCCCTGTCGCGCATGCCATTGACCACGGTCAATTTTCGAAAAATGGGTGCTTGCGACACGGGTGTGATGCCCGTTGCCCATGACCAATATCGAGAACCACCCGGAAAAGAACATCATCCGTGTTCAACTCCGCCAGAACAACGTGCTCAAGGGCATGAGTGCGGCCTCGTTCGAGGAGCTGGAACGCCATCTCACGGTGGTGGAGTGCCACAAGGGCGACTACCTGCTGCACCAGGGGGTGCACGAGATGGAGCAGTACTTCATTCTCGACGGCGTGCTCAAGCGGGTGGTGGCCAATCCGCAGGGCAAGGAGATGATCCTGCGTTTTGCCGCCGAGCGCGAGATCGAGACCAGCTACGCTGCATGGTCTTTGAAGACGCCGACGCCCTACAGCATCGTGTCGGTGACCAAGGCGCGCGTGGTGAAGCTGCCGCTGCCGGAGTGGATCGCCTTCCTGGAGCGCCATCCGGAAGAGAAGCACCTGTTCGAGCTGTGCGTGATGCACATCATGAGCGAGATCATGGCGCACACCATCACGCTGCACCTGCTGGACGCGCCTGGGCGCGTGCACCGCTTCCTGCGCAAGCACCCGGAGCTCTTCGACCGCATTCCGAAGAAGGAACTGGCTGCGTATCTGAATCTTTCGGCCGAGACGCTGAGCCGCCTCAAGCAGCGCGGCAAGATCTGAGGCCGGGCAAGAAAATGCCCCGGCGGCGCGAGGCCTGGCCGGGGCAGGGCGCGGGGCGCCGGCGCCTCAGGTCTTCGAGTAGGTGAAGCTGCGCGTGGGCTTCATCAGGCGCAGACGGTTGTCCACGCCCGCCACGCCCGGTACCTGGGCGGTGACCTTTTCGACTTCGCCCTGCTCATGGCCATTGACCACGATGCCGCTGAGGACGGCGCGACCCGCCTGGCAGTCGATGGTGATGTTGACGTCCTGCGTGCTCTCGTTGGCCTTGAGCGCGGCACGCACGCGCGCCGACAGGGCGAGGTTGGCCAGCAGCTGGCGCGAGGCCTCGGACTCCTGGAACTCCGGGCGCGTGGTGAGCTGGCGGATCTGTTCCACGCAGCTGTGCACGCTCAGGCGGTCGGTGTTGAGCACGATGTCGTACAGGACCGGGTCACCCCAGGTGATGCCGAACTGGCGGTGCATGCGCGCCGCGTGGGCGTTGTCGCTGCGGCGGATCTCGCTCTCGGCGAACTCGCGGTCGTCGGTCTCGAGGTGGTTCATCAGCCACTCGACGCGCTTGTTGAAGGAGCGGGTGATGCGTACGGTGACGACGTGCGGCACCGGACGCAGCAGGCAGGTGGCGCCCCAGCCGCGCAGCACCACATTGCCCTTGGTGGCCAGCTCGAACAGTTCCTCGGCCGAGTAGAGGGCCACGCGGTCGGCGTCGGTGGTGGCACGCTCGATCAGACCGGCCTTGCCTTCGCGCAGGCGGTTGATCAGGCTGGTCGACACGTGCATCTTGTCCGCCACATGGTCCACCACTTCATGGCGCATCACGGCCAGGTTCAGGGTGGCCGCCAGTTCCAGGGCCACATCCTTGGCGAGGGAGCCCATTTCCTGGGTCATTGCAATCACGGGCATGATCGTTATCTCCTTGGTTCTCGATTCAATCCACGGGCCGCTCGGCGGCGAACTCGTCCTGCTTGGGCGGCCGGATCAGGGCGATCAGCTTGGCGATCAGCGGCCACAGCAGCAGAACCAGGGCCAGGGTCGTGATGGTGCCGACCAGACCGTTGGAGAACATGATCGAAAGATCACCCTGCGAGACCAGCATGGCCTGGCGGAACGAGTCTTCGGCCTTGTCGCCCAGCACCAGGGCCAGCACCAGCGGCGCCAGCGGGTAGTCGAGCTTCTTGAACACGTAGCCGATCAGGCCGAACACCAGCATGAACCAGATGTCGAGCATGGCGTTGTGCACCGTGTAGGCACCGATGGCGCAGATCACGATGATCACCGGGGCGATGATCGAGAAGGGGATGCGCAGGATGGAGGCGAACAGCGGCACCGTCGTCAGCACCACCAGCAGGCCCACCAGGTTGCCCAGGTACATGGAGGCGATCAGGCCCCAGACGAAATCCTTCTGCTCGACGAAGAGCAGCGGGCCGGGCTGCAGGCCCCAGATCAGCAGGCCACCCAGCAGCACGGCGGCGGTCGGCGAGCCGGGGATGCCCAGGGCCAGCATGGGCAGCAGGGCGGCGGTGCCGGCCGAGTGGGCCGCGGTTTCGGGCGCGACCACGCCCTCGAGTTCGCCGGTGCCGAACTTGGAACCGTTCTTGGACATCTTCTTGGCGATGCCGTAGCTCATGAAGGAGGCCGGGGTGGCGCCACCGGGGGTGATGCCCATCCAGATGCCGATCAGCGAGGCGCGCAGCGAAGTGGCCCAGTAGGCCGGCAGCTGCTTCCAGGTCTGCCAGACCACCTTGGGGTCGATCTTGGCGGACTTGCCGGAGAAGGCCAGGCCTTCCTCCATGGACAGCAGGATCTCGCCGATGCCGAACAGGCCGATCACCGCAATCAGGAAGTCGAAGCCGCGCATCAGCTCGGTCCAGCCGAAGGTCAGGCGCAACTGGCCGGTCACGGTGTCCATGCCGACCGTGGCCAGGGCGAAGCCGATGGTCATGGAGGCCAGGATCTTGAAGGGCGAACCCTTGCCCATGCCGACGAAGCTGCAGAAGGTCAGCAGGTAGACCGAGAAGAACTCGGGGGGGCCGAACTCCAGCGCGAACTTTGCCACCATCGGTGCCAGGAAGGTGATCATCACCACCGCCACGAAGGCGCCGACGAAGGAGGAGGTGAAGGCACCGGTGAGCGCCTCACCCGCGCGGCCCTTCTGGGCCATGGGGTAGCCGTCGAAGGTGGTTGCCACTGACCAGGGTTCCCCGGGTATGTTGAACAGCACCGAGGTGATGGCGCCGCCGAAGAGGGCGCCCCAGTAGATGCACGACAGCATGATGATGGCCGAGGTCGGGTTCATGCTGAAGGTCAGCGGCAGCAGGATGGCCACGCCATTGGCGCCACCGAGGCCGGGCAGCACGCCGATGAGCACGCCGAGCACGATGCCGACGACCATCAGCAGGAAGTTCATGGGCGTGATGACGACCGCGAACCCGTGGAACAATGCGTTGAGTTCTTCCATTTTCTCTAGTCTCCGAAATTCCGGATGGGGTCGTGATCAGTAGCCGAGGAAGGCCAGTGGATCGAGGGAGCCCTTGAACAGCGGCACCTTGAACCAGACCTCGAACATCATGAAGAACACGGCGTTGACGATCAGGGCCGCCAGCACGCTCTTGAACCAGCTGTACTTGCCCAGGATGATCATGAACAGGGCAATGTAGATGGCTGAGGCCACGTAGATGCCGATGAATTCGATGGCGGCAACGTAGACGGCGGCCGGGAGCAGCACCGACATCACTCGCCCTATTTCTTCGCGGGTGACAAAGACGTCCGTGTTCTTCGCCTTGCCATTGAGTGACTGGTACAGCACACCCACGCCGGAGATGACGAGGATGATGCCGATGTAGAAGGGGAAGTAGCCGGCACCGGGCCCGTCGGAGGTCCATTCGGAACCCAGCTTGCGGCTGCCATAGATGACCACGCTGCCCATGACGATGACGAGGAGTGCGACGACCGCATCGACGATGTTGGTGGCTACGCCGGAGCGTTCGCCTTCGTGTGTGTCCATGTTCGAGTCCATGACGAAAGAGTTCAAAGGGAAATGGGGGCGGCACACGGCCTGGGCAGTCACAGGCTTGAACCGGCAACCGACCCGAAAATCTTCTTATTGGGGGGAGGGGCAGGCCCGGACCCCGGGCCTGCAGTGAACGGCCTTACTTGGCCAGGAAGCCGGCGTCCTTCATCAGGCTGCGGTGGTTTTCCTCGGCGGCAGTCAGCCACTTGTTGAAGTCGGCGCCCGTCATGAAGGTCTGGTTGAAGGCACCCTTCTCCATGTACTCCTTCCAGTCCGGCGTGGCACGGATCTTCTTCATCAGCTCGACGTAGTAGGCCAGCTGGTCGGCCGTGATGCCGGGGGCGGCAAAGATGCCGCGCAGCATGACGTAGTCGGTCGGCACGCCGGCCTCCTTGCAGGTCGGGATGTCATTCCACGACTGGGTGTCCGTCACCTTGGCCTTGTACGGCAGGCGCTCGTTGTCGAACACGCACAGCGCGCGCAGCTTGCCGGCGCGCCACTGGGCCACGGCCTCGGCGGGGTTGTTCACGCTGGAGTCGATGTGGTTGCCGACCAGCTGCACGGCCACCTCGCCACCCCCCTTGAAGGGGATGTAGATGAACTTGGTGCCGGTGGCCTTCTCCAGACCTACGGTCAGGATCTGGTCTTCCTGCTTGGAGCCGGTGCCGCCCATCTTGAACTTGTTGGGGCCGGCGGCTTTCACGGCGGCGATGTAGTCCTTGGCGGTCTTGTACGGCTTCTCGGCGTTGACCCACAGCACGAACTGGTCCAGCGCCATCATGGACACGGGGGTCATGTCCTTCCAGTTGAACGGAACACCCGTGGCCAGCGGCGTGGTGAACAGGTTGGACAGCGTGATGATCAGCTTGTGCGGATCACCCTTGGCTTCCTTCACCGAGAGGAAGCCCTCGGCGCCGGCACCACCGGATTTGTTGACGACGATGAGGGACTGGTTCATCAGCTTGTGCTTGACGACGATGCCCTGCATCAGGCGGGCCATCTGGTCGGCACCACCACCGGTACCGGCCGGGACCACGAACTCGACCGGCTTGGTCGGCTCCCAGGCAAACGCGGGCAGCGCGGCCGTCATCCCAACGGCTGCCGCCACGGCAGCGGTCACCGCGACCGCCTTGTGTTTCAGCCTTGTTTGAAAGTTCTTCATCTCTCGTCTCCTGTGTGTGAAATCAAATCAACTAGAACCAGCCAAAGATCACTCTCACGCTGCCTGAGCGCCGCCTGACCGGTGCGCTCATTGCATGGGAGCAATCGTGAAATTCTCCCGCGAAAATGCTCTTGATTGCGGTCAACTTTTCAAATTTTTTCGCGGGCACTAGGGTTTGTCCGAGTGGGTGAATTACGTACCTGCCTCATCCCTGCGCTCGCTTGTGGCGAGTGTGTGCTGCACGTGCGTGTGTGCATCCAGGTCGGTGCGCGCCGGCCGTCGGTGGTGCGACGGCCGGCGCCTGCGGGAACCGCGCGTCGTGTGGCACGAATCGGTGCGGGTGCAGGCAGAACCTGCTGCGTACCGATGCGTGTGACCTCACGCGCAAGGTCCGCAAAAAAAAAGAAGTGTCAACAGCCGAGTGCAATCCTAGTCCGTTCCCCCGCGCTTGAATATTTAATTGTCGTGACCGCATGCATAACCATGCTCTTATATTTATGCTGTCCGCAGCGTTCACCGCCCATGAGAAAACGGCAGCCCGCCGGGCTGCCTTCCTGGGACTTGCAGACGCTGGACGCGCTGCGCAACTAAGCGCGGCGTTCAGCGCTTTTCCATGTGCGCGCGGCGCATGGGCCGCAGCAGGAACCAGGCCATCAGCGCCGCCGCGGCATTCATGATGCTGGCGGTGATGAACACCGCGTGCCAGTTGCCGGTGACGGCGGTCAGCACGCTGGACAGCGGCACCAGCAGCGAGGCCGTGCCCTTGGCGGTGTAGAGCATGCCGGCGTTGGCCGCGGCGTACTTGCTGCCGAAGGTGTCGGCGCAGGTCGAGGGGAAGAGACTGTAGATCTCGCCCCAGGCGAAGAACACCATGCCGGTGAGGATCACGAAGGCGACCGGGTTGTGGCCGAACTCGTACAGCGCCAGGATGCCCACCGCCTCCAGCGCGAAGGCGACGAACATGGTCTGCTCGCGGCCGATCTTGTCGGACACCCAGCCAAAGAAGGGGCGCGTCAGCCCGTTGAGCACGCGGTCGATGGCCAGGGCGAAGGTCAGCGCCGGCAGGGCCAGGCCCATGATGCTGACCGGCACGTCGCCGATCTGGAAGTCGCGCGCGATGGGGCCGAGCTGGGCCGTGGCCATCAGACCGCCGGCGGCCACCATGACGAACATGATGTACATGACCCAGAACACGGGCTGGCGCAGCAGTTCCATCGGCTTGTAGTCGCGGCGCGCTTGCTGCACCTTGATGGCCGAGATCTGGTCGCTCTTGGCCAGGTCATGCGGTGCCTCCTTGAGCCAGAGCGACAGCACGAAGACCACGGCGCCCTGCAGGATGCCGAAGTAGAGGAAGGCGGCTTCGTAGCCCTGGTTCTTGATCATGGCGGAGATCGGCAGGATGGTCAGTGCCGAGCCGGCACCAAAGCCCGCCGCCGTCAGGCCGGCGGCCAGGCCGCGGCGATCCGGGAACCATTTCAGCGCATTGCCCACGCAGGTGCCGTAGACGGCGCCGGCGCCGATGCCGCTGATGGCCGCTGCGAAGTAGAGCAGGGGCAGCGAGGAGGCGTAGGAGTTCAGGACCCAGCCGATGCCGCACAGGATGCCGCCCACCAGAACGACGGGCCGGGGACCGAAGCGGTCGACCAGGTAGCCCTCGACGGGCACCAGCCAGGTTTCGGTCAGCACGAAGATGGTGAAGGCGACCTGGATAGCCGCCTTGCTCCAGCCGTACTTGTCGGCGATGGGGTTGACGAATAGGGTCCAGCCGTACTGCAGGTTGGCAATCATCGCCATGCAGACGATGCCCATCAACAGTTGCAGCCAGCGATTGGTACCCGCGCGGCTGCCGGAGCTGGCGGATGTCACGGTTGCCGTAGAGGCCGATGTCATTTCGATATCTCCAAGATTGTTATGTGTTCCGAAAGACAAGGCTCCGCCCTCAGAGATGAATCTGATGCAATTTCGTTTGCGGGGGTGGAAGACCTGATCCAGCGATCTCCTGCACGGCATGATCGACGCCGCAACAGGAGACGCATTCATTGTTGAACGAGCGGCCGGTGGTGTCGTTGACTGCGGTCAAGTTTGCGGAAAACTCGTGCATTCGCGTCATTGGTATGCATGCTTATTACTGGCGTGGTCGGTCCAGATACCGCCCGGGGTTATGAGGGGCGGCGGGCCGGATGCGCGACGCGAGCAGGCGGAAAAAAAGGCAGCGCGAGGCTGCCTTTCATCGCCGGCGCTGGGCCGGTCGATCAGCTGCCAGCCACCTTCAGGCCGGTGCTGCGCGCATATTCGCCCGCGTCCATTTTCTTGCCGCCTTCGGCCTTGAGGCGCAGCACCTCGATCATGCCGCCCTGAGCGTTGATGAAGAGGGACGTCTCAGTGATCTGTACCAGTTCGCCGGGCTTGCCGCGCACGGCACCGAACGTGCGCACGGGGTGCTTGCGGCAGTCATAGATCGACACCTTCGTGCCGCCCAGTTCGCACCAGGCGCCGGGCGCCGGATTGCAGGCGCGAATCAGGTTGTAGACCTGGTCGACGTGGTTGGCCCAGTTGATCTTCGACTCCTCGGTCTTGAACCAGCCTTCGTAGCTGGCCAGGCTCTCGTCCTGCACCACTTCCTTGTGCTTGCCGGCGACCACGAGGTCGGCCGCCTCCAGCATGGCGCTCACGCCCAGCGGGAAGAGCTTGTTGAAGTAGACGTCACCCAGCGTCTCATCCGGTCCGATCGCGCACTGCTTCTGCAGGATCACCGGGCCTTCGTCCAGGCCGTCGGTAGGACGGAAGATGGTCAGGCCGGTCTCGCTGTCGCCGCGCGCGATGGGCCAGTTGATGGAGGAGGGGCCACGGTACTTCGGCAGCAGCGAGGGGTGGTATTGGATGGTGCCGTGCTTCGGGATGTTCACGAAGGACTGCGGGGCGAACTGCAGCACGTAGGCCATGATGCCGATGTCGGCGTTCAGCGCGCGCAGGGCCTGCTCGGCCTCGGGGCTCTTGAGGCTGGGCAGCTGGAAGACCTGGAGGCCGGCGGCTTCGGCGGCAGCGCGCAGCGCATCGGGTTTCTCGCCCGGCTTCTCGGGCTTGCAGAAGACGCCGGCCACTTCGTCGCCGCGCGCTAGGAAAGCCTCAAGCACGGCTTTGCCGAAATCCTGTTGGCCGATGATGGCGATACGCATGTGTGAGTCCCCTCGAAAATCTGCTGATAACCGGCGATTATCAATCCGGATCCATCAGGGCGGTGTGCTCAACGCATCAGGAAATAGGCCGCCAGCATGTAGAGCACCACGGCGAAGGCGCGCTTGAGCGGCCGGATGTCCATGCGGTGTGCCGTGCGCGCGCCGACCGGTGCGGTGAGGATGCTCATGGTGGCGATCACCACCAGGCCCGGGACATAGAGGTAGCCGAAGGCGCCGGGCGGCATGTCGGGCAGGCCGCGGCCGGCCCAGATGTAACCCAGCGTGCCGGCCAGGGCGATGGGAAAACCCAGTGCGGCCGAGGTGGCTACGGCCTGATGGATCTTCACATTGCACCAGGTCATGAAGGGCACCGAGACGAAGGCGCCACCGGCGCCCACCACCGAGGAGAGCAGGCCGATGACGCCGCCCATGCCGAACATGCCGCCGGCGCCGGGCAGGGTGCGCGAGGGCTTGGGCTTGCGGTCCAGGAACATCTGCGTGGCCGAGTAGGCGATGAAGAGCGAGAACACCAGCCCGAGGACGCGGGTAGGCAGGGCGGCCGCAATCTGCGCGCCGATCAGGCCACCCAGCACGATGCCCGGCGCCAGCACGCGCGCCACCGGCCAGAGCACGGCGCCGTGCTTGTGGTGTGCGCGCACCGAGGACAGCGAGGTGAAGCAGATCGTGGCCAGCGAGGTGGCCACCGCCATCTTGACCACATATTCGGCGGGAAAGCCCTTGGCCTCCAGGATGATGGTCATGAAGGGCACCATGATCATGCCGCCGCCGATGCCCAGCAGGCCGGCCAGAAAGCCGGCCGTGGCGCCCATCAGGGCCAGTTCAAGGATGAGTTGGGGTTCCAGGTTGAACATGCGGCGGCGGGGCCGGCCGTGCGCCGGTCCATGGAAGTGGCGGGAGGGTAGGCAGGTGCCTGCAAGTGCCACCGGGCCGCATCCTGAACCAGGGGTTCAGGTGGGCGAGGTCAGCACAGGCCTTGGGTTCATCTGACGCGAGACGATCACGCTGGCCAGGCAATGTTCCAAGCCCTTGCTCAATGAGCATTGGTTCAAGGAAATATAAAGCCCGATGACATTGCAGACGGAGTGGATTGTAGTGCGCCGCGACTTCTGATGCACGAAGGGCCGTGTCGGGGCGCGCCCTGGCACCGGCAAGGCCCAAGCCACGGGCCTTGCTCTCGCACGGGGCGGCGGCCTGCTGCGCGGCGCCGGCGCAGGCTCGGCCAGGCCGAAGAGCCTGTGCCTCACGCCTGGGCGCCGGGCGCAGCGACACGCAACGCGCGCAGCCTGGGGGGGGCGTCAAATCAGGCGGCCGTCTTCGCCCAGCGTGGCATCCAGGCGCTGGATCAGTGCCGTGAGCGCGGCGTCGTGGTCGCCGCCGTTGTGCAGTGCCACGCTCGGCGGGGCCGCGGGCGCAGCAGCAGCGGGACGATCACTGAGGTCGAAGGCCAGGTTCAGCGCCGCCAGCACGGCGATGCGGTCGCGCGCCTTGACCTTGCCGGCGTCGCGGATCTTGCACATGGCGGTATCCACGCGCTCCACGGCTTCGAGCAGGCGGGCCTCGCCGCCCTCGGGGGCACCCAGCAGGTAGCCCTGGCCCATGATCTGCACTTCGAGCTGTTTCACGCGGCATCCTTGTGCGGGTCGGCTTCCGCCGGTTCGGAGATGC
>JAJZUZ010000042.1 GCA_021845965.1 Pseudomonadota bacterium | reverse complement strand
CGGCCGCTTGCACCAGCGCGATCTGGAACACCGGCTCGAAAGGCGGCACGTGGCACTCGACGATCTGACCGGGTGCGACCTGCAGCCGGATCCCGATGACGTCCGCATGCAAGGGCAGGCGGGCACAGACCCGGTCCACCAGCACCGCGGTCAGGATGCGCTCCGCCCCCTTGGCCAGAAGATACTGCACCGCCTTGTTGAGCGAGTGGCCCTGGTAGAGCACGTCGTCGATCACCACCACGGTGCGGCCGGCGAGGTCCAGGGCGGCGTGCTCCTGGGACTCGGTCAGCCGCGTTTCCGGGTGCAGCAGCGTCAGATCGTCCGCGTAACGCTTGATCAGCACATCAAGCCGCTCCACCGGCACGGCGGCGGGCAGCAGCGGCCGCAGCCTGGCCAGCAGCGCGTCGGCCAGCGGTGCGCCGCGGCGCCGCACCCCGACCAGGGTGGCGGGTGCGCCCTCATGCAGCAGTCCGGCCAGCCGGGCGGCCATGGTGTCCAGGACCCGCGCCAGTTCGGCGCTGTTGTAGATGACGGTCTGTCGGGCCTCTGCCATGGCGCCTGGACTCCTCTGTGCGGACGATTCGCACGCAGTGTGCCGCAAGCACGGCGGCCGCGCCAGCCCCGTCCTTGATGCGTATCAAAGGCGTGCCATTGACGCCGTGGCCGCCCCGCAGTACCGTTCATCGGCGGGACCGCCCCGGCATGCTTGAGATGCCCCGCCCCGGCCCCAAGTCGACCCCAGGAGAGATTCCGACCAGGGAGTTCGCATGCATACCGTTCGTCAGCCGGCTGTGGCCGGCGCCTTCTACCCCGGCCAGGCCGGGCCGCTGGCCAGCACCGTGACCAGCCTGCTGAGCGCGGCGCGCGCTGAATCTGACGCCAGCCCCACCGCAACCAAGGTGTTGCTCGTGCCGCACGCCGGCTACGTCTATTCCGGCCTGATGGCGGCGCGCGCCTATGCGCAGCTGGCAGCCGCACGCGAAACCATCCGCCGCGTGGTGCTGTTGGGCCCGGTGCACCGCGTTCCGGTGCGCGGCCTGGCCCTGCCGGGTACGGTGTCCTTCGCCACGCCCCTGGGCGAGATCGAGATCGACACCGCGGCGGTGGCCGCGCTCCAGCCGCTGCGCCAGGTGGTCGTGAGCCCCGCAGCGCACGCGCTGGAGCACTCGCTGGAAGTGCAGCTGCCTTTCCTGCAGCAGGTGCTGGGCGATTTCAAGCTGCTGCCGCTGGCCGTGGGTGACGCCGAGCCCTACGAGGTGGCCGAGGTGCTGGAGACCCTGTGGGGCGGGCCGGAGACGCTGATCGTCATCAGCTCCGATCTCTCGCACTACCTGCCCTACCGCGCCGCGCAGAACATCGACAGCGAAACCGTGGAGCGCATCCTGGCGCTGGACGGCCCTCTGACGCACGAGCAGGCCTGCGGCGGCACGCCCATCAGCGGCCTGCTGCTGGCGGCGCGCCGCCACCATCTGCAGCCGCGCCTGCTGGGCCTGTGCAACTCCGGCGACACGGCGGGCGACCGGCAGCGCGTGGTCGGCTATGCCGCCATTGCCTTCCTGGAGACGGCGCATGCGAGCCATTGAAGATCACGCGCAGGGCGCCGTGCTGCTGGCACTGGCGCGCGCGGCCATCGCGAGCGAATTCGGCCAGCGCTACCCGGCGGATGAACAAGCGGCCTGGCTGCGCGAGCGCGGTGCCTGCTTCGTCACACTGACCCAGCGCGGCGAGCTGCGCGGTTGCATCGGCACGCTGGAGGCGCACCGCCCTCTGCTGCAGGATGTGCGCGCCAACGCCGTGACGGCGGCGTTGCGCGACCCGCGCTTCGCCCCGCTCAGCGCGCGGGAACTGGGACAGACCGAAGTCGAGGTCTCGCTGCTGTCGCCCATGCAGGCCCTGGCCTTCGCCAGCCAAGCCGACGCACTGGCGCAACTGCGTCCGGGCGTGGATGGTGTGGTGTTCGAGTACGGCGCGCGGCGCAGTACCTTCCTGCCGCAGGTGTGGGAACAGCTGCCTGACGTTGATGACTTCATGGCCTACCTGAAGCGCAAGGCCGGCCTGCCGACGGATTTCTGGCATGCCGATGTCCGCCTGCAGCGCTACACCGTGGCCAAGTGGAAGGAGGGCGAGCACTGGCTGGCCGCATGATCATGGGCGCCCGCGACGATTTTGACGCCTGGCCGGCCCGCTGGTGGCATGCCATCGAGGACGGCCGCCTGCAGTGCGACCTGTGCCCGCGCGACTGCAAGCTGCACGCGGGCCAGCGCGGCGCCTGCTTCGTGCGCATGCGCGAGGGCGACCGCATGATCCTCACCACCTACGGCCGCTCCTCCGGTTTCTGCATCGACCCGATCGAGAAGAAGCCGCTGAACCACTACTACCCCGGCAGCAGCGTGCTGTCCTTCGGCACCGCCGGCTGCAACCTGGCCTGCAAGTTCTGCCAGAACTGGGACATCAGCAAATCGCGCGATATGGACCGGTTGATGGACCAGGCTTCGCCCGAGGCCATTGCACAGTCGGCGGCCGAGTCGGGCTGCAAGAGCGTGGCCGTGACCTACAACGACCCGGTGATCTTTGCCGAGTACGCCATGGACGTGGCCGATGCCTGCCGCGAACGCGGTGTGCAGACCGTGGCCGTCACGGCGGGCTACATGCACGAGCAGCCGCGGCGCGAGTTCTACGCCAAGATGGACGCGGCCAACGTGGATCTGAAGGCCTTCACGGAAGACTTCTACTTCAAGCTCACCGGCGCCCACCTGCAGCCGGTGCTCGACACGCTGGTCTATCTGAAGCACGAGACGACAGTCTGGTTCGAGATCACCACGCTGCTGATCCCCGGCCACAATGACAGCGACGAGGAACTCACCGCCCTGTGCGCCTGGCTCATGCGCGAGCTCGGTCCTGACGTGCCGTTGCACTTCACCGCCTTCCACCCGGACCACAAGATG
The DNA here is from genome assembly GCA_021845965.1 of Pseudomonadota bacterium. GTDB lineage: Bacteria > Pseudomonadota > Gammaproteobacteria > Burkholderiales > Burkholderiaceae_C > Hylemonella. The sequence continues at coordinate 11,751 of JAJZUZ010000042.1, read as the reverse complement.
CCGGATGTACCGGCCACGCCCGCGTCCACGCTGATCCGCGCGCGCAGGATTGCCCTGGCGCACGGCCTGCACCACGTCTACACGGGCAATGTGCGCCATGCCGAAGGCGACACCACCTACTGCCCGCACTGCCGCCAGGCGCTGATCGAGCGTGACTGGCACCGCATCGCCAACTACCGCCTCACGCCCGAAGGCCAGTGCCCGCACTGCGGCACGGCCATCGCCGGCCGGTTTGGGCGTGAGGCCGGCAATTTCGGGCGCCGGCGCGTACCGATCGCCATCAACCCGATCTGAGCGGAGGAATGCGACCATGTCCCAGGAACTGCTGACCATCCCGGCCGATGGTGTGCACATCGAGGGCCTGCTCGAACTGCCCGCGGATGCCCGGGGCCTGGTGCTGTTCGCGCACGGCAGCGGCAGCAGCCGGCACAGCCCGCGCAACAACTACGTGGCCAAGGTGCTGCATGCGCGTGGCACGGGCACCTTGCTGCTGGACTTGCTGACGCTGGGTGAGGATCTGGACTACCAGACCCGCTTCGACATCCCGCTGCTGACACACCGGCTTCTGATTGCCACCCGCTTCGTCATGCAGCATACGCCCGCCAGCCGGCACCTGCCGGTGGGCTACTTCGGCGCCAGCACCGGCGCGGCGGCCGCCCTGCAGGCTGCGGCCGCCCTTGGCGCCGAGGTTCAGGCCGTGGTCTCGCGCGGCGGCCGGCCCGACCTGGCCGGCGCCCATGAGCTCGCCCGGGTTCAGGCCCCCACCCTGCTGCTGGTGGGCGGCGCTGATACCGAAGTACTGGAGCTCAACCAGGCGGCCTATGCGAAGCTGCACTGCGAGAAGGAGCTTGCCGTGATTCCGGGTGCCACACACCTGTTCGAGGAGCCCGGCACGCTGGAAGAGGTGGCGCGGCAGGCCGCGGACTGGTTCAGCCGCCACTGGAAGTAAGGCACCGCACGCCCGCGCCGCAGGTGCTGGCGCGACCCGAACGCTCAGGACTTGAGAAGAGATCCCGACGAGCGACCCGCACAGGCAATGCGGTCGCCCGGGCTCAGCCCTTGAGCAGGGTTATCACTTCCTCGTCCTCAACCTGGTCGAAGTGGCGGTAGAACTGGCCCACGGCCTGGAACCATTCCGGTGTCTGCAGACACAGCACCTCATCGGCCAGCGGCCGTACCTGTTCCAGCGTGTCTGGCGGGGAAACGGGCACGGCACAGATCAGTTTGGCCGGCTGTTGCTGGCGCAGTCCGTGCAGCGCGGCAATCATGGTGGCGCCGGTGGCCAGACCGTCGTCGACGACGATGACGATGCGCCCGGCCGGGTCGATGTGCGGGCGCAGCGGGGTGTACTGGGCGCGCCGCTGGCGGATGGTTTCCAGCTGCTTGCGCTTCTCCTGCTCGATGTGCTGCGCGTCCGCCCCCGCGCTGGCTGCAAAGGGCGCGATGTACGTCCAGCCCGTCTCGTCGACCGAGCCGATGGCCAGTTCGGGTTGCCAGGGCGCGCGCAGCTTGCGCACCAGCACCACGTCGAATTCGCCGTCCAGGCGTTCGGCGATCAGCCTGGCCATGGGCACGGCGCCTCGTGGGATGGCCAGCACCAGCGGCTTGCGCCCCCGGTAGGCGCCGAGCTTGTCGGCCAGCTGGCTGGCGGCATCGAGTCGATCACGGAACATGGTGCGTCTCCCACGGCAGGCGGCCCTGCCGTATGCATTGAAACACATCGGCCAACCGAGGGGACCCCCGGTATGGCCGCGCCGCGGGAACCCGGACGGCTGGCGCGGGCGCGTGGCGGCAGGGCGCAGGCCGGTGCCGCCAGGCCGGCCACCGCTACAGAATTTCCGCCTGGCGCGAGCGGCCCATGATTTCCTCGAGCTCCTGCGCTGTCAGCGGCGCGCTGTAATAGCTGCCCTCGGCATGCTCGCAGCCCCAGGTCCGCAGCAGCTCGGCCTGCTCGGCGCTTGCCACGCCTTGGGCCAGCACCGTCTTGCCCAGGGCGTGCGCCAGGGTGATGATGGAATAGACGATGCTGGTCGCACCGGTGTCGCGCCCCAGATCGCGGGTGAAGATCGGCGCGATCTTCAGCACGTCCACGGGCAGGCGCTGCAGATTCACCAGGGACGAGTAACCGGTGCCGAATTCGTCCAGACCGATGGCCAGGCCCATGCGCTTGAGCTCCAGCAGCTGCTCGGCGACGTCCTCGATGTTCTCGCTCAGTGTGCCTTCGGTCAGGGCCAGCTCCAGCGAACGCGCGTTCAGGCCGCTGGCCGCCAGCGCCTGCTGCACCTGCGCGATCAGCTTGCCGGACTTCAGCTGGCGCGGCACCACGTCCACCGTCACCATCTCGATGCGGTAACCCGCCGCCTGCCAGGCCGCCAGCTGTTCGCAGACGCTGGCCAGCATCCAGGGGCCGATTTCATCCATCACCCCGATCTCCTCCGCCAGCGGGATGAACTTCGACGGCGGCACCCAGCCCAGATCGGGATGGTGCCAGCGCAGCAGGGCCTCGGCGCCACGCAGCCCGCCCGTGTCCAGGCGGAAGCGCGGCAGGTAGTGCAGGGTGATCTGCTGGCGCGCGACGGCCTGGCGCAACTCACGCTCCAGCACGGTGCGCTCCTGCTGGGCCACGTTCATGCTCTCCTCGAAGAACACGATGCGTCCGCGCCCGGTGGCCTTGGCGCGGTACATGGCCATGTCGGCCTTCTTGAGCAGCTCTGTCGCCAGACTGCCGTCGTCGGGGAAGATGGAGACGCCGATGCTGACACCGATGTAGCTCTCCAGGCTGTCGAGCAGGAAGGGTTCCTTGAGCAGGCTCATCATCTCCGTGGCCAGGCGCACCGCCTGCTGCGGCGTCGCCAGGCCGGGCAAGAGGACGACAAATTCATCGCCACCCAGGCGCGCGACCGTGTCGCCCTCGCGCGTGCAGGAGATCAGCCGCTCGGACACCTGGCACAGCAGGCGGTCGCCGCTGTCGTGTCCCATGCTGTCGTTGATGTTCTTGAAGCGGTCCAGGTCCATGAACAGCACCGCCAGCTGCTTGCCGCTGCGCCGCGAGTGCGCCATCTCCTGGTTCAGGCGCTCCAGCAGCAGGGCGCGGTTGGGCAGGCCGGTGAGATTGTCGTGATAGGCCCGGAACTTGAGCTCCTCGTCGCGCGCATGCGCCGCCAGTGCCACGCCGATGCGGTTGCCCAGCTCGCGCGCGCGCCGCACCTGCTCCTGATTGAAGTCGCGCGACTCGGGCAGGCCGATGGCCAGCAGGCCATTGACCTTGTCATTCCAGTAGATCGGCAGCACCAGGATGCGCTTGGCGCCGGAGTTGACCATCATGGTGAGGAAGTCGGGCAGATCGGCGCCACCGACGTCGAACCACATGCCGTCGTAGTCGCGCGCCAGGCGCTCCAGCAGCCAGGGCTCCAGCTTGGTCGGCAAGCGAGCCCCGCCACCGTCGGCGCCGGCATGCAGGTAGACGATGCCGAAGTCCGCCGCCATCGGGTCGAAGACCACCATGCCGCTCACGCAGTCGGGCCACAGCTCCTGCAGCCGCGCCTGCACACGCTCGATGATCTCGGACATGTCGGCCCGTGACAGGATCTCCTGGTCGATCTCGGACAGGGTGCGCAGGGTGCCGATCTGCTGTCCCAGGCGGCGGGCCATGCCGTTGAGCGCCTGCGCCAGCTGGCCGAACTCGTCGGCGCGCTCCACGGCGACCGGCTGGTTGAACTCCTCGCGTGCGATACGGCGCGTGCCCTCGATCAGGCGTTCCAGCGGCACCAGCGTGCGGCGGATCTGCGCCACGCTCAGAAAAGCCACCAGCAGCAACGCCAACAGCACCACGCCCAGGAAGGTATAGGCCAGGCGTCCCCAGACCGGGCTCGTGACCGCAGGTGAGCGCACCGTCAGGACGGTCCAGTCATCGGTGGCAAAACGCGCCCGCAGGAACAGGCTGCGGCGATCGAACTGCAGGTCGCTGGCCTGGCCCCTGAGCGTCGCGACGGCGGGCGCCCGTGCCGCGCCCTCCTCGCCGGCATGCTCGCCGGAACAGAACAGCACGCGGTTGCCGGCGCTCAGGACGCAGGTCTGCGACTGGTCGGAGAAATCATCCGGGGCTCCCCACAGGTACGTCGGCTCCAGCTCGGCCACCAGCGCGCCGCGCTCGAGCTGCGCCGGGTCCAGCGCCTGCGCCAGCAGCACCACCGGTGCGGCGCCCGACTCCGATGTCAGGATCAGGCTCTTGCCCTGCGCCAGGTGCGCGCGCAACTGCGGCTCCGCCGGCGGCCAGACGAAACGGCCCGCACCCGCTGAGGAGGGCGCGGGCGCTGCGCCGTTGAGCAGCTCGACGCGCTGAAACACCTTCTGTTCGTCGCCGGTGGACGGGACGTCGGCCAATCGCAGCCCGCTGCGCAGGCCAGCGGCCTGCACGCTCAGCAGGAAATGCGCCCCCATCAGGCGCTCGTAGAGGCCGCGGCTGTAGCTGCCGCTCTCGTTCGCCAGCTGCTGGCGCGCGTGGTCCTGGTCCAGCCGGCGCAAATGGGTATAGGACAGTACGGTCAGCAGGGCCGCCGGCACGAAGGCGGACAGCATGAACAGCAGGAACACCCGCTGCGCCACTTTGCTGCGCAGAAACAAGCCTTCGATTCTGAACTTCAAGCGACGCAAGGTGGCACCTGGGGGCAGCAATCAGCGGGTGAAATTGGCGGCCAGGCCGATGTAGGCGCCGTCCAGTGCCCGGACGACGTCGTCCAGGCTGTCCTTCTGGGTCAACTGGGTCTTGGACACCCCGTCCTTGCCCACGCTGTAGAGGTCGAAGTCCGAATTGATCGGATTGAGCTTGTGGTCCTTGCGGGAGCTGCCCTTGCCTTGGGCCGTGGTCAGGTCCACATAGACATAAGGTCGACCCCAGGGGTCCAGCTTGTTGCCGTTGCCGATGTCGGCCAGGGTGGCCGGATAGGCATTGCCGTTGAGGTAGTAGTTCTTGATCAGTCCCTGCAGAACGGCAATGTCATTGGCCGCCTGGGTCTGCTTCACGCGTTCGCGGTAGTCGTTGTACTTGGGCAGGGCAATGGCCACCAGCACCCCGATGATTGCCATCACGAGCATGAGCTCGATGACGGTCAGGCCGGTCCTGCGCAGGGGCACCTTGCTGCTGGGCACGTTATTCCTCTCCGTACGGTTGTTGACTTCCGCTTATCTCCTTTTTTCATTCTAGGAAGCGACCGAGACCGCCCCAAGGGATCCGCATCCCGCTGGTCAGCCCACCCAAATTTCCGTGAATATTGTCACATTTTCTTACAAATTTACGTGGCCGAGGCCTGGGCTGGCAGATATTTCCTGCACTTCCCCGGTATTCGAAGGGATGCGGCACCCCGGCAGGGGCCGAAACAAGGCCCGGATGCCGCTCAGCCGCGGCCGCCAAAGATGGCGGTGCCAACGCGGACCATGGTGCTACCGGCCTGGATGGCGGCCTCCAGGTCGCCGCTCATGCCCATGGAAAGGGTGTCCAGCGCCAGCCCCTGCGCACGCAACTGGTCATGGAGGGCCTTGGCCCGCAGGAAGACCGCCTTCATGGCGAGGAAGTCCGGCTGGGGATCGGGAATGCACATCAGGCCACGCAATTGCAGGCGCGGCAACGCCGCCACCGCGCGCGCCAGGGCTGGCGCCTCCTCGGGCGCCACACCGGACTTGCTGGCCCCGCCGTCGACATTGACCTGGATGCATACCTGCAGCGGCGGCAGGGCCGCGGGCCGCTGCTCATTCAGCCGCTGCGCAATCTTGAGCCGGTCCACGGTCTGAGCCCAGGCAAAGTGTTCGGCCACCAGCCGCGTCTTGTTGCTCTGGATGGGGCCGATGCAGTGCCACTGCAACGGCAGGTCAGCCAGAGCCGCCATCTTGTCGACCGCTTCCTGGATGTAGTTCTCGCCAAACGCGCGCTGGCCGGCGGTGTGGGCCGCGCGCACCGCCTCGGGACCAAAGGTCTTGGACACCGCGAGTAACTGCACACTCGCCGGATCACGGCCGGCGGCATGACACGCGGCGGCTATGCGGGCATGAACGGCTTGGAGCTGCTGGGAAATCACAGTCATAATTGTCCGGCAAAGTAGGCATCCGTAGATAGAACGAGGGACTCGTGGACATTACCCAACTGCTGGCATTCAGCGTCAAGAACAAGGCCTCCGACCTGCACCTTTCCGCCGGTCTGCCGCCCATGATCCGCGTGCATGGCGACGTGCGTCGCATCAACGTCGATCCGCTGGGGCACAAGGAAGTGCACGCCATGGTGTACGACATCATGAACGACAGCCAGCGCAAGGCCTACGAGGAGTTCCTGGAAGTCGACTTCTCGTTCGAGATCGACGGCCTGGCGCGCTTCCGCGTCAACGCCTTCAACACCCAGCGCGGCGCGGCGGCCGTGTTCCGGACGATTCCGAGCAAGATCCTGACACTGGAGCAGCTCAATGCACCCAAGATCTTCGCCGACCTGGCGCTCAAGCCGCGCGGCCTGGTGCTGGTGACCGGCCCCACGGGTTCGGGCAAGTCCACCACGCTGGCGGGCATGGTCAACCACCTCAACGAAACCGAGTTCGGCCACATCCTGACGGTGGAGGACCCGATCGAGTTCGTGCACGAGTCCAAGAAGTGCCTGATCAACCAGCGCGAGGTCGGCCCGCACACCCTGAGCTTCGCGGCCGCGCTGAAGTCGGCGCTGCGCGAGGACCCGGACGCCATTCTGGTGGGTGAAATGCGCGACCTGGAAACCATCCGCCTGGCGATGACGGCCGCCGAGACCGGCCACCTGGTCTTCGGCACGCTGCACACGTCCAGTGCCGCCAAGACCATCGACCGGATCATCGACGTCTTCCCGGCCGAAGAGAAGGAGATGGTCCGCGCCATGCTGTCGGAATCACTGCAGGCCGTGATCTCGCAGACCCTGTGCAAGACCAAGGACGGCCAGGGCCGTGTCGCGGCGCACGAGATCATGCTGGGCACGCCCGCCATCCGCAACCTGATCCGCGAGGCCAAGGTGGCGCAGATGTACTCCAGCATCCAGACCGGCAACAACGTGGGCATGCAGACGCTGGACCAGAACCTCACCGAGCTGGTCAAGCGCAACGTCATCAGCGCCGCCGAGGCACGCGGCAAGGCCAAGATCCCGGAGAACTTTCCCGGCTAACTATGGCACACCCCCCGGCTTGCTCGCTGCGCGTAGCCGCCACCCTCTTGCAGGGGACAAGGCCCGTGGCCCGGCGCGGCCGGTTCCTCGGCGTTCCCCGCACTGCAAAACCCTAGGCTGAAGAAGGAGGTGCTCTCATGGAGCGCGACCAGGCAACAAAATTCATCAACGATCTGCTCAAGCTGATGATCGGCCGCAATGGCAGCGACCTGTTCATCACCGCCGACTTCCCCCCGGCCATCAAGGTGGACGGCAAGATCACCAAGGTCTCGCCGCAGCCCTTGAGCGCCGGGCACACGCTGGCGCTGGCGCGTTCTGTCATGAACGACAAGCAGGTCGCCGAGTTCGAACGCACCAAGGAGTGCAACTTCGCCATCTCGCCGCCCGGCATCGGGCGCTTTCGCGCCAACGCCTTCATCCAGCAGGGCAAGGTCGGCCTGGTGCTGCGGGTGATTCCGCAGGTCTTGCCCACCATCGACACCCTGGGCGTGCCGCAGGTGCTCAAGGAGGTGGCCATGACCAAGCGTGGCCTGTGCATCCTGGTCGGTGCCACGGGCTCGGGCAAATCCACCACGCTGGCGGCCATGGTGGACTGGCGCAACGAGAACTCCTACGGCCACATCATCACCATCGAAGACCCGGTGGAGTTCGTGCACCCGCACAAGAACTGCGTGGTGACGCAGCGCGAGGTGGGCCTGGACACCGACAGCTGGGAGATCGCGCTGAAGAACACCCTGCGCCAGGCGCCCGACGTCATCCTCATGGGTGAGATCCGCGACCGCGAGACCATGGAACACGCCGTGGCCTTCGCCGAAACCGGTCACCTCTGCCTGGCCACCCTGCACGCCAACAGCGCCAACCAGGCGCTGGACCGCATCATCAACTTCTTCCCCGAAGAGCGCCGCCCGCAGCTGCTGATGGACCTGTCGCTCAATCTGCGCGCCCTGGTCTCGCAGCGCCTGATCCCGAAGCAGGACGGCAAGGGCCGCTCCGCGGCCGTCGAGATCCTGCTGAACTCACCGCTGATCTCGGACCTGATCTTCAAGGGCGAAATCTCCGAGATCAAGGAGATCATGAAGAAGAGCACCAACATGGGCATGCAGACCTTCGATCAGGCGCTGTTCAATCTCTACGAAGGCAACCAGATCAGCTACGAGGATGCGCTGCGCAACGCCGACTCGCTCAACGACCTGCGCCTGCAGATCAAGCTCAACAGCCAGCGCGGCAAGACTCAAGACCTGAGCGCAGGAACGGAAAACTTCGCTATCGTCTGAGGGTGTCCAGCCCGCCGCGTGGTCTGGTGCATCTGGCATCAGACCACGTTTCATTTCAGGAGCACGCTATGCCCAGCCTTAACCCCAAGACCTACGAACCCACCCCCGCACGCAAGGTCGCCTTCCTCGGCCTGGGCGTGATGGGTTTCCCGATGGCCGGGCACCTGGCCCGGGCCGGGCATGAGGTCACGGTCTACAACCGCAGCGCCGCCAAGGCGCAGGCCTGGGTGACCGAGTTCGGTGGCCGCGCCGCGGCCACGCCGCGCGAGGCGGCGGCCGGGGCGGACGTGGTCTGCGCCTGCGTGGGTAACGACGACGATCTGCGCAGCGTGGTGCTGGGCGCGGATGGCGCCTTGGCCGGCATGCAGGTCGGCGCGGTCTTTGCCGACCACACCACCGCCTCAGCGGCGGTGGCGCGCGAGTTGTATGCCGCGGCGCGTGCAAAAGGGCTGCACTTCGTCGACGCCCCGGTCTCCGGCGGCCAGGCCGGCGCCCAGAATGGTGTGCTGACGGTGATGTGCGGCGGCGATCCCGTGGCCTTCGACACCGCGCGCCCGGTGGCCCTGGCCTACGCCCGCGCCGTCACCCGCATTGGGGACAGCGGCGCCGGCCAGCTCGCCAAGATGGTGAATCAGGTCTGCTGCATCGGCGTGATCCAGGGGCTGGCCGAGGCCGTGGCCTTCGGCCAGCAGGCCGGGCTGGACATGAACCTGGTGCTGGAGGTGATCGGCAAGGGCGCGGCGCAAAGCTGGCAGATGGACAACCGCGGCAAGACCATGGTGGCCGACCAGTTCGACTTCGGCTTTGCCGTGGACTGGATGCGCAAGGACCTGGGCCTGGTGCTGGAGGAGGCGCGCCGCAACGGCGCGCGCATGCCGGTGACCGCCCTGGTGGACCAGTTCTACGCCGATGTGCAGGACATGGGCGGCGGACGCTGGGATACCTCCAGCCTGATCCGCCGCCTCAAATAGCCGGGAGCGGCGACCCGGCCCTCAGTCGTCAGTACGCCGGGCCACCTGTCTGCTTGGCGGGCTGGGGGCCGGGCGTGGGCTGTTGCATCTCCAGCAGCTCCTCCTCGGAGATGATCTCGAACAGGCGTACCACCTTCTGCACGCCGCTGGTGCGGCTGGCCAGGTCCGTCGCCCGATCCGCCTCGCGCAGAGTCACGCGCCCCATCAGGTAGACCACGCCGCGCTCGGTCACGACCTTGAAGGCGTTGGATTGCAGGTCCTTGGCGTCGATCAGGTTGGACTTCACGCGCCCCGTCACCAGGGCGTCGGAGGAGCGCTGCGTCAACGTGGAGGCGCCCAGCACGACCAGTTCGTTCACGATGGACCGCACATTCTCCACGCGCGAGACCACCTGCTCCGCCAGCTGCTTGTCCTGCTCGTTCGGCACCTCGCCGGTCAGCAGCACCTGACGGTTGTAGCTGGTGATGTTGATGTGCACGCGCTCGCCGAGGTTCTCGCGCAGGCGGCCGGCGCCGCGGGTCTCGATGCGCTCATCCTCCAGCTGCGAACCGGCGGTACGCCGGTCGGATGCCGCCATGCCGGTCATCACGGCGCCGCCCACGAGCACAGGCGCACAGGCGTTCAGCGTCGCCGCAGCGAGCAGGCCGGCCAGGACGAGGAGGGGAAGTCGACGGTGGGCACGCATCATGAGTTGTTTTCCTGTTCGCCGAGGAGCTGGTGGTCGACTGCATCGCAGATGCAATGCAGGGCCAGGATGTGGACTTCCTGGATGCGGGCGGTGCGCTCGTGCGGCACGCAGATGTGCACGTCGGTATCGCGCAGGGCCGTGGCCATCTTGCCGCCGTTGCGCCCGCTCAGGCCCACCACCACCATCTCGCGTTCGTGCGCGGCCTCGATGGCGGCCAGCACATTGGCCGAGTTGCCGCTGGTGGAGATGGCCAGCAGCACGTCGCCGGGCTGGCCCAGGGCGCGCACCTGGCGCGAGAAGATCGAATTGAAATCGTAGTCGTTGGCGATCGCCGTCAGGATGGAGCTGTCGGTGGTCAGGGCGATGGCACCCAGTTCAGGGCGCTCGCGCTCGAAACGGCCAACGAACTCGGCCGCGAAATGCTGGGCGTCGGCCGCCGAGCCGCCGTTGCCGCAGGCCAGCACCTTGCCACCGTTGGTGACGCAAGCCAGCACGGCCTGCACGGCCGCGGCGATGGGTTTGCTCAGAACCTGCGCCGACTGGTACTTCAGATCCGCGCTGTCAATGAAGTGTTGCTCGATACGTTGCTGCAGCATGGGCCAATGATAACCGCCACCGTACCGCCCTGTGCCCCATGCGGCCATCGCCGTCGTTACAGTTTCATTCGGCCTCGAATGCGCCCGGCAGCCAGTGCAGCGCCTCGCCCTCGATGGCCACCACGTCGAAGCGACATGGCGGCGGCGCCCGCCAGCGCCCCAGGTAGTGACGCGCGGCCAGCACGATGCGGCGCTGCTTGATCCGGCCCACGCTGCCCGCGGCCCCGCCATGCTGCCCGCCGGCGCGCTGGCGCACCTCGACAAACACCAGCGTGCCGTCGGCCGCCCGCATGACGAGATCAATCTCGCCGCCCCCGCGGCCCGGCGTCCGATAATTGCGCTCCAGCAGGTGCAGGCCTGCCGCCTGCAGATGCCGCAGCGCGCGCACCTCGGCGGCTTCACCGGCTTGCCGGGTACTGGGTTTGCCGCCTGCCACCAGCCATTTGGGGAACACCATTGAACGCCACCTTCGCTTCCGCCCTGAGCGCCGCCCGTGAGGCCGCCGCCGCCCAGCATTATCCGCAGGGTGCACTTTATGTGGTGGCCACCCCGATCGGCAACCTGGCCGACATCACCCTGCGCGCTCTGCACGTGCTGCAGCTCGTCGACGCGGTTGCCTGCGAGGACACGCGGCACACACACAGCCTGCTGCGCGCCTATGGCATCGAGCACGACAGCCAGGCGCTGCTGGCGCTGCACCAGCACAACGAAGCCGAGGCCGCGCAGCAGGTCGTCGCGCGCCTGCAGGCGGGCCAGCGCGTGGCCTACGTCAGCGATGCCGGCACGCCCGCCGTCAGCGACCCGGGCGCGCGCCTGGTCGCGGCAGTGCGCGCGGCCGGCCTGCCGGTGCTGCCCCTGCCCGGCCCCAGCAGCGTGACGACCGCGCTGAGCGGCGCCGGCGCGGTCGACGAAAACGGAGCGTTCGTATTCGCAGGGTTCCTTCCGGCCAAGGCCGGTGAACGCGCCAGCGCGGTGCAGGCCCTGGCCCAGGAGAGCCGCACGGTGGTGCTGCTGGAGGCGCCGCATCGCATCGAGGCGCTGGCCTCCTCGCTGGCGC
>JAJZUZ010000041.1 GCA_021845965.1 Pseudomonadota bacterium | reverse complement strand
ATCTCACCGCCTTCAAGCTCTCGCTGCGCCTGCCGCCGCTGGTTGATGCGGCCACGGCCGTGCAGGAGCTCAAGACGCTGCTGGAGGACAACGCGCCCTACCAGGCGCGCGTGACTTTCCAGGGCCTGGGCTCGGCCACCGGCTGGAACGCGCCCGAGACCGAGCCCTGGTTCGGCCAGGCGCTGGATGCAGCCTCGCACAATTTCTATGGTGCGCCGTGCGGCTTCATCGGCCAGGGCGGCACCATCCCCCTGATGAACATGCTTTCACGCGGTTTCCCGCAGGCACAGATGATGGTGTGTGGCGTGCTCGGGCCCAAGAGCAATGCGCACGGACCGAACGAGTTCCTGCACGTGCCCTACGCGCGCCGGCTCACGGCCGCCGTGGCGCAGGTGATTGCGCAGATGCCCTGAAGCGCAACAGATGCCCGACTCCACCCTCACCACTTTCGTCGCCGCCGATGGCGACAACCTCGCCATCCAGGACTGGCCGATCGAGCCCGAGCAGCGCCTGCGCGGTGTCGTCCTGCTGGTGCACGGCCTGGGCGAGCACGCCGGCCGCTACGATGAGCTGGCGCGGCAGTTGAACCGCTGGGGCTTCGCCGTGCGCGGCTACGACCAGTACGGCCACGGCGAATCCGGCGGCGTGCGCGGCGGCCTGCCCACGGACAGCCGTCTGCTGGACGACCTCATGGATGTGCTGGCCAGCACGCGCGCACGCATGCCGCGCCACAGCCCGCTGATCCTGCTGGGGCACAGCATGGGCGGTGCGATTGCGGCGACGCTGGTCGCGCGCGGCCTGGCCCGCATTGACGGATTGGTGCTGTCCTCGCCGGCGCTGGATCTCGGATTGGGCGTGGCGCAGAAATTCCTGCTGGCGGTGCTGCCCGACGTCGCGCCGAATCTGCGTGTGCACAACGGCGTGCATCCGGAACGGCTGTCGCATGATCCGGCGGTGGTGCGGGCCTATCAGCAGGACCGTCTGATCCACCATCGCATCTCGGCGCGCCTGGTGCGCTTCATGGACAACGCGGGCCGCGAGGTGATCAAGGCCGCGCCGCAATGGCACGTGCCGACACTGCTGCTCTATGGCGGTGCGGATCGTGTCGTCCATCCGCGCGGCAGCGCCGCCTTTGCCAAGGCGGCGCCGGCCAAGGTCGTGACGAGCCATTGCTTTGAAGATCTCTATCACGAGATTTTCAACGAGCTGGACCGCGAGCCGGTCTATGCCCGGTTGCAGCAGTGGCTGGACCGCTGGTTCGCCTGATGCCGTTCAGGCCGGCGTCGCCGCCCGGCGGCGCAGTGCCAGCCAGCCCAGGGCCAGGCCGGTCAGGCCGACCGGCAACAGCGAGCCCAGATTCAGCAGCTGCCAGCCCTGGGTCGTCACCAGGGCGCCCGAGGCGAAGGAGGTCAGGGCCATGACGGCAAAGACGCTGAAGTTGATGGCCGCCTGGGCCCGATCCTTTTCCTCCGGCCGATAGGCCTGCAGCGCCAGCGTGGTGCTGCCGGTGAAGAGGAAGTTCCAGCCCACGCCGAGCAGGAACAGGGCCGAGAGGAACTGGTGCAGCTCCACACCCGTGAGCGCAATCACGATGCACACCGCATTGAGCAGGACTCCCACGCCCATCACGGGCAGGGTGCCAAAGCGCTTGATCAGGTGCCCGGTGAAAAAGCCCGGCGCGAACATGCCGATCACGTGCCACTCCAGCACCAGCGCCACGTCGTCGAAGGGATAGCTGCAGACCTGCATGGCCAGCGGCGTAGCGGCCATGAGCAGGTTCATCACGCCGTAGCCCAGCGCCGCGCCGACGGCCGCCACGAAAAAGAGCGGCTGGCGCACGATGTCGCGCAGCGGGCGGCCGCCATGGTGGGCTGCCGCGCGGGGAACCGCGGGAAAGCGCACAAAGGCCATGAGCACCATGCCCAGCACGGCCACCGCGGCCAAGGCCAGGTAGGCGCCGACAAAGGGCACGGGCAGCAGCGTGCGGGTGTACTTGGCCAGGTTCGGCCCGATGATCGCGCCAATCAGCCCCCCGGCCAGCACCAGCGAGACCGCCTTTTCACGATACTCGGCGCTGCTGAGTTCGGCGGCGGCAAAGCGGTAGAGCTGGCCGTTGGCGCTGTAGTAGCCCGCCACCATGGTGGCCGCGACCAGCAGCCAGAAGTTGCGGCTCCAGGCCGCGTAGGCGCACAGCAGCGCCGACAGCAGGGCGACCCCCAGGCCGACCTGGAACGAAGCCTGGCGGCCGTGGCGCGCCTGCGTGCGCGCCACCAGGCCGGTGCTCAGCGCGCCGCCCACCACGTAGCCCATCACGGGCAGCGTGGCCATCCAGCCCAGCGGCGCCAGGCTCAGGCCCACCAGCCCATTGATGGCGATGAAGACCACGTTGTTGGTGAGAAACAGGCCCTGGCAGATGGCCAGCAGCAGGAGGCGATGGTTCATGCGATGAGTGTGAGGGTGGCCAGCGCGGCCAGGGGCGCGGTCTCGGCGCGCAGGGTACGCGCCCCCAGGCTGACGGGGTCAAATCCGGCGGCGCGCGCCGCCTGCTCTTCGGCCGGGCTCAGGCCGCCTTCGGGCCCGGACAGGAAGACGACCGGGCCGCCGGCGCGCGCGGCCGGGTGCTGCGCCAGCGGCGTGCTGTCGGCTTGCAGTGAGAGCAGCAGGCGTTGCGCCGGCAGCGGGGCCGCCAGCCAGGTCGGGACGGTCTGCACGGCATGCACGGGCGGTACCCGGTTGCGGCCGCATTGCTCACAGGCCGCGGCAGCGATGCCCTGCCAGTGGCTGCGCTTCCTGTCGGCCCGTTCGCCGCTCAGGCGCAGCACGCTGCGCTCGGCCAGCAGGGGTTGCACACTGGCCGCGCCGAGCTCCGCGGCCTTTTCCACCAGCCAGTCCATGCGCTCGTTGGCCGGCATGCCGATGGCCAGGTGCACTTCGCGCGCCGCTTCCCGCTCGATGGGTGCGTGCGCGACGAGCTGGACCTGCACCTCGCTGCGGCCCATGCGCGCGACTGTGGCCTGCCACTCGCCGCCTTCGCCGTTGAAAAGCGTGACCTCACTGCCCGGTTGCAGACGCAGCACCTGCACGTGACGGGCCGCGCCCTCGGGCAGCAGCAGGCTGGCACCCGGGTGTAGCGGCGTGGGGCAGTAGAAGCGCGGCATGGAGGCTTCAGATCCGGCCAAAGGCGTAGCCGTTGGCTTGGGTGATGCCCTCCACCTCGTCGACCAGACGCAGCAGCGGCTTGAGCTCGGCGTAGCGCGAGCAGGTGGCGCGGATGTACGCGATGAAGCGCGGTGCATCGGCCAGGTACTGTGGCTTGCCGTCGCGCAGGGTCAGGCGGGCGAAGATGCCGGCCACCTTGAGGTGGCGCTGCAGGCCCATCCACTCGACGCCGCGGTAGAACTCGCCGAAATCGTCGCCCACCGGCAGGCCGGCGGCGCGGGCCTGTTGCCAGTAGCGGATGGTGACGTCAAGCACGAAATCTTCTTCCCAGCTCAGGAAGGCGTCGCGCATCAGGCTGGCGATGTCGTAGGTGACGGGGCCGAAGACGGCGTCCTGGAAGTCCAGCACGCCCAGGCGCGGCTCGGCGGCGGCGCCCGGGATCATGAGGTTGCGCGGCATGAAATCGCGGTGCACGTAGACGCGGGGCCAGGCCAGGTTGCGCTCGATGATGAGTGCGAACATCCGGTCCAGGGTCTCGCGCAGCTTGCCTTCGACCGCGACGCCGCGGTGGCGTGCCAGGTACCAGTCGGGAAAGAGCTCCAGTTCGCGCCGCAGCAAGGCCTCGTCGTAGGGCGGCAGCACATCGGGCCGCGAGGCTTTCTGCCAGGCCACCAGGGCATCGACGGCCTGGAGGTACAGAGGCAGGTTGGCGCCTGCGTGCTCCTGGTCGATCACCTGCATCATGGTCTGACTCCCCAGGTCGGAGAGCAGCATGAAGCCCCGCGCCTCGTCCCAGGCCAGGATCTGCGGCACATTCAGGCCCGCTTGCGTCATCAGCCGGTCGACCTGCGCAAAGGGGTGGCAGTTCTCCTTGTCGGGCGGCGCGTCCATGATGATGCGGCTGCCCGCAGCGCTGTCGATGCGGAAATAGCGGCGGAAACTGGCGTCGGCCGAGGCCGGGCGCAGGCTGGCCACCAGAAGCTGCTGGGGACCGGCCAGGCTGTCGAGCCAGCGTGCGAAGGCGGCGGCGCGCTCGGGGCTGGACCAGGAAATGGAGGTGGTGTGGCCGCCCGCGACAGAGGGGGCGGCCGGGCTGGGCGTGGGGTGGCTCATGGATAATCCATTCTACAAACCCCGTCTTGCCGCCTGCCCGGACTTTTTGTTTTGTCGCCCCCTTCCCGCCTTGTCCTGAAACCGCTGGCGCTGCTGGTCTGTGCGCTGTGCCAGGGCGGGCCTGCGCACGCACAGGCGGCTGGTGAGCCACCGCTGGTGCTGCGCATCAGCCCGCGGCTGCAGGAGAGCATCTCGCCGGGTCAGCGCGACGGCGCGCCCGTGTTCCTGTCGGGCCAGCGCATGTCGGTGCGGCCGGATCTGGCGCTGGACGTCGAAGGCGCAGTCCAGCTGCGTCGGGCCGACACCGTGGTACACGCCGATCGCATCGACTATGACCAGGCCCGTGACCTGGCCAAGGCACGCGGCCATGTGCGCATCAACCAGTCTGGCAGCGTTTATGCCGGCCCGGCGCTGGATCTGCGCATGGATGCCTTCGAAGGCTATTTCGAGCAGCCCAGCTATCAACTGCTGGCCAATGACGCGCATGGCGAGGCCGAGCGCATCGACTTCCTGGACGACAAGCGGGCGGTGGTGCGTAATGCCAGCTACACCACCTGCCAGCGCGAGCCCGGTCCGGACTGGATGCCCGCCTGGGTTATGCGCGCGGCCACGCTGCGCTTTGACACCGAGGAGGAAGTGGCGGAGGCCGAGGATGCGAAGCTGAACTTCCAGGGGGTGAACATACTGTCCTTGCCGGCGATCACCTTCCCGCTGACGGACAAGCGCAAGTCGGGCTTTCTGGCGCCGACCTTCGGCGTGGACAACATCAGTGGCACCGAGGTGACAGTGCCCTATTACTGGAATATCGCGCCCAACCGCGATGCCACCCTCTACCCGACCGTGATGAGCAAGCGCGGTGTCAACTATGGCGGCGAATTCCGCTACCTGGAAACGGCGTACAACGGCCGCCTGCGCGCGGACTACATGCCTGGTGACAAATTGCGCGCGTCCGACCGCTGGAGCGGCTCGCTGCAGCACGTCGGCGTGCTGGACAACGGCACGTACACCGGCGGCAGCCTGGGACTCAACCTCAACCTCAACCGCGTCAGCGACGACGACTACTGGCGCGATTTTCCGCGTGCCACCACCTCGCTGACCCAGCGCCTGCTGGCGAACGATGCGGCGCTCAACTGGAATCGCGGCTACTATTCGGCCACGCTGCGCACGCTGAAGTGGCAGACGCTGCAGGACCCGCTGGCGCCGATCATCCCGCCCTATGACCGCATGCCGCAAGTGGCGGCGCGCTACCTGCAGCCGGATGCCGGTGGCTTCGAGGTCGGCATGGAAATGGACTACACCGATTTCCAGGCCAACCGGGCGCTGACGGGCCAGCCCAACGCGCAGCGCAGTTATCTGCGCGGCCAGCTCAGCTATCCGGTGGTGGGCGCGGCCGGGTTCATCGTGCCCAAGGTGCAGCTGCACACCACCAACTACAACTTCGACGCCGCGCTGTCCAGCGGTCAGTGGCAGGCGACGCGGACGGTGCCGACGTTCAGCCTGGACAATGGCCTGGTGTTTGAGCGCGACGCCAGCTATTTCGGCAACGCGTTCCGCCAGACGCTGGAGCCGCGCCTGTATTACGTCTACACGCCCTATGTCGAGCAGAACTACCTGCCCAACTACGACTCCGGCCTGATGGACTTCAACTTCGCCAGCATCTACGCCGACAACGCCTTCGTCGGCAATGACCGCATCTCCGACAACAATCTCCTGACGGCCGGCGTGAGCACGCGCCTGCTGGACCCCGACAGTGGCGCCGAGATCGTGCGCCTGGGCATCGCGCAACGCTACCGCTTCACGGACCAGCAGATCACCTTGCCCGGCGGCACCGCTTCGCCGGCCGGTCTGAGCGACGTCCTGCTGGGGGCTGGGCTGTCGATCGATCCGCGCTGGTTCCTGGATGCGACGACGCAATACAACCCGACCACGCAGAAGTCCGCCCGTTCCACAGTGTCAGCCCGGTACAACCCGGGCAACTACCGTGTCGTCAACCTGGCCTATCGCTTCCAGCGCGACCTCAGCGAGCAGATCGACGTCGGCTGGCAGTGGCCGATCAACGATCTCTGGGGTGACAAGGGCCAGAATCTGGGACCGGGTCGCGGCGAGGGCGCGGGGCGCTGGTACAGCGTGGGCCGTCTCAACTACAGCCTGCAGGACAGCAAGCTGGTCGATTCCATCATCGGCTTCGAATACGACGCCGGCTGCTGGCTGGGGCGTGTGGTGATCGAGCGTCTGCAGACCGGCCTGGTCAGCAGCAACGAGCGCATCATGTTCCAGATCGAGTTTGTCGGCTTTTCGCGCCTGGGCATCGACCCGTTGCAGAGCCTGCAGCGCAATATCCCGCGCTACCAGTTCCTGCGCGAGCAGACCAGCTCGCCCAGCCGCTTCACCAATTACGAATAATGTGAGCACGCTCTCAGCCATGATGACCATCCGTTTGCGGGCGCTGCCCCTTCTTGTCCTGACCGGTTTGCTGGCCTTGCTGGCGCTGCCCGCGACAGCCCAGGGCTTGCGCCCGGCACCCGGCACGTCTGCGGCGGCGCCCGCGGCCCCGGCGTCGGGCGCGCGGGCAGCCGACTACATCGTCGCGGTCGTCAATTCCGAGCCGATCACCAACCAGCAGGTCAGCGCCGAGGTGGCGCGGATCCGGCAGCAACTCACGGCGCAGCGCCGCCCCTTGCCCGCCGCGGGCGAACTGGCGCGCCAGGTGCTCAACCAGCTGATCAACGAACGGGCCCAGCTGCAACTGGCGCGCGACCTGGGCATCAAGATTGACGAACCCTCCATCGACCAGGCCGAGCAGAACGTGGCCAGCCAGAACCAGCTGACCGTCGAGCAGTTGCATCGCCAGCTGGAGAAGGACGGGCTGGAACTGAAGAAATTCCGGGAGCAGCTGCGAGATCAGCTGTTGCTCACCCGCCTGCGCGAGCGCGAAGTCGAGCCGCGCGTGAAGGTCAGCGACAGCGATGTCGACCAGTACCTGGCCGAACAACAGGAGCGCAGCGGCGCCGGGACCGGCCAGTACCTGAACCTGGCGCACATCCTGATTGCCGTGCCCGACGGGGCGAGCGAGCAGACCATCGCCGAAGCGCAAGCGCGTGCCGAACGCGTACTGCAGCGCGCCCGTGCGGGCGAGGATTTTGCGGCGCTGGCGCGCGAGTTCTCCGACGCGCAGGACCGCGCCAACGGCGGCCAGCTGGGCCTGCGCACGGTGGATCGCTACCCCACCTTGTTCGTGGATGCGACGCGTACCTTGGCCCCAGGCGGCATTGCCGGCCTCGTGCGTTCGGGCGCCGGCTTCCATGTCATCAAGCTGCTGGAGCGCCGCCTGCCGGGCTTGCCGCCGACGACAGTGACGCAGAGCCACGCCCGCCACATCCTGCTCGTGCCCAGCACGCAGCTCAGCGAGGCCCAGGCCCTGGCCAAGCTGAGGGACTTCAAGCGTCGCATATTGGCCGGCGAGACCGATTTCGCGACGCTGGCCCGCCAGAACTCGCAGGACGGCAGTGCGGCCCAGGGCGGTGACCTGGGGTGGGCGAATCCCGGCATGTTCGTGCCCGAATTCGAGCGTGTGATGGACAGCCTGGCGCCGGGCCAGATCAGCGAGCCGCTGATCTCGCGCTTCGGCGTGCACCTCATCCAGCTGCTCGAGCGGCGCACCGCCACCTTGAGCGAACGCGAGCAGCGCGAACTGGTGCGCAATATGTTGCGTGAAAAGAGGTTCGGCGAGGTCTACGCGGCCTGGATCCAGGAAGTGCGCGCCAAGGCCTACGTGGAACTGCGCGAGCCGCCGCAAGAATGAAGCACATTCCCCGCAAGCGCTTTGGCCAGCACTTCCTGGCGGACGATGCCATCATCGACGGCATCGTGCGCGCCATCGATCCGCGGCCGGGGCAGGCCATGGTGGAGATCGGCCCCGGGCTGGCGGCGCTGACACAGCCGCTGGTCGAGCGGCTGGGGCGCTTGATGGTGATCGAGCTGGACCGCGACCTGGCCGCACGCCTGCGTGCCCATCCGCAGCTCGAGGTCATCGAGTCCGATGTGCTGAAGGTGGATTTCACGGCGCTGGCACGTTCGCATGCGGTACCGAAGCTGCGTGTCGTCGGCAATCTGCCCTACAACATCTCCACGCCCATCCTGTTCCATCTGCTGGAACATGTGCACGTGGTCGAAGACCAGCACTTCATGCTGCAGAAGGAAGTGATCGACCGCATGGTGGCGGCGCCGGCCACGGCCGACTACGGGCGCCTGAGCGTCATGCTGCAGTGGCGCTATGCGATGGAGAACGTGCTGTTCGTGCCGCCAGAGAGCTTTGATCCGCCGCCACGCGTGGACAGTGCCGTGGTACGCATGGTGCCCTACGCCGAGCCGCCACAGCTGGACGTGCGGCGCCTGGAGGAGCTCGTGCAAGTGGCTTTCAGCCAGCGCCGCAAGATCTTGCGCCACACCCTCGGCCGCTGGCTGGCGGAAAAAGGCGTGGGCAGCAACTTCGACCTGCAGCGCCGGGCCGAGGAAGTGCCCGTACAAGAGTACGTGGCCCTGGCCCAAGCCGTACCCGCATGAAAAAAGCCACTGCCGGATAGCAGTGGCTTGATTCAGGGCACCCGCGGAACCGGCTTTGCCGGGCCGCTGGGTGCGTCCCACTGGCCACCGAAGGCTGAGCGGGGGAAGGCGCGTGAGCGCCTCAGGCGGTCAACCGATCACGCCGCCGCCAACCAATACCCCGCGTTGAAGGGGCTGCTCATGCGCAGCGCCAGCGGCGACACGTCCAGCAGCTTGTCCGTCGGCATTTTTTCGCCATTCTCTTCGGCCATTTCGACGCCTGCGGCAGCGGCGGGTTCGCCCTCTGCCTTGACCTCGTTCGCCCGTTCTGCTTGGCCAGCTTGTGCAGAACGGGCTACAGAAAAGAATAGAAACACCGGAATGGCACCTTGCGGTCACTCCAGTAGTCCGCCGCGTCGCGGAAGATATCGAGCAGCTGCTCGCGTGCTTCCTTGTCGAACTTGGCGTTGGCCGGGATGTGTTCCAGCACCGCGATGAAGCCGGGTTGCGGGCCCGATTTGTGCAGCGGGTCGGTCATGCAGTCGTACAGGGCGTCGAAGTTCTTGCCCACATTGGCCGGCAGCATGAACTGCTGGGCAATGAGGTCCAGCACGTCCTGCTTGGACTGCGCCTGCGCCAGATTGGCGTACAGGAAGTGATGCCCCAGACCCTGGGCGGCCTCTTGCAAGTCCGACACCCGGAAGGCGCGGATCGACTGCACGATATTGGTTCTAACGGTACGAAGTGGTGTTTCCATCCCCGCGTCACTTTCTTGGCAAAAACACTGATTCCCTCAGGGCACGATCCGGCGAAAGCTCGCGTAATGATCGGCCGTGTAATAACAGGCGTCCGGTACCGTCGGCGGCCCACCACACACAATCCGGCGTATGCCCCGGTTGCGCTCGCCAGGCGTGGGCACGGTGTATTCGCGGTAGTAGCCGCGCTTGCGGGCCGGGAGCTGCCGCTCGCGGTTGCCAAATACCGTGCCATCCTTCTCGTACGGAAACGGCCCGCCCTGCAGTATCAGGCGATAGGTTTCCACACCCTGGCGTGGCAGTTCCGCCACCGACACCGTCATGGACGGGTCCGCCGGGGCCGGGCCACGTGCCCTTGCGCCGGTGGACACCATGGCTAGCGCCAGCAAAAAGCCAGTGAGTACCAACTTGATGCCTGAGCTAGGTGCCATGAGTCGAACCTGTTATCACACCCGGGTAAACCCGGAAGATTCAAGCCCGAGAGTGTCGCCGATCTGGCCCGAAAAAGCAAGTGGCTGCCCAAATATTGGGCAGCCACTTGCGTCGGTAGTCTCACTCGAGCGAGCGCTCGCTGTCGGGTTTGGCCTCAGCGGGAAGCGTTCGCGTCCGCTACGGTCAGGGCGGTCATGTTGACGATGCGCCGGACCGTGGTGCTGGCGGTCAGGATATGCACCGGCTGCGACGCGCCCAGCAGCACCGGGCCGATGGCGATGCCGCCACCGGCCGCCGTCTTGAGCAGGTTGTAGGCGATGTTGGCGGCGTCGATATTGGGCATGACCAGCAGGTTGGCCGCGCCGCCGAGGGTGTTGTTGGGCATCAGGGCCTGGCGGGCCGCGGCGTCCAGGGCCACGTCGCCATGCATCTCGCCCTCCACCTCGAGCCAGGGCGCCTGCACGCGCAGCAGTTCCAGGGTCTGGCGCATCTTGACCGCGCTGGGCTGGTTGCTGCTGCCGAAGTTGGAGTGCGACAGCAGGGCGGCCTTGGGCCGGATGCCGAAGCGCATCATCTCTTCGGCCGCCATGGTGGTGATCTCGGCCAGCTGCTCGGCGCTCGGATCGTAGTTGACGTGGGTGTCGACGACGAAGAGCTGGCGCTCGGGCAGCAGCAGCGCGTTCATGCAGGCGTAGGTGTTGACACCGGCGCGCTTGCCGATGACCTGGTCCACGTACTGCAGGTGCATGGCGTTGGTGCCCCAGGTGCCACAGATCAGGCCGTCCACATGGCCCTTGTGCAGCAGCATGGAACCGATCAGCGTCAGGCGCCGGCGCATTTCGATCTTGGCGATGGCGACCGTCACGCCCTTGCGCTCGGTCATGCGGTGATAGGTCTGCCAGAAATCGCGGTAGCGCTCGTCGTGCTCGACGTTGACCACGTCGTAGTCCTGGCCTTCCTTCAGGCGCAGGCCGAACTTCTCCACGCGCTGGGCGATGATGGCCGGGCGGCCGATCAGCGTCGGGCGCGCAATGCCTTCGTCCACCACGATCTGGGCCGCGCGCAGGATGCGCTCCTCTTCGCCTTCGGCATAGGCGACCCGCTTCTTGGCGGCCCGCTTGGCGGCCATGAAGATCGGCTTCATGGTCGTGCCCGAGGCGTAGACGAAGGCCTGCAGGCGTTCGCGGTAGGCCTCCATGTCGGTGATCGGGTTCTGTGCCACGCCGCTGTCCATGGCGGCCTGGGCTACAGCCGGGGCGATCTTGATCATCAGGCGCGGATCAAAGGGCTTGGGGATCAGGTACTCCGGGCCGAAGCTGAGCTGCTCGCCCGCATAGGCCGCAGCCACCACCTCGCTCTGCTCCGCCTGGGCCAGCTCGGCCATCGCGCGCACGGCGGCGATCTCCATTTCGTCCGTGATGGTGGACGCCCGGGCATCCAGCGCGCCACGGAAGATGTAGGGGAAGCACAGGACGTTGTTGATCTGGTTCGGGTAGTCCGTGCGGCCCGTGGCCATGATGATGTCGTCACGCGCCGCCTTGGCCTCGGCCGGATCGATCTCCGGATTCGGGTTGGCCAGCGCGAAGATGATGGGGCGCGCCGCCATGCGCTTGACCATCTCGGCCTTTAGCACGCCGCCGGCCGACAGCCCGAGGAAGATGTCCGCATCGACGATCACGTCGGCCAGCTTGCGGGCGTCGGTCTTCTGCGCGTACTGGCGCTTGTCCTCGTCCATCAGTTCGGTGCGGCCCTCGTAGACCACGCCGGCGAGGTCGGTCACCCAGATGTTCTTGCGCGGCAGGCCCAGCTTGAGCAGCAGGCCCAGGCAGGCCAGCGCGGCCGCGCCGGCGCCGGAGGTGACCAGCTTGACATTCTTGATGTCCTTGCCGGCGACCTTCATCGCGTTGAGCAGGCCGGCGGCGACGACGATGGCCGTGCCGTGCTGGTCGTCGTGGAAGACCGGGATCTTCATGCGCTCGCGCAGCTTGCGCTCGACGTAGAAGCAGTCCGGCGCCTTGATGTCTTCCAGGTTGATGCCGCCGAAGGTGGGCTCCAGCGCGGCGATGATGTCGACCAGCTTGTCCAGGTCCTGCTTCTCGTTGACCTCGATGTCGAAGACGTCGATGCCGGCGAACTTCTTGAACAGCACGCCCTTGCCTTCCATCACCGGCTTGGAGGCCAGCGGACCGATGTCGCCCAGGCCGAGCACCGCCGTGCCGTTGGTGATCACGGCCACCAGGTTCCCGCGACTGGTGTACTTGTAGGCGGCGGCGGGATCCCGGGCGATCTCCTCGCAGGGGGCGGCCACCCCGGGGGTGTAGGCCAGCGCCAGGTCATGCTGGTTGACCAGCTGCTTGGTGGCCGCGATCGCGATCTTGCCGGGGGTGGGGAACTCGTGGTATTCGAGCGCGGCGCGGCGCAATTGCTCGCGCTTGTCGTTGGACGACGGGGTCTGACTGGACATTAACAACTCCTGCTGCAGTCCGGGGCCGAGCCCGCTGGCACGCCAGGGAGGGGCGGATGCCCCCGTCTCCTCGGTCTGCTTCTATGAGGAATCGGATTGTAGACCCCGGGTGGCGGAGGCTGCCGGGTTGGAATCCTGCTAAAAGAGTCGCGCGCTTTTTACTTCCGGGTATGGAATTGCTGGCCCGCCCGTCCGGCCGGGCGGCGCGTCTATTTCTCCAGCCAAGTCAGCAGCTCCTTCATCCGGCTCTCACTGCCGGTGTCGAAGCCGGCGATGCCGATGCGCTTGAGGAGCTCGGGCCCTCCCGGTTTGTCGGGCAAGGACTCCAGCTCGCGCTGGATGGCCTTGAGCTGTTCGGGTTTGAACTTCGCATGCGCAACGAGCGGAAAATAGGGCTGCGTCACGCTGCCGTGCAGGATGCGAAAGCCGTCCTTGTCCAGCTTTTTGGCCGGACCGGAATAGGAGGCGACGCCGCCCACGTCAGCGAAGTTGTTGACCATGTAGAACGGCACGGCGGCCTGCTCGCGCACGTATTGCACGTTCTCCTTGGCCAGGTCGATGCCATGGTCGCGCAGTTCGGCACGGCAAAAGCGCGACATGTAGGACACCTGCTCGGGCATGACAAAGCGTTTGCCCCGCGCATCCTCCAGTTTCTTCAACGGCGACTGCTGGGGAACGATGATCAGGCACTGCCCGTCCGGCTTGGCGCTCGCCACGAAGTGATAACCATTGTCGCGCATGCCCCGCGCAGGGTAATCGCTGGGCCGGGCCATCACGAAATCGAACCGGCCTTCCTTCATGCCGTTTTCCAGCGTGGAGAACTCGCGCGCAAAGACCACGCTGACCTTGGTCTTGAGCGCCGTGCCCAGGGTGTTGGCGAGATCCTGGTACTTGGCAATGACCTGCGCGTGATCAAGTCCCCCGGAGGTGCCCTCGCTGATCGCCAGTATCAGCTGGGCCTGGGCATGCGCGGCGTTGCCAAAGAAAGTCAGAAAGGCGGACAGGCACAGCGCCCCGCCCATGCGTAAGAAACTCATCGATATGCTCCCAACGACCTAGAGATCAAAACAGTCAACGCAAGCGATCAGGATACTGAATTCGGAACAAAAGAAAAGGGGGCGCAAAAAGAAAGGCCCCCCGGGGAAAGCGAGGGGCCTTTTGCCTGGCGGCGCACACCTGTGTTTACTTGTTCACAGGCGAATTCGGATCCAGCAGATAGGCCACGAGATCCTTGAGTTGAGACTCGGTCAGGCCTTTCATATGACCAAAGCGCGGCATGAGGGTGCATGCGCTGTAGGCCTTGGCGTTGTACAGCTTGCCCCAGGTGTACTCGACCATGGCCCTGGCAGCCGGGCTGTTGGGGTCCGTCACGCCGCGCAGCTTGCCGTAGTGGTACAGGCTGGGCCCCAGCGTACCATAGGAGATCTCCTGTTTGGTCAGCTGGTGGCAGGCGTAGCAGTTGCCGCCGTTGACGGTGTCGGCCTTGTTGCTCCAGGCCATACCGACGCCGCTCTGGGCGATCTTCTCGGCCTTGGTCCAATCACCGAGATACTTGCCGTCCGACGGCGGCTTGATGGTCGCCAGCTGTTCCTTTTCAAGACGGGTGCGTACTGCTTCGTCCAGCTCCTTGCCGTTCATCTCGGCTTCGGAGCAGGCGGCCTGGATCTCGTCCTGGTTCAGGCGGTCGATCGTGGCGATACCCTTGGTCTCGAACGATCGGAAGAGCATGTCCTTGGTGGCCGCCTTGGTGTCGTCGCCGCCGAGGGCGGCGCAGCCGGCCAGCACCACAGCGGAAACGGCGGCAAGAATGATTGCAGTCTTTTTCATATTGATTTCTCCTGGCCCGTCTTAACGCTTGATGGTGGGAGCCAGCGAGGGCACGCCCTTGCCGTTGACGCCCATGTAGACCGACAGTGCGACGGTGACCTCAGAGCCGAACTTGGGGAAAGGGAAGCGCTGCAGGCGCAGGCAATCGTTCAGGCGCTGCTGCATGGGCCAAAGCTGGCTGTTGCTGACGCGATAGGCGGGCCAGGAGGTGAAGGCCCGACCGGCCGGTACATTCTTCGTCAGGTTGGGCAGCCCCTGCAGGCGGATGCGCTTGTCATCCGCGTTGTGGCAGGTGGCGCAGGAGAAGTCATAGGGGCCGGCGCGGTAGAAGAAGGCCTGCTTGCCCAGCTCGTACATGCGCTTTTCTTCAGGGCGCTCCTGCGGCACATTGACCGGCATGCCTTTGGAGAAGGTCA
>JAJZUZ010000264.1 GCA_021845965.1 Pseudomonadota bacterium | reverse complement strand
TTGATCAGCACCAGCAGCAGCACGGCACCGAACAGGACGAACATCGTGGACATGGATGGATGCTCCGTCTTTCAGTGCAGGCCTTCGGCCAGCGTGGACGCGGCCGCGCTGCGCTGGCGCAGCAGGTCGATCAGGTTGAGGGTTTCGGCGACGAGGATCAGCGCCGAGGAGATCGGGATGACGGACTGCACATAGCTCATCGGCACCCAGGGCAGGCTCACCAGCGCGTCACCGGCCAGGATGGGCAGGATGGAGGCGCCCACCCAGCCCAGCAGGGCGAAGAAGGCCAGCACCAGCAGCTGCGCCGCGATGCCCAGCCAGCGCTTCGCGCCCGGCGGCAGCTGGTCGACCACCTCCGGGCAGCCGATGTGGCCGCGCTTGACCGAGGCCAGGGCCGAGCCGTAGAAGGTCAGCCAGGCCAGCAGCACCGAGGCCACCTCGTCGTACCACACCAGTGCCTGCCCGAAGGTGCGGAAGGCGATGCCCAGCGTCACCTCGACGGCGAGCACGATCATCAGCACCATCACCACCCATTCCAGCACCAGGCCGTAGCGCTGGCGGAAACGGCCCAGGGCGTCGGCGCCCGCTTGCGTCGCGTTCTCTTGCATGTGCAGTCCGCCTTCGCTCTTATTTGCCCAGGGCCACGGCCTTGTCGATCAGCGCCTTGGCGCCGGCGACTTCCTTGCCGAACTCGTCATAGATGGGCTTGCTGGCGGCGATGAAGGCGTCCTTGTTCACCTCGTTGACCTGGATGCCGCTCTGCTTGAGCTTGGCCAGCAGATCAGTCTCGTCCTTCGCAGCCGTCTCATACACGTAGGCCTGGGTCTCCCGGGCGGTCTCTTCCAGCACCTTGCGCACGTCTTCCGGCAGGGTGGCGTACTTGCGCGCGCCCACCGTCAGGTAGGCCGGGGTGTAGACGTGGCCCGAGAGCGAGAGGTACTTCTGCACCTCGTGCAGCTTGGCCGAGTAGATCTGCGTGAAGGGGTTCTCCTGCCCATCCATCACGCCGGTCTGCAGCGCGGTGAACAGCTCGGAGAACTTCATCGGGCTCGGGTTGGCACCGTATTCCTGGAACATCTTCACGCGCCACTTGCCCTCCGGCACGCGCAGCTTGATGCCCTTGAGGTCCTCCGGCGCCTTGATCGGGCGCTTGTTGTTGGTGATGTGGCGCACGCCGTTTTCCCACACGGCCAGCACCTTGAGCCCCTTCTTCTCGATGGCCGGCTCGATGGAGGGCCAGAACACCTCCTTCTCGATGCGGCCCATGTGGGCGCGGTCCTTCACGATGTAGGGCATCTCGAACATGCCGATCAGGTCCACCTCGGACGACATCACGGTCGAGGGCACGGCCATGTCGATGGTGCCCAGCTTGAGCTTTTGCAGCATCTCCTTGTCGCCGCCGAGCTGGCTGGAGCCGTACACCACCACCTTGGCCTTGCCATTGAGCCTGGCATTGGCGCGGCGGGCGAACTCGTCGGCGCTCTTCTGGAACAGCGAGCCGGGCTCGCCCACGTGGCCGAGCTTGAGCTCGATCTGGGCCAGCGCCGGCGCGGCGCCGAGCAGGGCGCCCGCGCCCAGCAGGGCGGCGGCCGCGAGGGCATGGAGGCGGGTGCGCGCGGGCACGCCCGTGGGCTTGCGGGTATCGGTGGTCATGCTTGTCTCCTCGTTATGGTCGTCCGTCACTGACACACAAGGCCAGCCGCGCGGCGGACTCCGCGCGACCGCCAGAAAAAACGCCCTACGCCGCCTTGCGCTGTGGCACGGCCGCCGGATGGCCGGCGTAATAGTCCATGATGGCCTGCACGCCCGAGCCGGCCAGCTTCACGCCGGCGAGCTTGAGGCCCATCTCGCAGGCGGCCACGGTGCCGATCAGCGTCAGGTCGTTCGTGTCGCCCAGGTGGCCGATGCGGAACATGCGGCCCTTGATCTTGCCCAGGCCCGTGCCCAGCGAGCAGTCGAAACGCTCGTAGATCAGCTTGCGCACCGCGTCGGCATCCACGCCCTCGGGTGTGATCACGCCCGTCAGGATGGGCGAATACACCTTGTCGTCCGCGCACTGGATCGGCAGGCCCCAGGCCTGCACCGCGGCGCGCACGCCCGCGGCCCAGCGCTGGTGGCGGGCAAACACCGCCTCCAGCCCCTGGCCCAGGATCATGTCGGCCGATTCGCTCAGGCCGTACATCAGGTTGGTGTTGGGCGTGTAGGGCCAGTAGCCGGTCTTGTTCATCTCGATGATCTCGTCCCAGGCCCAGAAGCTGCGCGGCAGGCGGGCACTCTTGCTGGCCTCGATGGCCTTGGGCGAGAGCGCGTTGAAGCTCATGCCCGGCGGCAGCATCAGGCCCTTTTGCGAGCCGCTGATGGACACGTCCACGCCCCATTCGTCATGCCGGTAGTCCGCGCTGGCCAGGCCCGAGATGGTGTCCACCAGCAGCAGGGCCGGGTGTTTGGCGGCGTCGATGGCCTTGCGCACGGCGGCGATATTGCTGGTCGCGCCGGTGGAGGTCTCGTTGTGCACCACGCACACCGCCTTGATGCCGTGCTGCGTGTCGGCCTTCAGGCGCTGTTCGATCAGGTCCGCCTGCACGCCGCGGCGCCAGCTGGTGGGCACCCCGTGCTCCATGCCGGGCAGGGCCAGCACCTCGGCCTTCAGGCCCAGGCGCGTGGCCAAGCGGTGCCAGAGGAAGGCGAAG
>JAJZUZ010000040.1 GCA_021845965.1 Pseudomonadota bacterium | reverse complement strand
TTCTGCAGCAGCGCCAGGCGCTCCTTCTGCTCCTTGGCACCGCCGGCGTCCAGGAAGCTTTCCACTGCCGAGCCGAAGCCATACCAGCCTGGCAGCGTGACGCGGCACTGGCCCCAGCTGAAGCCCCAGGGGATGGCGCGCAGGTCCTCGATCTTCTGCGTGGCCTTGCGGGAGGCCGGGCGCGAGCCGATGTTGAGTTCGGCGATCTCGCGGATGGGGGTGGCGCCGAAGAAGTAGTCGGCAAAACCCTCGGTCTCGTAGACCAGCTTGCGGTAGGCGGCCATGCTCGCGAGCGAAATCTCTTCCGCCGCCTTCAGGTAGGCCGGGGCGGCGGACTTGGTGGGTTGCAGCAGCGTGGCTTCCAGCGTGGCGGCGACCAGGGTTTCCAGGTTGCGGCGACCGATCTCGGGGTTGGCGTATTTGGAGGCGATGACCTCGCCCTGCTCGGTCAGACGGATCTGGCCGCGTACGGTGCCCGGGGGCTGGGCCAGGATGGCCTGGTAGCTCGGGCCGCCGCCGCGGCCCACGGTACCGCCGCGGCCGTGGAACAGGCGCAGCTGGACGGGGGCGAGTTCGTCGAACAGCGCCACCAGCGCGATCTCGGCGCGGTACAGCTCCCAGTTGCTGGTGAAGATGCCGCCGTCCTTGTTGCTGTCGGAGTAGCCGAGCATGATGTCCTGCTCACCGCCGCTGCGCTGGATCATGGCGCGGATGCCGGGCAGGGCGTAGTAGTCGCGCATGATGGGCGCGGCCTGGCGCAGGTCCTCGATGGTCTCGAACAGCGGCACCACGATCAGGTCGGCCACGCAGGCGCTGTCGTCCAGCGTGCCGTGCATCAGCCCCACCTCCTTCTGCAGCAGCAGCACTTCCAGCAGGTCGCTGACCGTTTCGGTGTGGCTGATGATGTAGTGGCGGATGGCTTCGGTGCCGTAACGCTGGCGCATCAGGCGCGCGGTCTCGAAGACCGTCAGCTCGCTCTGCGCGTGGGCACTGTAGCTCGCGCCCACCACACGCAGCGGCCGCGCATCGGCCAGCAGGCGCAGCAGCAGGCTGCGCTTGGCCATCTCGTCGAGCTTGCCGTAATGCGACTCGATGCGTGCCGTGGCCAGCAGTTCGGCGACCACGTCTTCGTGCTTGTCCGAACTCTGGCGCAGGTCCAGCGTGGCGAGATGGAAACCGAACACCTCCACCGCGCGGATCAGCGGACGCAGGCGCTGCTCGACCAGGGCGGCGCCATGGCGCTCGCTCAGCGAAGTCTCGATGGTCTTCAGGTCGGCCAGGAATTCGGCGGCGCTGGCATAGGGGTTCTGCGGCGCGACGGCGTGGCGTGCGGCTTCGCCGCCCGTCAGTTCGCGCAAGGTGGCGGCCAGGCGGGCGTAGATGCCGATCAGGGCGCGGCGGTAGGGCTCGTCCTTGCGGTGCTCGCTGGTGTCGGGCGAGCTGTCGGCCAGCTGGCGCATTTCGGAGCTGCAGCCCACCAGCAGGTCGGACACGGAGAGTTCGCCGCCCAGCAGGTGCACCTCGGTCAGGTAGTGGCGCAGGGCCACATCGGCCTGGCGCGCCAGGGCCATGCTCATGGTGGCGGCCGTCACGTTGGGGTTGCCGTCGCGGTCGCCGCCGATCCAGTGGCCCATGCGCAGGAAGCTGTGCAGGTGCTGCTGGCCCAGTTCGCGCTCCAGGTCGGCGTAGATGGCCGGGATCTCGCGCAGGAAGGTGGGCTCGTAGTAGCTCAGCGCGTTTTCGATCTCGTCGGCCACCATCAGCTTGCTGCTGCGTACCAGCCGGGTCTGCCAGAGCTGCAGCACGCGGGCACGCAGCTGGGCCTCGTTGGCCGCCAGCTCGCGCGGCGTCAGCATGTCCTTGCGCGGATCGACGCCGACGGCGCGCGCCTTGATCTCGTCGCGTTCGGTCAGCAGGCGGGCGATGGCGCGCTCGGCGTCCAGGATGCTCTTGCGCTGCACTTCGGTCGGGTGCGCCGTGAGCACCGGCGACAGGTAGCTGTGCGCCAGCGTGTTGGCGATGGTCTTGGGCGTGATGCCGGCCCAGCGCAGGCGCGACAGCGCCACGGCAATGCTGCCTTCCTGCTCGTTGCCGGCGCGCTCGTGCACCGCGCGGCGGCGGATGTGGTGGCGGTCCTCGGCCAGATTGGCCAGATGGCTGAAATAGGTGAAGGCGCGGATCACGCTCACCGTCTGGTCGTCGCTCAGGCCCTTGAGCAGCTTCTTCAGGGTCTTGTCGGCCTCGGCATCGTCGTGGCGCCGGAAGGCGACCGACAGCTTGCGGATCTGCTCGATCAGGTTGAAGGCCTCGCTGCCTTCCTGGTCCCGGATCACATCACCCAGGATGCGGCCCAGCAGGCGGATGTCTTCGACCAGGGGGCGTTCATTGTCTTTGGTGCGGGCGGCGGGGGCAGGCATGGTGGTGTATCGTGGCGTGTTGTGAAACAAAGTCAGCGCGATGCATGCTAGCATCGCGCGCCCGCTGATATGTCCATCCTCTGTAACTGATGAATTGGCGGTTTTCCCATCTGACCCGACACCCCGATGAAACTGACCATTGCAACCCGTGAGAGCCGCCTGGCACTCTGGCAGGCCGAGCACGTGAAGGCCTTGCTGGAGCAGCAGGGCCATGCCGTGACCCTGCTGGGCATGACGACCAAGGGTGACCAGATCCTGGACCGCTCCCTGAGCAAGGTGGGCGGCAAGGGGCTGTTCGTCAAGGAGCTGGAAGTCGCGCTGGAAGAGGGGCGCGCCGACCTGGCCGTGCACTCGCTCAAGGACGTGCCCATGGAGCTGCCCGAGGGTTTTGCCCTCGCCTGCGTGATGGAGCGCGAGGATCCGCGCGATGCCTTCGTGTCGCCGAAGCACGCCAGCCTGGCTGCGCTGCCGCACGGGGCGGTGGTGGGCACGTCCAGCCTGCGCCGCGTGGCCCTGCTGCGCGCACTGCGGCCGGACCTGAAGATCGAGCCGCTGCGGGGCAATCTCGACACCCGCCTGCGCAAGCTCGACGAAGGCCAGTACGACGCCATCGTGCTGGCGGCGGCCGGCCTCAAGCGTCTGGGGCTGGCGGCGCGCATCCGTGCCGTTTTCGAACCCGCCGAGATACTGCCTGCCGCTGGCCAGGGGGCCTTGGGCATCGAGATCCGCAGCGAGCGCAAGGATGTGGCCGAGGCACTGGCTCCCCTGGTGCATCAGGGCACCTGGCTGCGGGTGGCAGCCGAGCGCGCGGTGAGCCGCGCCATGGGCGGCAGCTGTTCCATGCCGCTGGCGGCCTATGCCACGCTGGACGGCGGCTACCTCGCCATCAAGGCCGCCTGGGGCGACCCGGACGGTCGCGTGGCGCTGGTGCGCGCTGATGCCGCAGCCGCCTCGGCCGACCTGGCGGCGGCCGAAGAGCTCGGCACGGCGGTTGCCGCGCGCCTGAAAGAGGGTATGGTGCGCGCCGGCGGCGCGCTTGACCCTGACCAGCACTGAGCGGGGCTGGCCCAGGCATGCGCATCATCGTCACCCGCCCGCCGCGCGAGGCGCAGGATTGGGTGCAGGCGCTGCGGCAGGCCGGCCATGAGGCGGTGGCGCTGCCGCTGATCGCCATCGGTCCGCCGCCCGATCCGGCGGCCGTGCAGCGCGTCTGGCGCCACTTGGGCGATTACCAGGGTGTGATGTTCGTCAGCGCCAACGCGGTGGCGGGTTTCTTCGCTGCCCGGCCGGCCGACGCCGCGGGCTTCGCCGCGGCTGCCGGCTGCCCGCGCGCCTGGGCGACCGGGCCCGGCACCCACAAGGCCCTGCTCGTTGCGGGCGTACCGCCACAGCGCGTCGATGCACCGCCGGCCGATGCGCCGCAGTTTGATTCCGAGGCCCTGTGGCAGATCGTCGGCCGGGCGATCGGGCCGGGTTCGCGCGTGCTCATCGTGCGCGGTGCGGACGCGGCCGACGGTGCCAGCAGCCAGGGGGCGGGGCGCGACTGGTTTGCGCGCCAGGTGACGCAAGCCGGCGGCGCGGTGGACCTGGTGGCCAGCTACCAGCGTCAATTGCCGCAGCTGGACGCGGCGCAGCTGCAGCTGGCGCGCAACGCGGCCGGCGACGGCGCGGTCTGGCTGTTCAGCAGCAGCGAGGCCGTGCACAACCTGCGGGCCTGCCTGCCGCAGCAGGACTGGCGCGCGGCACGTGCCATTGCCACGCACGCACGCATTGCCGAGGCCGCCCGCCAGGCTGGCTTTGCCGTGGTGCGCGAGTCACGCCCGGCCTTGGCCGATATCCGTGCCTCGATAGAATCGATGCAATGAGTCCCGAGCCTCAAGCGCCCCCTCCCGGCAGCCCCGAGCCGCCCCCCGTTGCCACGTCTGCGGTGGCCGGCCAGCAGCCGGTCGACACCGCCACGGTGCCGGCGGCGGCTGCCTCGCGCCGGCAGGTTCTGGTGCTGGGCGCCGTTGCGGCGCTGGCCTTGCTGTTGAGCGTCCTGTTGTGGGACCGGCAGTCTCGTCTGCAGGACCAGCTGGCGCGCCAGAGCGCCGATGTGGGCACCAGTGCGGCCGAGGCGCGTGCGCTGGCGCGGCAGGCGCAGGAGCAGCAGCGCGAGCTGGCCGCCCGCCAGGCCGTGATGGAGGCCCGCCTGGGCGAAGTGGCGCTGCAACGCTCGCAGCTGGACGAACTGATGCAGAGCCTCTCGCGTTCGCGCGACGAGAACCTGGTGGTGGACATCGAGTCCGCCATCCGTCTGGCACAACAGCAGGCGCAGCTGACCGGCAGCGTGGAGCCGCTGCTGGCGGCGCTGAAGACAGCGGAGCAGCGTGTGCAGCGCGTGCCGCAGGCGCGGCTGGCGCCGCTGCAGCGCGCCCTGGCGCGCGACGCGGCGCGCATCAAGGCCGCGCCCTTGTCGGACACGCCGACCTTGCTAGCCCGCCTGGACGAGCTGGTGGGGCTGGTGGACGAGCTGCCGCTGGCCAACGCCGTGGCCAGCGGGCCGGCGCCGGCCCGCGAGACAGCCACGCCGGCGGCGCAAGCAGACCTGGGGAGCCGCTGGCGGCAGGCGCTGCAATTGGCGTGGGACGAACTGCGTGGCCTGGTGCGGGTGAGCCGCATCGACCAGCCGGAGGCCGTGCTGCTGGCGCCGGAACAGTCCTTCTTCCTGCGCGAGAACCTCAAGCTGGTGCTGCTCAATGCCCGGCTGGGTTTGCTGGCACGCCAGCCCGAGGCCGCGCGAGCCGACCTGCGCAAGGCCGCGGCCGCGCTGAACAAGTATTTCGACGGCAATTCGCGCCGCACGCGCGCGGCTGCCGGCCTGTTGCAGCAGATGCTGGAGCAGATGAAGACGCTGGAGCTGCCGCGTGTGGATGACACGCTGGCTGCGCTGGCCACCGCGGCGGCGGGGCGCTAGGACGCAGACCGAGCCACGGCCCATGCGCAACGTCTTCTGGTTCCTGCTCCTGTTCGCGATCGCGGCGACGGTCGCCTTGTTCGCGGGTAACAACCAGAGCACCGTCACGCTGTTCTGGCCGCCTTATCGCATCGACCTTTCCCTCAATCTGGTGCTGCTGGCGCTGCTGGCCGCTTTCTTTCTTGTCTATGCGGCGCTGCGTGGCCTGCTGTTGCTGCTGGCATTGCCGGGTGAGGCGCGCCGCTGGCGCGCGCGCCACCAGGAACGCGTGTTGCAGCAGGGCCTGTTCGATGCCCTGTCGCATCTGACGGCGGGGCGTTATTTGCGTGCCCGCAAGGCGGCCGAAAGCGTGGTGGCACAGACCGAGACGCTGGTGCGCAGCGAACAGGCGCCGACCCAGAGCACACGCCTGGTGGCCATGGCGCACCTGCTGGCGGCGGAATCGGCGCACGCACTCAGCGATCGGTCGGGGCGGGACGAGCATGCGCGCCTGGCGCTGGAGCTGACCGAGTCCGCGCGGCGCGATGCGCAGGAGGTGCGCGAGGGCGTGCAGCTGCGCGCGGCGCGCTGGGCCTGCGACGACCGCGACATGCAGTCGGCGTTGCTGCGCCTGGACGAGCTGCCGCAGGGTGTGGCGCGCCGCACGCTGGCACTGCGTCTGCGTCTCAAGGTGGCACGCCTGGCCGGCCAGACCCTGTTGGCGCTGGAGACGGCCCGCCTGCTCGGCAAGCACCGCGCCTTCTCCGAAGGCGCCAGCCGCAGCATCGTGCGCGGGCTGGCCACCGAACTGGTGCGCAACGTCCATGACGCCGGCCAACTGCAGAAGGTGTGGGGCCAGCTCGACGAGAACGAGCGCGGCATCCCGGAAGTGGCGTTGCAGGCGGGCGAGCGCATGCTGGCCCTGCAGGGCGACTTCACGCTGGTGCAACAGTGGCTGCTGCCGGTGTGGGAACAACTGGTGCGTCCGGCCTCCACGCTGCCCCAGGAACTGCGTCTGCGTCTGGTGCTGCTGCTCGAACGCGGCTTCAGTCTGACGCCGGGCCAGCCCGATGCCGCCTGGCTGGCACGCATCGAGGCGGCCCAGATGGCCAACCCGCGTGAACCCTTGCTGCAGTACCTGGCGGGTGTTGCCTGCATGCACCTGAGCCTGTGGGGCAAGGCGCAACAGATGCTGCGCCAGGCCCTGACCCAGCTGGCTGACGAGGAGCTGCGCCGGCGCGCCTGGAGTGCGCTGGCCCGGCTGGCGGAGCAACGCGAGGACAGCGCCGCCGCGCTGGACGCCTGGCGCAAGGCGGCCCAGGGCTGACGGCGCGGTCCGGCCCCCGATCCGGGTGGGGGTTGCGTTGTGCCCGTTCCCCGCTATCATGGGTCGCACTATGGCGACCCTGACCGAACACCTGATCAAGCTCACCGATCACCGGGATCGCGACCTGCTGGAGTTGACCCTGGCCAAGGCGCTGATTGACCTGGTGCCGATCCAGCGCGTCGTGGTGGCGCGCGTCACCAGCGAGGACAACGAGAAGCGCTGGCTGGACATCGTCTCGCTCGATGCGCGCGGCGGGGGTAAGGTGGTGGATCCCTTGCGTATCGACTTCTACAGCCTGCCCAAGCTCGACGAGGCCTACGACCGCCTGCGCAGCCTGCGCGGCCGGCAGGAGATCGAAGTGGCGTGGGCGGGTGAGGACGGGCCGCGCATCTACTATCTGCCGCTGTTTGCCGACTCGCGCGCCGACGACGAGCAGGGGGTGATCGAGATCCACGCCGCGGGCGTGCTGGCTGCGGAGGACAGGCAGGTCATCGACCAGCTGCACCACATCTACCGCAACATGTACACCCTGCTGGCCTACAGTGACCGCGACGCGCTCACCGGCCTGCTCAACCGCAAATCGCTGGACGACACCTTTTACAGCGCCGTGCTGGAGGAGCTCGACGGCATCATGGAGCAGGCCGGCAACGAGCCTGCTGCCGGCAAGGAGCGCCGGCACCGGGTGCCGCCCAACTACTGGCTCGGCACCGTGGTCATCGACAACTTCCATCTGCTCAATGACCGCCACGGCCACCTCATCATGGAAGAGGTCACGCTGCTGGTGGCACGCATCATGAACAGCACCTTCCGCACCCACGACCGGCTCTACCGCTTTGGCGGCGAGCAGTTCGCCGTGCTGTTCCACTGCCCCGAAGAATCCCTGGCCCTCGGCGCCTTCGAGCGTCTGCGCGCCAATGTCGAACGCTACAACTTCCCGCAGGTCGGGCGTGTCACCGTCAGCGCCGGCTTCACGCGTGTGCTGGCCGACGACTCCCCCAGCACGGCCCTGGAGCGCACCGAGCAGGCGATCGATTTCGCGCAAAAGAACGGCCGCAACAAGGTCTGCAGCCACCTGGACCTGGTGCGCCGCGGGCTCTTCGGTGAGACGGCGCGAACCGGGTCGGTGGACGTGTTCTGAACCGTCTTGCTGATTCACGCGCAAAGCCACCTGCGGGTGGCTCTTCTTTTTCCGGGCGGCGTTTCTCCTGTTGTGGAGAGCCGGGTTGCGCGCCGGCAGGCGAGGTACTTTTCCTTGCGTCGCCGTATGGACCGCAGACAGGGGTAAGGGGTGTGCGGGGACAGAGGAAACCCATGGGGCTTCTTCGTCCGCTGCCGGGCGCACATCCCGCCGTGCAAGGCAGGCAACAGCAAGACACAACACAGCAAAAGAAAAAGCCACCCGAAGGTGGCTTTTCCGACTGCGAGTGCAGAGACTCAACCTTGAGCAGAACCCTGCTCAAAAGGCAACTTCATCTCCCGCAGATCCTTGCGGGTCTCGACCAGGATCAGCGGACCCTCGTCGATCACCACGGGGGCGGGCCGCTCACGCGGCACGTGGACCGGCTTGGGCTCGGCGGCAATGGCGGCCTGGACGGTGGCTACCTTGTCGGCGTCTGAGTTGACCCACTGCAGACCGGCGGTGCTGGCGACCTGGTTCAGGTCGTCCAGCGGCAGGGTGTAGGCGCGTACACGCGGCAATTCGCGCGCCGCCGGTGCGGCCGCTGCGGGGGCGGCCGCAGGCCGAACCTCGGCTTGCGGTGCCGGGGCACTTTCCACGGCGACGGCAGCGGCAGGCATGGTTCCTTCCGCGGCCGGACGCTCCTGGCGTTCACTGCGCTCGCGGCGGTCGCGGCCGTAGCGGTCGCGTGAGCGGCGCTGGTCGCGTTGACCATTGCCTTCCCCTTCCGGGCGTGCCTCGGCCGCTGCCTCGATCGCCGTCATGGCTTCGGCCGCCTGCGTCGGCACGGCTTCCTGCGGTGCCCGCACCACGTCCTCAGCCGGGCGACGCTCAGCTTCCGGGCGCGGGCCGCGCTCGGGGCGGCGCTCACCACGTTCGGCGCGCTCACCGCGTTCGCTGCGGGGCTCGCCACGTTGTTGCTGTTCGGTGCGCTCCGAACGCTCACCCCGCGGAGCGCGCTCGCCACGCTCCTGGCGTTCGCCACGTTCCGCACGTTCGCCGCGTTCACCGCGTTCACCGCGTTCACCGCGTTCACCGCGTTCACCGCGGGGGCGCTGTTCGCCGCCGCGCGGCGCGCGTTCCGGGCGCTGTTCGGTGCCGGCTTCCGCCGTCTGCGGGGCGCGCTGTTCGGCCTGGCCCGGGCGTTCGCCGCGCTCGCCACGGCCGCCGCGTTCACCGCGCTCGCCCCGTTCACCGCGGCCGCCGCGACCGCGGCCACCGCGACCTTCTTCGCGACCACCTCGGCCGCCGCGGCCCTCGCGGCGCTCTTCCTTCTTCTCGGCCGCTTTGGGGGCTTCGACGGCAGCCGGCTTGGCGCCGAACAGGCCCTTGAGCCAGCCGACGAAGCCCGTGCTGGCGGGGGCCTCGGCGCGCGGTGCGGCCGGCCTGGCGGGCTCAGCCACCAGCTTGGGCGGCGTGACCGGAGCCGGCACATCGGGGAGCACGCCCTTGATGACCGGCGTCTGCTTGTTGGTTGGCTCCTGCGAGCGGCGCGTCACGGCGGTGGCGTCCTCGATCTCCTCGGCCATCTTGTAGCTGGCCTCGATGTGGTCCAGGCGCGGGTCGTCGTGCTTGAGGCGCTCGAGCTTGTAGTTCGGGGTTTCGAGCGACTTGTTGGGCACCATCAGCACGTTGAGGCGCTGCTTGAGCTCGATCTTGGTGATCTCGTTGCGCTTCTCGTTGAGCAGGAAGGAGGCCACGTCCACCGGCACCTGCACGTGCACGGCGGCGGTGTTGTCTTTCTGGGCCTCTTCCTGGATGATGCGCAGGATCTGCAGTGCCGAGCTTTCGGTGTCGCGGATGTGGCCGGAGCCGCCGCAGCGCGGGCAGGGGATGGAAGCACCTTCGGAGAGAGCCGGGCGCAGGCGCTGGCGGCTCATCTCCATCAGGCCGAACTTGCTGATGGTGCCGAACTGCACGCGGGCGCGGTCCTGGCGCAGCGCGTCGCGCAGGCGGTTTTCCACTTCGCGGCGGTTCTTGCTCTCCTCCATGTCGATGAAGTCGATCACGATCAGGCCGCCAAGGTCGCGCAGGCGCATCTGGCGAGCCACTTCGTCGGCGGCTTCCAGATTGGTGCGGGTGGCGGTCTCCTCGATGTCGCTGCCCTTGATGGCGCGCGCCGAATTGACGTCCACCGAGACCAGGGCCTCGGTGTGGTCAATCACGATGGCGCCGCCCGAGGGCAGGGTCACGGTGCGGGCGTAGGCCGACTCGATCTGGTGCTCGATCTGGAAGCGGCTGAACAGCGGCGCGTTGTCACGATAGCGCTTCACGCGCGCGGCATGCTCGGGCATGACGTGCGCCATGAACTGCTGCGCCTGCTCGTACACGTCGTCGGTGTCGATCAGGATGTCGCCGATGTCGCTGTTGAAGTAATCGCGGATGGCGCGGATGACGAGGCTCGATTCCTGGTAGATCAGGAAGGCGCCCTTGCCGCCCTTGGCGGCGCCGTCGATGGCGGTCCACAGCTTGAGCAGGTAGTTCAGGTCCCACTGCAGCTCGGGCGCGCTGCGGCCGATGCCGGCGGTACGCGCGATGATGGACATGCCGTTGGGGTACTCCAGCTGGTCCAGCGCTTCTTTCAGCTCGGCGCGGTCATCCCCCTCGATGCGGCGGCTGACACCGCCACCGCGCGGGTTGTTGGGCATGAGCACCACATAGCGGCCGGCCAGCGAGACGAAGGTGGTCAGTGCCGCGCCCTTGTTGCCGCGCTCCTCCTTCTCCACCTGCACCAGCAGCTCCTGGCCTTCCTTGATGGCGTCCTGGATCTTGGCCTGGCTGACGGAGACACCCTGCTGGAAATACTGGCGGGAGATTTCCTTGAAGGGCAGGAAACCGTGGCGGTCCTCGCCGTAGTCGACGAAGCAGGCTTCCAGCGAAGGCTCGACGCGCGTGACGACGGCCTTGTAGATGTTGCCCTTGCGCTGCTCGCGCCCTTCGATCTCGATTTCGTAGTCGAGGAGCTTCTGCCCGTCGACGATGGCCAGGCGGCGCTCTTCAGCCTGCGTGGCGTTGATCAGCATCCGTTTCATGGATGTTCTTCCTTTACATCAGTGCATCTGCACACACCCGCTCATGGCGGGCCAACGATGCCGGAACTGACGCTTTGAAACGGATGGAATTGCCGGAGAACCGCAGACTCAGATCGTGAGTCGCGGCATAGGCGCGTGGATGGGGGCGAGGGGTGGTGCATGTGGGGCCGTCACCAACTTGGCGGCCCGGGCTGCCCGCATTGCGGGCACTGACGGCTGATCCGTGCCGCTGAACAGCGCGCGTACGCACCCCAGGCACCTGAGAATCAGACTCATCAACACAAACATTTCGCTTCGATCCGGCTGCCAGCTTGCAGCTGACAGCACTGGGTATTCCGTTCGGTGTTTCAATGCATCGGTTGCGCCTTCCGCCCGGCAGGCCACGGCAAGCTTTGGCTTGTGGTTTGCGTGTCGGGTGGTCGGTGACATCGACCTGCTAACGCGGCCGGTGGTGTCATGTGGACTAAACTCCAGACAAATCAACCACTTACGGCGTAACGCTAGTGAAACACATTATAGGGGGCAAATCGTCGTCCGACAGCCCCCAGGTTCAGATCGTCGAAGTCGATGCCGAATCGGCGGGCCAGCGCCTGGACAATTTTCTGCTGCGCCAGCTCAAGGGCGTGCCCAAGACCCATGTCTACCGCATCATCCGAAGTGGCGAAGTGAGGGTTAACAAAGGCCGCGCCGCCGCAGATATGCGGGTGATGGCGGGCGATCTGGTGCGCGTGCCCCCGGTGCGCCGGTCCGAACGTGCCACCGCCAAGGCCGAGGCCATGGCCGCCCAGGCGAGTCTTGTGGCACGCGGTGCGCCGGCGCGCGAATTCCCGGTGCTGTTCGAGGACGAAGCCGTGCTGGCCGTGGACAAGCCGGCCGGCGTAGCCGTGCATGGCGGCTCGGGGGTGAGCTTTGGCCTCATCGAACAGCTGCGCATGGCGCGGCCGCAGGCCAAGTTTCTGGAGCTGGTGCACCGGCTCGATCGCGAAACCAGCGGCATCCTGCTGGTGGCGAAGAGGCGCAGCGCGCTGAAGGCCCTGCAGGACCAGTTTCGCGAGCGCGAGACCGGCAAGACCTATCTGGCCCTGGTGGCCGGGCAATGGCCGCTGAACAAGAAGGTGCTGGACAAGCCTCTGCATAAATACTTGCTGGATGACGGGGAGCGGCGGGTGAAGGTGGTCGCGCGGGATGACCCGGACGGCATGAAGTCCGTCACGCTGGTCAAGGTGCGATCCCGCTCCGGTGGTGCGGTGCTGCCGGCCGCGGACGGCTACAGCCTGCTGGAGGTCACCATCAAGACCGGCCGCACGCATCAGATCCGCGTGCACCTGGCTTCCGAGGGCCTGCCTATCGTGGGCGACGACAAGTACGGTGACTTCGAGTTGAACAAGGCATTGCAGAAACCCGGCGCCGCGCAGGGGCAGGTGCCACTCAAGCGCATGTTCCTGCACGCCTGGCGCTTACAGTTCAACCATCCGGTCAGCGGCGAACGCATCGAGTTGCTGGCCGCCCTGCCGCCGGAGCTGGAGCAGTTCCTGGCGCAGGTCATCCCCGAGCATCATTGAGCCATGTCGTTCCGACCCCGCCAATTTGACCTGATTGCCTTCGACTGGGATGGCACGCTGTTCGATTCGACCGCCATCATCACGCGCAGCATCCAGGCCGCGGTCCGCGATGTCGGCGGCACCGTGCCGAGCGACAAGGATGCCGCCTACGTGATCGGCATGGCCCTGACGCAGGCCCTGGCGCATGCCGCTCCTGATGTACCGCCCGACAAGTACCCGTTGCTGGGCGAGCGCTACCGTTTCCACTACACGGCGCATCAGAACGATCTCAGCCTCTTCGACGGTGTCCTGGAATTGCTGGCCGACCTGAAGGGGCGGCATCACTGGCTGGCTGTGGCCACGGGCAAGAGCCGCCGCGGCCTGGACGAGGTGCTGCACACTGTGCAGCTCAAGGGCGTGTTCGACGGTTCCCGCACCGCTGACGAGACGGCGGGCAAGCCGCACCCGCGCATGCTGCACGAGCTCATGCGCGAATTCGGCGTGGAGCCCGGGCGCACGCTGATGATCGGCGACACCACGCACGACCTGCAGATGGCACTCAACGCCGGTTGTGCCAGCGTGGGGGTGAGCTACGGTGCGCACGAGCCGGGAGCCTTCC
Source organism: Pseudomonadota bacterium (assembly GCA_021845965.1). Taxonomy (GTDB): domain Bacteria; phylum Pseudomonadota; class Gammaproteobacteria; order Burkholderiales; family Burkholderiaceae_C; genus Hylemonella. The sequence goes on along the minus strand of JAJZUZ010000040.1, from coordinate 1,809 downwards.
ATGCGCTGCAGCCGCGCCACGTGGCCCATTCGGTGCGCGAACTGCATGACTGGCTGCTGCAGCATGCCTGATGCCGATGGACGAGGTCGAATTCATCCCCTTGTGCAACGTGTCGGAGCTGGTCGACGGTGGTCTGGCCGTGCCTTTTGACGTCGTCTTTGGCGGCCAGACCTGCCGCGCCTTTGCGATCCGCTATGAAGGCCAGGTGCATGCCTATGTGAACCGCTGCACGCACGTGGCCATGGAACTGGACTATCAGCCCAACCATTTCTTCGACACGACCGGCCAGTGGCTGATCTGTGCCACCCACGGTGCCCTGTATGCGCCCGAAAGCGGCGCGTGTCGCGGCGGCCCCTGCCGCGGCGGCTTGCACAAGATTGCCCTCAGCGAGCGCGATGGCGTCGTGCACTGGCATACTGCCTACAACCTGAAACCTGTTGAGTTCTGACATGACCGAGCAATCTGGCCCCGACGGCGGCGAGCCGCAGCTTCCCGACCACCGTCCCGCCACGGCGGACGCCCCCGGCTGGGAGCGCGCCGTGCTGGAGAAGCTGGCCTTCGCGGCCCTGGAGGAACAGCGGGCAGCGCGCCGCTGGAAGATCATCAGCCGGCTGGGCTGGCTGGCCGTGTTTCTGGTGATCGTGTGGCTGATCGCCGGGCAGGAGCGTGGCACCACCACCAGCCTGCGCCACACGGCCCTGGTCGAAATCAAGGGTGAAATCTCTGCCGACAGCGAGGCCAGCGCCGATCTCATCGTCTCGGCGGCGCGCGCGGCCTTCGAGGACCATGGCGCGCAGGCCGTGGTGCTGCTGATCAATTCGCCCGGCGGCAGTCCGGTGCAGGCGGGGATCATCAACGACGAGATCCGTCGCCTCAAGGCCAAGCATCACAAGCCGGTCTATGCCGTGGTGGAAGAGGCTTGCGCCTCCGCTGCCTATTACATCGCCGTGTCGGCCGACCAGATCTACGTGGACAAGGCCAGCATCGTGGGCAGCATCGGCGTGCTGATGGACGGCTTTGGCTTCACGGGCCTGATGGACAAGCTGGGGATCGAGCGCCGCCTGATGACGGCGGGGGAGAACAAGGGTTTTCTCGACCCCTTCAGCCCGCAGACCGAGAAGCAGCGCGCCTTCGCGCAGGCCATGCTGGACCAGATCCACAGACAGTTCATCAACGTGGTCAAGGAAGGGCGCGGCAAGCGCCTGAAAGAGACGCCCGAGATGTTCAGTGGCCTGTTCTGGACCGGACAGCAGTCCATCGACCTGGGGTTGGCGGACCATTACGGCAACCTGGAGTACGTGGCGCGCGACGTCGTGAAAGCCGAAGACATCGTGGACTACACGCGGCGCGAGAACGTGGCCGAGCGGCTGGTCAAGCGCTTCGGCGCCTCCATCGGTGAGGGCGCGGCCAAGGCGCTGCGCGCGGCGCCGGCCTGGCGCTGACGCCGCCGCGGCTCAGACGGCCGACGGATGCGTGCCGCCGGCGCCCGTAGGGGCGTTCTGGTCGGCGGCGTCGGACGGCGGGAGGTTGCCGTAGCCATAGACGCGCTCGGGCGGCATGCGCGCGACCTGGGATTTGTCGGCCACGCTGCCGGTGATGGCGTAGGCCGCCTGCGAAGTGTCGCGCGTGACGGTGTGCACGGTGGCGTTCCCCATGGAGTCTGTGATGGCCGCCACGATGGGGGACTTCACGTTGTCGGTTCGATGTACGACAACGCCGATCTCGCCGGAGGCCAGCTTGACTACCTCACCGGGCGGGTAGAGACCGAACTCCTTGATGACGGCCGAGGAGAGCGGGCCGCCATGATCC
>JAJZUZ010000263.1 GCA_021845965.1 Pseudomonadota bacterium | reverse complement strand
CCCAGGCCGACCTGACGCGCCTGCGCGCCATCGGCTGCCAGCACGCCTTTGCCGACGTGCAGACCGGCACGTCGAAATACGTGCAGTGGCTGGCCGGCAAGGCCTGAGCGGCTGCGCACCCATGAAAAAGGCCGGCCGGGCTCACGCCCGCCGGCCTTCTTTCCTGCTGGCCCGCTCAGCTCAGGGCTTGCACTTGAAGATCTCGAACATGCGCTCGCCATACTTCATCGAGCTGCCCTTGACCACCGTATCGCCGCCCTTGTCGATGGCCTCGTTGCGTGCCATCTGGACCAGGTTTTCTTCCACCGCTTCGGCGCTGCGCGTGATCGGGCCCACATTGGCCAGCACGCTGACCGTCGTGCGGCCCAGCGATTTGCAGCTGGCCACCTGGGCCGGCTCGGCCACCACCACCTGATCGGCACCGACGCGCTCGCCGATGAGCTTGCTGGCGCAGCCGGCCAGGACCAGCGGCGCTGCCGCAATGAGAATGAGGGATTTCTTCGAGAACTGCATATTCACTCCTGAAACACAAGGCAGTTTTGAGATGAGCAAAGTCTACCGGGAGTTCCCGTCACCACGCCGTTTCAAAATGCAAACACTGCAGGCGCGCCAGTCTCAGCACCCCGTCAATCGGCAGTAGGCCTCGCGCGTTTCCGGCGACACCGACGCGATGAGCTGGGCATGGCTGGTCTGGTGGCGCGCCAGCATGCGCGCCGACGCCACCGCCCGCGAACGGCAGTACCAGTGACAGCTGTGCTGCATCAACAGCATCTCCGCCGTGAGCGTGTAGGCCTTGTCGCGCTGCGACAGCTGGCGGCGGTTCTCCACCGTCGCGGCAATGCCGTTGGCGTGGATGGCCAGCACGTGCCGCAGGTCAAACGCGGCCCGGGGAAACAGCTTGGTGGCATAGGGCACGGCCAGCCGCAAGGTGCTGACCTGCGTCTTGTCGCCCCAGACCTTGGCGAAGTCCTCCACGAAACGGCGGAACTGCTCGGCCAGCTCCGTCTCCGCCGTGCCCAGCATGCTCCAGATCTGTGCCCGGCGCTCGGGGTCGGCTTCGTCCAGCGCGCGCATATAGCCCGCATTCAGGCTCTCCATCAGGCGCTCGACCTGGTACTTGCCGAGGTAACGCCCCAGCAGCGCGATGCGCGCGCGCTGGTCCTGGCCTTTGAGGTACTGCACGCCGACGAAGGCGAGCAGCAGGGGAATGAACAGCTCCATCTGAGAAACACGAACGACGTCAAAACCGCAAGTGTAGTTGCCCCTCAGGCTGCCCCATAGCCCCCACCGCCCGGTGTGTGGATCTCGAACACATCGCCCGCCTGCATCTGTGTCTGGCCGATATGCGCCAGCGTCTCGACGGTCCCGTCAGCGCGGACCACGCGGTTGACGCCCGGCTGCCCCGGCTGGCCGCCGGCCATGCCGAAGGCCCCCGCCCGGCGGCCGTTGGAGAGAATGCCGGCCGTCATGGGCTCCAGGAACTGCAGCCGGCGTACACCGCCGTCGCCACCACGCCAGCGGCCGGCACCGCCCGAGCCCTGACGGATCTCGTAGCCCAGCAGGCGTACCGGGAAGCGGAACTCCAGCACCTCGGGGTCCGTGAGGCGGGAATTGGTCATGTGGGTCTGCACCACGCTGGTTCCGTTGAAACCCTCCCCGGCCCCGCTGCCACCGGAAATCGTCTCGTAGTACTGGTACGTCGCATTGCCAAAGGTGAAGTTGTTCATCGTGCACTGGCTGGCCGCCATCACGCCCAGCGCCCCATACAGCGCGTTGGTGATGCAGCTCGAGGTCTCCACATTGCCCGCCACCACCGAGGCCGGCGGGTTGGGATTGAGCATGGAGCCCGGCGGGATGATGACCTTGAGCGGCTTCAGGCAGCCGGCATTGAGCGGGATGTCGTCGTCCACGAGGGTGCGGAAGACGTAGAGCACCGCCGCCATGCACACGGCCGTGGGCGCGTTGAAGTTGTTGCTCTGCTGCGGGCTGGTACCCGTGAAGTCGATCTCCGCGCTGCGGTTCTGCGCGTCGACGCGGATCGCCACGCAGATCTGCGCGCCGTTGTCCAGCGGGAGGGTGAACTGGCCGTCCTTCAGACGCGTGATCACGCGGCGCACCGACTCCTCGGCGTTGTCCTGGACGTGGCGCATATAGGCCTGCACCACGTCCAGCCCGAACTGCGCCACCATCCGGCGAAGCTCCTGCACGCCCTTCTCGTTGGCGGCGATCTGCGCCTTCAGGTCGGCCAGGTTCTGCTGCGGGTTGCGGCTGGGATATTCCCCGCTGGCCAGCAGCGCCAGGATCTCGGCCTCGCGCAGCACGCCGCGGTCCACGAGCTTGAAGTTCTGGATCTGCACACCCTCTTCCTCGATGCGCGTCGAGAACGGCGGCATGGAGCCGGGCGTGGTGCCGCCGATGTCCGCCTGGTGACCTCGGGAGCCGACATAAAACGTCGGTTCCGTCCTGCCGTCCAGGTAGACCGGCGTGATCACCGTCACATCCGGCAGGTGCGTGCCGCCGTGGTAGGGGTCGTTGAGCACATAGACGTCGCCCGGCTGCATCGCCCCCGCGTTCTCGCGGATCACGGTCTTGATGCTCTCGCCCATCGAGCCCAGGTGCACCGGCATGTGCGGCGCATTGGCAATGAGGTTGCCCGCCGCATCGAACAGCGCACAGGAGAAATCGAGCCGCTCCTTGATGTTCAC
>JAJZUZ010000262.1 GCA_021845965.1 Pseudomonadota bacterium | reverse complement strand
GAACAACTCGGCCTGCGGCTGCTCGGCCTGCAGTTCACGCAGCGTGTCCAGCGTGTAGGACGGGCCGGCGCGGCGGATCTCGCGGTCGTCCACCACGACACCCGGCAAGCCCTCGAACGCCAGCCGCGCCATGGCCAGGCGATGAGGGGCGTCCGTCAGGGGACGGGTCTTGTGCCAAGCCTGGCCGGTGGGCAGGACGCGCAGCTCGTCCAGCTGCAGCTGCTCCAGGGCCACCTCGGCCAGGGCGCGGTGCGCCAGATGCGGGGGATCGAAGGCCCCGCCGAACATGCCGATTCTTCCGGGATTCAAGTCTGCACCCAGTCCCGACGCGGCAGGAAGCGGGTGTACAGCGACTCCTCCGGCGAACCGGCCTCGGGACGCTGCTGGTAGGCCCAGCTGGCCAGCGGTGGCATGGACAGCAGGATGGACTCGGTGCGCCCGCCCGATTGCAGGCCGAAGTGGGTGCCGCGGTCGAACACCAGGTTGAACTCCACGTAACGGCCGCGCCGGTAGAGCTGGAAATTGCGCTCGCGCTCGCCGTAGGGCGTGGCCTGGCGGCGCTCGACGATGGGCAGGTAGGCCTGCAGGAAGGCGTCGCCCACCGAGCGCAGCATGGCGAAGCTGCCCTCGAAGCCCAGTTCGGAGAAGTCGTCGAAGAAGACGCCGCCCACGCCGCGCGCCTCGTTGCGGTGCTTGAGGAAGAAGTACTCGTCGCACCAGGTCTTGAAGCGCGGGTAAAGCTCCGGACCGTAGGGTTTCAGGGCGTCGCGGCACACGGTATGGAAGTGCACCGCGTCTTCCTCGAAGCCGTAGTAGGGCGTGAGGTCCATGCCGCCACCGAACCAGCTGGCCTCCTGCCCGTTGGCCGCACGCGCCGAGATCATGCGCACGTTCATGTGCACCGTGGGCACATAGGGGTTGCGCGGATGGAACACCAGCGAAACACCCATGGCCTCGAAGGGCGCGCCGGCCAGTTCGGGGCGGTGCTGGGTGGCCGAGGGCGGCAGCTTGGGCCCGCGCACGTGCGAGAAGCCGCAGCCGGCGCGCTCGAATACCTTGCCCTGCTCCAGGATCTTGGTCAGGCCCTCGCCCTGCAGGGGTTCACCCGGCTCCTTGCGCCACGCGTCGGCCAGGAAGGCTTGGCCGTCGACGGCGGCGATGGCGTCGGTGATGCGCTGCTGCAGGCCCTGCAGGTAGTCGCGCACGGGAGTCACTTGGGAATTGCTCATGGTCATTTCACGATGGTTTCGCTGCGCGGCACGCTGGCGTCGAGCAGGCGGATGGGAGAGGCATTGCCGGGCCGGCAACCGACCGCGCCTTCCAGGCAACCGGCGATGCGCGCGAAGTCCGCAGCTTCGTCGCCGCTCAGGCGCAGGAAATCCAGCAGCGTGACTTCACGCTGCGGGTAGTTGACCTTGACCAGGCCCAGGGGCACGCCGGCCTGCACCGCCGTGCGATAGAAGCCGCTGCGCCAGCCGGGGATGCGCTTGCGCGTGCCCTCCGGCGCCAGCGCGAGCCAGAAATACTCGCCGCGCTCGCGCGCCGCCTGGATCTGCGCCACGGTGTCGCCGACCAGGCCACGGGCACTGGTGCGTTCCACCGGCACGCCGCCGAGGTAACGCATCCAGCGGCCGAAAAGCGGGACGCGGAACAGGCTGTCCTTGCCCCAGAAGCGCACCGGGATGCCAATCGCCCACTTGACGACCAGCAGATTCACGAAGTCCCAGTTGCTGGTGTGCGGATAGACCGCCAGCACGCCCTGCAGGCCGGGCAAGCCTTCGAAACGGACCTTCCAGCCCATGCGCCGCAGCAGCCAGCGCGCCAGGGCGCTGCCGGCAAACTGCACCGGATGGGGGGCGGGAAAGTCGCAGCGGGTCATCCTGTGGCGTCAGCCCTTGAGAGCCCGATAGCCGATGTCGCGGCGGTACTGCATGCCGTCGAAGCGGATGCCCTGCGCCAGCTCGTAGGCACGCTGCTGCGCCTGCCGGGTGGTATCGCCGAGCGCCGTCACGCACAGCACGCGGCCGCCCGCGGTCAGCACCTGGCCGTCCTGCAGCACGGTGCCGGCATGGAAGACCATGCCTTCCTCCGTGTCGGCCGGCAGGCCGGTGATGACGTCACCCTTGCGCGGGTTCATGGGGTAGCCATGCGCCGCCATCACCACGCCCAGCGCGATGCGGCGGTCCCAGTCGAGCTCGACCTGGTCGAGCTTGCCGTCGGCGGCCGCGACCATGACGTCCACCAGATCACTCTTGAGGCGCATCATGATGGGCTGGGTCTCGGGGTCACCCATGCGGCAGTTGAACTCCAGCGTCTTCGGGGCGCCGCTGGCGTCGATCATCAGGCCGGCGTAGAGGAAGCCGGTGTAGGGAATGCCGTCCTTCTCCATGCCCTTGATGGTGGGCAGGATGATCTCGCGCATGGCACGCGCGTGCACCGCGGGTGTGACGACCGGCGCCGGCGAATAGGCGCCCATGCCACCGGTATTCGGGCCCTGGTCCGCGTCCAGCAGGCGCTTGTGATCCTGGCTGGTGGCCAGCGCCACCACGTTCCTGCCGTCGCACAGCACGATGAAGCTGGCTTCCTCGCCCTGCAGGAACTGCTCGATCACAACGCGCGCGCCGCCCGCGTTGTGGGTGACGCCCAGCTTGTTGTCCAGCAGCATGAAGTCGATCGCCTCGTGCGCCTCGTCGGCCGTCATGGCCACCACCACACCCATCG
>JAJZUZ010000039.1 GCA_021845965.1 Pseudomonadota bacterium | reverse complement strand
GGCCGCTTCCAGGTGCACGAACTCGACCTGAACTGAGCGCGGCCGCGTCGCACCCCTGCGCTGCGTCAAATACGCTTACAACTCCCCCTTATTTCCGCTTTTCCAGCTTCGGGAATGGGGTTACATTTGGCCGCAGACAGCGAAAACCGTGAATTTATTCACACCCCAGCACATGGCGAGACAAGATCAACGGCCGGTCAAGCGCGAGGAACATTTCTGGAACGTCGACCTGCGGGTCATGTTCAAGGACTGGCTGAGCCAGATCGGGACTTTTTTCCTCACCTTGCTGACTTTTTTGGGCATCGGCCTGCCGGTGCTCATTTCGATCTTTGTGCTGTGGTATCTTGCCGGCTTCCCACGTTTGTCCTGGTAAATCCTGAGGCGGTGGCGCCCTGACACTTGCACGGCGGCCCGCCCGCTTTTCGTGCAAGAGTTGGTCAAGTGAAAGACGAGTCCGCCTTCCTGGCACCCGCCCCGGCGCATGGCGCCGATACGCCGGCTACCCCGGCCCACCCCGACCCCACCATCGTCCATCTGCCGCTGTATCGACCCGGTACGCTGGTGAGCTACCAGGGCCAGACCTGCTCTGTCAGCCACGTCGTCGTCAGCCGCAGCGATCTGAAGGTCTACCTGCGGGAACTGGGACAGGCCGTGGATGCCGCCAAGGTCTACCTTGCCCCTACCCGCCTGGTGCTGCAGCGCCAGTAAGCGGTCCGAAACTGCCCGGGCCCCTCGGCGGCGGGCCGGCCGCTTGCTCAGACCGCGCAGTAACGCTCCTGGATTTCCTTGTTGCGCAACAGTTCGCCGGCCTCGCCCTGGTGCACGATCTGCCCCTGGTCCAGGATGTAGGCACGGTCGGAGATCGACAGGGCGCGCTCCACGTTCTGCTCCACCAGAAGAATGGTGGTGCCGGACTGCTTCATCCGCGCGAAGAGCTGGAACATCTCGTGCACCAGCAGCGGCATGATGCCCTCGGACGGCTCGTCGAGCAGGATCATGCGGGGTCGCGCCATCATGGCGCGGGCAATCGCCAGCATCTGCTGTTCCCCGCCGGAGAGCGAGGTGCCCTCCTGCTGCAGGCGTTCCTTCAGGCGCGGGAAGGTCTCGGCGATCTCGTCGATCATCGCGTCCATCTCGCCACGACGCGGGCTCGCCAGCAGGCCCAACTGCAGGTTCTCCCGCACGGTCAGGCCGGGGACGATGCGCCGCTCCTCGGGCACATAGGCCAGGCCATGGTGGAAGCGCACGTGGGGCGGCTGACCCAGCAGGTCCACGCCATTGAACTCCACCTTGCCGCGGCACTTGCCGACCAGGCCCATGATGGTGCGCAGCGTGCTGGTCTTGCCGGCGCCGTTGCGCCCCATGAGGGTGACGATCTCGCCGGCGCCGACCTCGAAATCCAGGCCCTGGATGACGTGGCTGTGGTCGTACCAGGCGTTGAGTTGTTGAACTTTCAACATGGTTGTTTCTCTTTTCAGCCTTGTCCCAGGTAGACGCGCTTGACCTCGGCGTTATTGCGGATCTCCTCGGGCGTACCGTCCACCAGCAGCTCACCATGGTGCAGCACGATGAGCCGGCTGCACAGCCCCATCACCATCTTCATCTTGTGCTCCACCAGGATCACGGTGCGCTCCTGCGCCAGCTGGCGGATCAGTTCCATCATCACCACCGTTTCCTCCGGTGACATGCCCGCGGTCGGCTCGTCCATCAGCAGCAGCTTGGGATCGCAGGCGAGCGCCATCGCGACTTCCAGCGAACGCTGCTGGCCGTGCGCCATGTCGCCGGCGATCCGGTCGCGACAGTGCTGCAGCCCGACGCGCGTGAGCAAGGCGTCGGCGCGCTCGATCAGCTCGCGGTAACTGCTGCGGGGACGCAGCAGCTGGAAGCGCGACGTCTGCATCTGCAGCGCGACACGAACGTTCTCGTGCGCGCTGAGCTGCTTGAACACATTCGTGATCTGGAAGCTCTTGGCGATGCCGTGGCGCGCGAACAGATGAGGGGGCATGCCGGTGATGTCGCGATCCTCGAACAGCACCTGCCCTTCGCTCGGTGCCACGCCGCCGCTGATCACATTGAAGAAGGTGCTCTTGCCCGCGCCGTTGGGACCGATGATCGCCGTCAATTCGCCGGCGCGGAAGGACACGCTGACGTCACTGAGCGCCTTGAACTTGCCGAAGTAGCGCGAAACCTTGCGCACTTCAAGAATGGGATGGGCGCTCATGCCTCACCCCCCTGGCGGCGCTGCAGCCGCTCGATCTGGTGCAGCACCGTCCCCCACAGCCCGCGCGGGAAGAAGAGCACGAACACCATGAAGATGATGCCCACCACGCCCATCCAGTAGCGGGTCAGATTCGTCACCACGTCCTCCAGGTAGAGAAAGACGCCCGCGCCCACAAAGGGTCCGAAAAAGGTTCCCATGCCACCGAGCAGGCACATCATCACCGCCTGGCCCGACTGCAGGTAGTGCAGCGAATCGATCGGCACGATGGACAGGTGCAAGGCCCTCAGCGTGCCCGCCAGGCCGCAGATGGCCGCCGACAGCACAAACACCAGCAGCTTGGCGCGCGCCACGTCATAGCCACAGGCCGTCGCGCGCTTCTCGTTCTCGCGGATCGCCTCGATCACGGCGCCGAAGGGCGAGTTCAGCACGCGCGACAGGAACCACAGGGCTAGCGCGACGAACACGTAGACGACGTAGTACTTGTAGACCGGGTTGAGGAAGTCGATCGACAAGCCAGGCAAGGTGATGGCCTCCACCTTCACGCCGCGCAGACCGTTTTCGCCCCCGGTCCAGCGCTCGGCCTTGTAAAAGGCGTAGTAGACGATCTGCCCCAGGGCCAATGTAACCATGGAGAAGTAGATGCCACGCGTGCGGATGGCAAGAAAGCCGATCACCAGCCCGATCAGGCTCGACGACACGACGCCGGCCAGGATCGCCGCCCACCAGGGCCAGCCCGCATGCACGATGGCGATGCCGGCGAGGTAGGAGCCCACGCCGAGGAAGGCCGCATGCCCGAAGGACAGCATCCCTGTGTAGCCGAACAGCAGGTTGAAACCCACGGCGTAGAGGCCGAAGATCAGGATGTTGACCGACAGCGCCTCGTAGGGCATGAGCAGGGGCAGCACCAGCAGGAACAGCAATGCACTGGCCACCCGGTGTCGCCGCGCGAGCGCGATGAATTGGAAGACGTTCTTGTTCATGGTTGCTCAGCTCATCAGTCCGGCCTTGCCGAAAAAGCCCTGTGGGCGGATCAGCAGGACGACGGCCATCAGCACGAAGATGGAAAGCTCGGCGTACTCGGGTGCCAGCAGGGACGTCATGGCAAAAACGACGCCGACCAGCAGGCCGGCCACCACGGCACCCGGCAGCGAGCCCATGCCGCCGACCACGGTGACGACGAAGGATTCGGCCAGGATGGGAATCCCCATCTCCGGGTTGACGGCGCGCGTGGGCGCGGCCAGCAGGCCGGACAGCCCCGCGATGCCCGTGCCGATGCCGAACACCAGCAACCAGACGCGCGAGATATCGATCCCCAGCACCTTCACGATTTCGGGGTCGCGCGAGCCGGCGCGGATGATGAGGCCATACCGCGTCTTTTCGATGAACAGCCACAGCGCCAGCACGATGACGGCGGTGGCGCCGATCAGGAACAGGCGGTAGAGCGGGAAATGCCCGAAACCGAGCGACACCGCACCACGCAGCGCCGCCGGGGTGGAACTGGGCAGACCTTCGATACCGAAGGTGAAGCGCATCACGTCGATGAGCACGTAGGACAGACCGAAGGTCAGCAGCAAGGGGTAGTCGATGCCACGGCCATAGAGCGGCCGCACCAGGAAGCGCTCGGCCACGAGACCGATCGCCCCGGTGGCCAGCGGCACCAGCAGCAGGCTGAACCAGAAACTGCCGGTCACGCCCAGGAAGTAGATGCCGAGGAAGGCGCCCACCATGAAAAAGGCGCCGTGGGCAAAATTGACCACGGTCAGCATGCCGAAGATCAGCGACAGGCCGATGGCCAGCAGCGCATAGACGGCGCCCAGGGCGATGCCCGTCATCAGCTGCAAGGCCAGCAGTTGCGGCGAGAGGTCAAACATTCGAATTCAGGGTTGAGATCGAAAAGCGCCCGCGGCGCATGCGCCGCGGGCCCGGAGTGGCTGACGCCTCAGGTGGAGACCTTGTGGCCCATCTCCTCGCAGGTGCGCAGGTTCTTCTCGTCCGCCGGCTCGATGGACAGCACGTTGAACACGTCGTACTTGTCCTTCATGTTCTTGGACTTGGACTCGACGATCACCACCGACTGCACGGACTGGTGGTCGCACTTGCGGTAGAACTGATCGCCCTTGTACCAGTTGTAGCGCAGCTGGCGCAGCGCGATGCTGACCTTCATCGAGTCGGTCGACTTGGCGTTGAGCACCGCCTGCAGCACGCTGCGCACGCCGGCATAGCCCAGCGCACCGTAGTCCGAGGGCACGGCACCGCCGTACGCCTTGCGGAACTTGTCGTTGAAGGCCTTGGCCGCGGGAATCTTGTCTTCCATGCCCCAGTAATAGGACGTGCCGCCCAGGATGCCTTCAAAGGCATCGGCGCCGCCGGCCTGGCGCGCCGTGTAGAGCAGCACCGGGGTGATGATCTTGGTGTTGGCCTTGATGCCGAAATCGGTCGCCTGCTTGGCCGAGTTCACCAGGTCACGGCCGAAGTTGCACAGCACCAGGATGTCGGGATTGAGCGCCTGGATGCGTGGCAGGAAGGCCGAGTAGTCGGCCGTGCCGAGCGGATGGCGGATATCCGCCAGTGTCTGCATGCCCAGGGCCTGGCCGGCGCGCTGGAAGCCACGCACCATCTCATGGCCGTAGGCATAGTCGGCGGTCAGGTAGACCACCTTCTTGCCGAACTTGGGAAAGGCGTAACGCGCCACGGCACCGGCCGTGAGGTGCGGGTTGAGCGCCTCGTGGAAGGTGTACATGCTCCAGTCCTTGGCCTCGTTGATGGTGTCGGACTGGCTGATGGAGTTGAACAGCACCTTGCGGTCGCGGCACACGGCGTTGATCGACAGTTGCGTCGCGGCCGAGAGCGACCCGACGACGAAAGCCACCTTGTCCTTCTCGATCAGCTCCAGCGTACGCGTGGCCGCCTCACCGGAATTGAGCTTCGTATCCCGCACCAGCAGTTCGGCCCGGCGGCCATTGAAGCCGCCCGCATCATTGAAGTCACGCACCGCGATCTCGGCCGCGCGAACCTGATCCTGGGCTTCGGCCGAAAACGGCCCCGTCAGGGGCGCGGGGAAACCGATCTTGATCGGCTCCCCGCCCTGCGCCTGCGCCAGCTTCAGCGCAAAGGGAGCGCCCGCCACGGCGGCGCTGGCTGCGCCCAGTTGCAGCACCTGGCGGCGTTTGAATTGCATCTTCCGTTCTGTCATGCTCGTCTCCTCGGTTGGGGTTGGAATGGATGGCGCCTCAGGCAGGCACGGCGCCTTTTACGGAAAGCAGATCGTCGATCGTGTAGCCATCGAGTTCGACGGCCGTTTCGCGCGCCACGTCGACCTCTTCCTCGGGGGTACGCAGGCTGCGCGCCCCCTGGCTGTAGCGTTGCAGGTAGGCGCCCAGCCGGCGCCCGCGCTCGACGATGGCCTGGCCCACGGCCAGGCGCTCGCGCTCGTAGGCCAGCAGTGCCTCGGGTGTGGCGCCGTGCGTGCGGATGGCGTCGGCCAGCGCCATCGCGTCTTCGGCCGCCTTGGTCACGCCGGCGCCCACGTGCGGGCGCGCGACAAACGAGGCGTCACCCATCAGCGCCACGCGGCCGAAGGCAATGCGCTCGGAACTGACATCGTAGATGGCCTGCAGGAAGGGCTGCGCCGTCTTCTCCATCACCTCGGCAAATTCGGGCGCCAGCAGCTCACGCGCGGCGCCACGCATGGCCGCCACATTGCGCCAGGCCACCTTGTTGGGGGGAATACCCGCGGGGTGGTACTCGCCGTCGGCATCGGTCAGCAGGGCGCGCAACTGGGCCTCATCGGCGGGGCGGTACCAGACGAAGTTGTAGCGGCGCTGCCCCACGGCCAGCGCATGGCCGGGCCCCGCCACCGGGTAGGCGATCAGTTGCTCGCCCGCCGGCAGGCCAAAAGCAAAGCGGCCGAAGATCATGTCGCGCGCGCGGCGCGACAGCACGGCCCCGTCACACACGCCGCGCCAGGCCACGTAGCCGGCGTACTGCGGCTGGGCCTGCGGCGCGAACTGCTGCCGCACGGCGGAACGGATGCCGTCGGAGGCGATCAGAAGATCGGCGCGCCATTCCTCGCTGCCGTGGCGCACGCAGACGCCCTGCCCGTCCGCCTGCACCGTGCTCACGGTCACCGGCTGCAGGTAGCGCTCGCGCGGAAGAATCTCGTACAGCAGCGCGTACAGGCGGCTCCAGGAGGTCAGCACCTGCGGCAGGTCGAACTCGGCCTGCACCCCGCCGCGGGCGTCGAGCAATACGCGCCCGGGCACGGCGACGCCCAGCGAAGCGTCGGCGGCGAGGCCGGCGCGCGCCAAGCCCTGCACCAGGCGCTTGTGCGTGACGATGCCGGCGCCACGGCCATCGAGCGAGCCCGCGGCTTTTTCGAGCACGCGCACGTCGTGACCGTCGCGCAGCAGCATATTGGCCGCCATCAGGCCGCCAAGCGAGCCGCCGACCACAAGGATGCGCGCCATCAGGCGGCCGCCTTGGCGAGTTTGGCGTCCAGCTCTGTCTTCTCCTGGGCCGGGTAGTTGAGTTCGATCACCACGCCACTGGGATCGTCGAGAAATAGCTGATGCAGCCCGATCTGCGGCACCGTGCGCTCACGACAGGCGACGCCCAGCTGCTTCAGATGGGCCAGCATGCCCTCCAGCCCGGTGGCGAAGAGCGCAATGTGGTCGACCGCGCCGCTGCCTTGCAGCGAGGACACGTCGCGATCGCCCAGGTAACGCTTGAGGCCTTCCGGATCGTTCTTGTCGATCCCGATCACGTGCACCATGGCATTGGCCCAGCTGCCGGTATCGCCGCTGTACAGCCAGATGCCCGGGAACGGGAACGGCGGGCGCGGCCCCACCGTCATGCCGAGCACCTTTTCGTAAAACGTCCGCGTGGCATCCATATCGGTGGTGCGGATCGAGAAATGGTTGAGCGTGAGGGCCATGGTCTTACTCCTTTGCCTCGTGACTGCGGGATTTCGCGGCGCTGCGCCGCGGGCGTGGTGCCGGCTGCCCGTACACCTCGGGCAGGGTCTGCAGGTAGCCGCGCACACGGTCGTGCACGAAGACCTCGTCGAACGGATCGGTCTTGCCGCCATGGGGCTCCAGGCCATAGACCCAGCGCCGCATGCCCATGTAGAAGATGCTGCCGTGCAGCCCCAGCAGCAGTTCCATCTCGCGCGGCGAGGGCCGGCCGCGGTTGGCCATGCCAAGGTAGCGGCGGCTCTCACGAATAAGGCGCGGGAAGAGCTTCTCGCCCAGCAAAGCGAAATAGCGGTCCGTGATGTAGCGATCGCTCAGGCCGGAGGAGACGAACACACGCACCCAGTCGCGCTCGAGGATGCGCTTGGCATAACGCGTGTAGAAGCGCGTGAGCTTGGTCTCGACGTCCAGCGTCCTGTCGTCCAGCAGCGTCTCCCACTCGCTCTCCCAGCGACCCGCGAACAGGTCGGCGTAGACGCGTTCAATCAGCGCCTGTTTGGTTGGGAAGTAGTGATACAGCAGCGTGTGGGTGATGCCCAGTTCCTTGGCCAGGTCACGCAGCTGCCCGTCCAGCCCCTGTTCGGAGAAGAAACGCACCGCACCTTCCACGATCAGGCGCTCGCGCTCGGCCGGCGAGAGGCGGCGGCGCGTCGCGCTGCCTTCTGCGCCGCGCCGGACAGGGTTTTTACGGATGGTTGTCGCCACAGGCTTGCTTGATAGTTGCGGCTAATTTAACGCTTGGTCAATAAGACCGGATCAGGACAAACCCCAAGCACCGCCCAGCAACCGCAGGACAGGCCCATGGAACTCAAAGGCAGCGTGACCATTCCGACCACGCCAGACAAGGTCTGGCAAGCCCTCAACGATCCCGAAGTGCTGCGCGCCTGCATCCCGGGTTGCGAAGAGGTGCGCCAAATCTCGCCGGAGGAGCTGCACGCGCGCGTGCTGCTCAAGCTCGGGCCGGTGCGCGCCAATTTCGTCGGCAAGGTGCGGCTGGCCGACGTGCGGCCGCTGCAGGGCTACACCCTGCACTTCGAGGGCTCCGGCGGCAGCGCCGGCTTCGCGCGCGGCAGCTCCGTCGTCACGCTGGACGCGGTGTCGGAGGGCACGCGCCTGGACTACAGCACGCAAGCCTCGGTCGCCGGCAAGCTGGGGCAGATCGGCGGACGGCTGATCGATGCCTCCGCGCGCCAGCTGGCCGACCGCTTCTTCGAGAGTTTTCGCGCGCAGGTCGCGGGCGCACCCGCCCTGCCCGTCGCCCTGGTCGCACCGGCTGCGGCGGTGCCGGCCGCCGCCCCCGCGGCCCTCGCCCCCACCCCCGCCGGCGGCTGGTTCGAGCAGGAGAAGGCGCGCCTGCTCTGGTTCCTTGCCGGCGCGGGCTCCACCGCGCTGGGCGTCTGGATGGGCGCGCACTGGCTGCGCTGAACCCGCCACACCTTTTCAAGGGGTTCCCATGAAAGCTCCCGCCTTCTCCTATGCCCGCCCGCGCCAGCTCGCCGAAGTGCTGAGCCTGCTCGACCGCCATCGCGACGAGGCCCGGCTGCTCGCCGGCGGCCAGACACTGCTGGCCACGCTGAACATGCGCCTGTCCGAGCCGGCGCTGCTGATCGACCTGCAGGGCCTGGCCGAACTGCGCGCGCTGCAGGTGAGCGGCAACGTGCTGCGCATCGGCGCCATGGTCACCCACAGCGCCATCGAAGCCTCGCCCGACGTGGCGCGTCACGCGCCGCTGCTGGCGCTGGCCGCACCGCACATCGCGCACCGCGCCATCCGCAACCTGGGTACCTTCTGCGGCTCCATCGCCTACGGCGACCCGGCCGCCGAGTGGCCCGCCTGCCTGCTGGCGCTGGACGGCACGGTGGTGGCGCGCAGCGTGAACGGCGAACGCCGCATCGCCGCGCGTGACTTTTATACCGGCCTGTACACCACGGCGCTGCAGCCCAACGAGATGATCGTGGCCTGCGAGATCCCGCTGGCCGCGCCGCACCAGCGGTTTGTGTTCGACGAACTGTCGCGCCGCCACGGCGACTACGCCGTGGTGGGCCTGGCCGCCGGGGCCCAGGTGCAGGACGGCGTGCTGCGCCAGGTCCGCCTGGCCTGGCTGGGCACGGGCAGCATGCCGCAGCGCTCGCTGGCCACCGAACAGGCGCTGGAAGGCCGCACGGTCGACGAGGCCGTCATCGCACAGGCGCAGCAAACGCTGCGCCAGGAATTGCAGGTCGAAGGCGATCTGACGCACGCCCCGGCCACCAAGCAGCACCTGGCCGGCGTGATGCTCAAGCGCGCGCTGCGCGCCCTGACCCAGCAACCTGCCCTGCAGGCCTGAACGCCCCACCGGAATTGCCGACGAGGAATACCATGAGCATGAACGAAGCGCCCGACGAGCTCGACACCGGCGCCCGGGCCGTGAGCATCCAGGTCAACGGCCAGCACGTGCAGCAAGCCGTGCCGCCGCGCACGCACCTGGTCGACTTCCTGCGCGAGAGCCTGGGTCTCAAGGGCTCGCACCTGGGCTGTGAACACGGCGTGTGCGGCGCCTGCACCGTGCGCCTGGACGACACCGTGGTGCGCGGCTGCCTGGTGCTGGCCGTGCAGGCCGACGGCCGGCGCGTGGAGACCATCGAAGGCCTGAGCGAGCGCGGCAGCATCCGCGACCTGCAGCAGGCCTTCATCCGTCACAACGCCCTGCAGTGCGGCTTCTGCACCTCCGGCATGCTGATGGCGGCCAGCGAGCTGCTGGAGCACAAGCCGCTGGCCAGCCGCGAGGAAGTGCGTGAATGGATGAGCGGCAACTACTGCCGCTGCACCGGTTACCAGGCCATCGTCGATGCCGTGTGCGAGGTGCTGGCTGCCCGCCGCCAAGGAGTCACCGTATGAACGCGCCCGAGTCCCGCCAACTCCGCCGGTCGCTGGAAGACGCCGTCGCCGCCCGCACGGCCCTGCGCGCCGAGGGGCCGCAGTCTGACCCGCAAACGCCCGTGGCCGAGCCGCTGGGCGGCGAGCTGAAAGACGCGCGCCACATCGGCCAGGCCATCCCGCGCCCCAACATCGAGCGCCTGACCGAAGGGCGCGGCCAGTACGTGGACGACCTGGAACTGCCGCGCATGGGCCACGTGGTGTACTGGCGCTCGCCGGTGGCGCACATGAAGATCCTGCGCATCGACCGCGACTATGCGCGCATGATGCCCGGCGTGCTGGGCGTCTACGATGGCAAGGACCTGGCCACCATCTGCAAACCCTGGGTCGCCACCCTCACGCACCTGGCCGGCATCAAGTCGGCACCGCAATATCCGATGGCCATCGACCGCGCCTGCTGGCAGGGCGAGCCCGTGGTCGCCGTGGTCGCCAAGACCCGCGCCGAGGCGGAAGATGCGTTGCAGTACGTGCAGGTGGAGTGGGAAGCCCTGCCCGCCGCGCTGGACATGAACACCGCGCTCGACCCGACCACGCCGGTGATCCACCCCGAGCTCGGCGACAACCTGTGCTTCGCACGCAGCCTGGACACGGGTGGCGTGGACGCGGCCTTCGCCGCCGCCGATGTGGTGGCCGAGGCCACCTTCGACTTCGGCCGCCATACCGGCGTGACGCTGGAGCCGCGCTGCCAGATTGCCGACTACAACCCGGCCTCGGGCCAGCTCACGGTCTACCATTCGCAGCAGGCGCCGCACATGATGCAGGACCTGTACTCGCGCCAGTTCGGCCTGGCCGAATCCGCGGTGCGCGTGATCTGCAAGGACGTAGGCGGCTCCTTCGGCATCAAGGTGCACGCCTACCCGGACGACTTCGCCACGGTGGCAATCGCCATGCTGCTCAAGCGCCCGATCAAGTTCGTGGCCGACCGGCTGGAATCCTTCACCAGCGACATCCATGCGCGCGAGCACCGCATCAAGGGCCGCATCGCCGCCAACAAGGCCGGCGACATCCTGGCCTTCGAGATCGACGACGTCACCGGCATCGGCCCCTTCTCGATGTTCCCGCGCACCAGCGGCATCGAGGGCAACCAGGTCGTCAACCTCACGGGCGGTCCCTACAAGCACAAGGAATACCGCGCCAAACTCAATGTGGTGTTCCTGAACAAGGCGCCCACCTGCCAGTACCGCGGCGTGGGTCACCCCATCGCCTGCGCCGTGACCGAAGGCCTGGTGGATCTGGCCGCGGCCAAGCTGGGCATGGACCCGCTGGAGTTCCGCCGCCGCAATGTGATTCCGGACAACGCCTACCCGGCCACCGGCGCCGCGGGCATCAAACTCGAAGTGCTCTCGCATGAAGCGTGTCTGCGCAAGATCGAGGCACTGATGGACTACCCCGCGCTGCGCGCCGAACAGGCCGCGCTGCGCGCCAAGGGCATCTACCGCGGGATCGGTTTTGCCACGCTGATTGAGCTGACCAACCCCAGCGCCGCCTTCTATGGCGTGGGCGGGGCCCGCATCTCCTCGCAGGACGGCGCCACGGTGCGCCTGGAGCCCACCGGCGGTGTGGCCGTGATGGTGAGCGTGGGTGAACAGGGCCAGGGCAGCGAGGCCATCTTCGCGCAGATCGCGGCGGACGCCGTGGGCGTGCCCATGAGCGCGGTGCGCCTGGTCACCGGGGACACGGAGACCGTTCCCTACGGCGGCGGCACCTGGGCCTCACGCGGCGCCGGCATCGGCGGTGAGGCGGTGCTGCAGGCGGGCCTGGCCCTGCGCGCCAACATCCTCAAGGTCGCCGAGGCCATCCTCAAGCGCGATGCCGCCGGCATGGCGGTGCACGATGGTGTGGTGAAGGATGCCGCCACCGGCGAGACGCTGTTGCCCCTGATGGAACTGGGGCGCGTGGCCTACTACCGCCCGGATACGCTGCCCGCCGGCTTCACCTCCGAGCTCATGGTCACGCGCCACTACGCGCAGCGCGATTACCCTTTCATCTTCACCAACGGCGTGCAGGCCTCCTACGTGGAGGTGGACGTGGAGACCGGCTTCGTCAAGCTGCTCAAGCACTGGGCAGTGGAGGACTGCGGCCGTGTCATCAACCCCAAGCTGGTGGACGAGCAGATCCGCGGCGCCATCGTGCAGGGCATCGGCGGCGCGCTGTTCGAGGAGTGCCTCTACGACGATCAGGGCCTGATGAAGAACGGCAGCATGGCCGACTACCTGGTGCCCATGGCCGGCGAGATGCCGGACATCGAGGTCGCCCACGTCGAGACGCCAACGCGCAGCTCGGTGCTGGGCGCCAAGGGCGCCGGCGAGGCCGGCACCGCCGGCGCGCCAGGGGCGGTGGTGAACGCCATCAACGACGCCCTGCGCCCGCTCAAGGCCGAGGTCTGGTCACAGCCGGTGACGCCGGAAAAGATCCTGCGCGCCCTGGGCCAGGTCTAGGTCCGCCACGGCCTGGGCATCAACCCGGGCTCGTGGCAGATGCGAGCGTTGCGTTTCGCGCCGTTCCGCCTCATTGCGGGCGGACCATGCGGAATTTCTGCGCTTCGCTGATCGAGAAGTAGTCCGCCGGCCCACCGCCACGCAATATGACGCCCGAGTTCGCGGTATCGAACACGCCGTTCTTGAGCAGTTGCTGGTCGATGTAGACCTTGACCACCTCGCCCAGCACGAGCCATGAATCGATCGGGGCATGCGCCGCGCTGCGCAGTTGGTGTATGTCCGTCACGCGGCACTCGAAGGTCACCGGACTGCGGGCCACCCGGGGCACCTGGATCAACTCCGACGCGACCGGCTCCAATCCGGCCAGTTCAAATTCGTTGACGTCCGGCGGCACTGGCGCACAGGTCTGGTTCATCGCTTCGGCCAGCTCGCGCGTGGCGAGATTCCAGGCGAACTCCCCGGTCTCCCGGATATTGCGCACCGTGTCCTTCCAGCCGATGCTGGAAAAGCCGATGATGGGCGGCACGTAGTTGAAGGCGTTGAAGAAGCTGTAAGGGGCCAGATTGATGCGGCCATCCGCCCCGCGGCTGGAGATCCACCCGATCGGGCGCGGGCCGACGATGGCGTTGAAGGGATCGTGCGGGAGTCCATGTCCCTTGCTGGGCTCGTAGGCGTAAAAGTCGCTTGGCATCTCTGGTGTTTCTCGTTGATCAGGTCCAGGCGCTGAGGCAAAGCCCTCAGGTGAACGCGCCGATTTTCCACGAAGTCGGTCGGTCAGGCAGCGCGCCGCGTCCCGCTCAGGACAGGGCGCAGGCCGCGGCCAGCCCGGTCCTCAAGCGCCCGCCAGCCGCGTGACCGCATGGGCCAGCGCCTGCACGCCAAGCACCAGGTCGGCGTGGTCGGTCTCCTCGGCCGCGTTGTGGCTGATGCCCTGCTTGCTGGGGACGAAGATCATGGCCGAAGGACAGTGCCCGGCCAGGTACATGGCGTCATGGAAAGCGCCCGAGGTGAGCTGCAGCGGCGCCGGCTGACCGGCGCGCGCGCTGGCACTCGCACAGGCCTGCTCCAGCAGCGCCGTCATGGCGGATGGGAAGTGGGTCGGTGCGCGTTCGAACACCGGCTCCAGCACCATGCGGCTGCGGCCGGCGTGCGACGCCACCATCTCCTGCAGCGTGGCCGCAAAGCGCGCCAGCAACTCGCCGTCGACGCAGCGCATGTCCACGGTGAACTCCACATCGCCCGCGATGGTGTTGATGGAATTCGGCGCCACCACCCAGCGGCCCAGCGTGAGGCGCAGCTGGCGATCCTCATAGTGCCGGGCCTCGGCCATCAGGCGATGCGCCAGGGCGATGGACTCGGCCATGGCATCGGCGCGCACGTCCATGGGCGTGGTGCCGGCGTGCGCCGCCACGCCCGTGACCTTGACGCGGAACCAGCGCACGCTCTGGATACCGGTCACCACGCCCAGCGGCACGCCGGCGCGCTCCAGCACCGGCCCCTGCTCGATGTGCAGTTCCACGTAGGCGGCCATGGGACGCTGCAGCGCGCACCGCGGCACGTCGGGAATCGCCTGCAGGGCCCGGTCCAGCGCGGTGCCGAAACTGGTCTTCTCGCCGTCCAGCACCTGGCGGTATGCGTCCAGCTTGGCCGGCTCGACGAAGGCGCTCGAGCCCATGCAGCCGGGGCCGAAGCGGCTGCCCTCCTCGTTGGTCCAGGCCACCACCTCAATGGGCCGCTCGGTCTGGATGCCGGCGTCGTTCAGCGCCTGGATCACCTCCAGCCCGGCCATGACGCCGTAGGCCCCATCGAGCTTGCCGCCCACGGGCTGGGTGTCGGCATGGCTGCCGGTCAGCACCGGGGGCTGATTCGTGCGGCCGGCGCGGCGGAAGAACAGGTTGGCGCAGGCGTCCGCCTCCACGGTGCAGCCCAGGGCCCGGGCGCGGTCGATCAGGAAACGGCGCGCCTGCAGGTCGACCTCGGTCAGGGTCTGGCGCGCCACGCCGCCGTCGGCGCGCGCGCCGAAATGCGCCAGCGCGGCCAGGGCCTCGCGCAGGCGCTCGCTGTGGACATGCGCGAGCGCAACATTGGCCGCCGCGATGGTACTTTCGTTTGAGTGTTCCGACATGGGCATCCCCGGCCGTCCCCAGCGGGCAAGCGACGCTGCGAAGGATCGGCGAAGGCAAGTTTACGGGCATCCGAAGGCCATCCCTGGTGCGTCTCGCACGAACCGAGTGATTGATGGCCAGCCCGGAGGGAATCGAACCCCCGACCCACAGCTTAGAAGGCTGTTGCTCTATCCGACTGAGCTACGGGCTGATGTGCGGTGCGCAGGCAGGCTGCGCATGCCTTGCAAAGGCCCTAGATGATACCGGCTGCGCCGGACCGGCGCGCCGCGCAGGTGCAACAGCACTAAGCCGGGTTCATCGG
>JAJZUZ010000038.1 GCA_021845965.1 Pseudomonadota bacterium | reverse complement strand
GCGAAGTTCTTCGATCCCAGGAAGGTGGTCAGCCCGTGGTTGTGCAGCGTCAGCAGTTCCTTGAGCTTGGCGGCAAAACGCTCGGGGTACTTCAGGTCCTGCACGCGCAGGGCGCGGCGGGCGATCTTGTCCTCGTAGGCCGGGCCGATGCCGCGGCCGGTGGTGCCGATCTTCTCGGAACCGCCCTGCTCGCGGGCCGCCTCGCGCGCGACGTCCAGCGCGGCGTGGAAGGGCAGGATCAGCGGACAGGCTTCGCTGATGCGCAGGCGCGAACGCACCTCGACACCGGCCTTCTCCAGCCCTTCGATTTCCTCGAACAGCTTGGCCGCCGACAGGACCACGCCATTGCCGATGTAGCACTTGACGCCGGCGCGCATGATGCCGCTGGGGATGAGGTGCAACGCCGTCTTCACGCCGTTGATGACCAGCGTATGGCCGGCGTTGTGGCCGCCCTGGAAGCGCACCACGCCCTGGGAAAATTCGGTCAGCCAGTCGACCAGCTTGCCCTTGCCTTCGTCGCCCCACTGGGTGCCGACGACGACGACGTTACGTCCTTTGGTTGCATTCATTTCAGGTTTACTCACTTGGGGCGCTCGCAGGGCAAGCGCTTAGATGGCACTGACGACCCAGCGGTCGCCGACTTCGATCAGTTCACGGTCGCACTGGAACTCGTCGATCTCGCTCTCGTGGCCGGGCAGCACGCAGACCACGGTCTCGCCCTGCTCGCGCAGGTGGGCGATCGCCGCGCGCAGCGAGGCCGACTCGCCCCAGGGTGCGCGGATGGCCGCGCGCAGCGCGCGTGCGGGCACCGCGCCGACCAGGGTCTTGAGGTCCAGGCTGAAGCCGACCGCCGGCCGCTTGCGCCCGAACACGGCACCGACCTCGTCATAGCGGCCGCCACGCAGGATGGCGTCGCTCACGCCCTCGGCGTAGACGGCAAAGCGCACACCGCTGTAATAGGCGTAGCCGCGCAGGTCGGCCAGGTCAAAGCCCAGCGAGGTGCCTTGCAGATGGCCGCCCAGCCACTTGAGGCCGTCGAGCGCCTGGCGCACGGCCGGCAACGCGGGCAACACCTTCTGCGCCTCGGCCAGCACCGCGACGTCGCCATAGAGCTGCGGCAAGGCCAGCAGGCCGCGGCGCGAGGTCTCAGGAAAATCACGCGTGAGCTGGGTCAGGGCCGGCACGTCCTTGGCCGCCAGGGCCGCGTGCACCTGGGCCACGGTGTCGGCATCGGCGCCCACACCTTCCAGCAGGGCGCTGACGATGCGCACGTCCGCCAGATCCACGGTGTAGTTCTTCAGGCGCGAGGCCTTGAGGCAGTCCAGCGCCAGCTGCAGCGCTTCCAGGTCGGCCTCCAGGCCGGCGTGGCCATAGATCTCGGCGCCAAACTGCAGTGGCTCGCGCGTGGCATGCGGGCTGGCAGGACGGGTGTGCACCACCGGGCCGCAGTAGCACAGTCGGGCCACGCCGCGGCGGTTGAGCAGGTGCGCGTCAATGCGCGCCACCTGCGGCGTGGTGTCTGCACGCAGGCCCATGGAGCGGCCCGAGAGCTGGTCCACCAGCTTGAAGGTCTGCAGATTGAGCGCCTGGCCGGTGCCGGTCAGCAGGGAGTCCAGGTGCTCCACCAAGGGCGGCATGACCAGCTCATAGCCATAGCAGCGCGCCATGTCGAGCAGATCGCGGCGCAGTTCCTCGATGTGACGGGCCTCGGAGGGCAGGACATCGGCAATGTGATCCGGCAGGAGCCAGGCGGACATGGGAAAGGGGGAGCTGTTAAAAACGTGATTTTACCGGTGTTGTGGGCGCGCCCCCCCGGGGTACCCGACCGCCTCTTTCAGGAGCCAGAAACTGGCGAAGAAATCGTAGCGAGCGACCCGAGCGCAGGGCGGACGGAGCACAGCCACCGGAACGTACTTCCGGTACGTGAGGATGGCGCGCACCGCCCAACGCCGCGATCGGGCCGCGCAGTAGATTTATTCACCAATTTCTTCAGGGTTGCAGCCACCAGAGCCACACCAGCCCCGCCAGGATGCTGCACAGGCCGAAGAAACGGATCTGCCCGTCGCTCAGGCCCAGGATCTGGGTGAACATGCGCCGCCAGCCGCCGGGCGACAGGAAGGGGAACAGGCCCTCGATCACCAGGACGAGGGCCATGGCCAGCCAGAACGTGGCGCTGTCCACTACTTGCGCGACGCGGCGCCCTGGCCGCGGAAGACCTTGAAGAACTCCGAGCTGCTGGGGTCGAGCACCATGACGTCGTTCTTGCTGGCAAAGCTGGCCTTGTAGGCTTCCAGGCTGCGATAGAACTGGGCGAAGGACGGGTCGCGGCCGAAGGCGTCGGCGTAGATACGCGCCGCCTCGGCATCGCCCTCGCCCTTGATCTTCTGCGCGTCGCGGTAGGCATTGGCCACCACCACGTCGCGCTGACGGTCGGCATCGGCGCGGATCTTCTCGCCCTCTGCCGCGCCGGTGGAGCGCAACTCGTTGGCCACGCGCTTGCGCTCGGCCTCCATGCGGCGATACACCGACTCGGTGATGGACTCGACATAGTCCACCCGCGTGATGCGCACGTCCACCACGTCGATACCCCAGGGCTTGGCGCCGCGCACGGCGCTGAGCACCTCGGCCTTGACGTCAGCCATCAGGGCCTCGCGCTTGGCGGAGAGCAGCTCCTTGACGGTGCGCTTGTTGATCTCCTCCTGGAAGGCGTTGCGCACCACGCGGTTGAGCTGCTGGGCGCCGGCGGCCTCGTTCAGGCCCACGTTGCGGATGTACTCGGTGGGATCGGTGATGCGCCAGCGCACATACCAGTCGATCACCACGCGCTGCTTTTCCGCCGTCAGCATGGGCTCGGTGTCGGTGCTGTCCAGCGTCAGCAGGCGCTTGTCGATATAGGTGACGTTCTGGAACGGCGGCGGCAGCTTGACGTTGAGGCCAGGCTCGGTGATGACTTCCTTGATCTGGCCCAGGGCATAGACGACGCCGAACTGGCGCTGGTCGACCACAAACAGCATGGAACTGGCCAGCGCCAGCAGCACCAGCAGCGAGGAAAGGACGAAGCCGATACGGTTCATGTCTTCTTCTCCTTATCGGGTTTCACGGTCGCGCGAACGCTGGTTCTGGCGCGAACGCGCATCGGACGCCGCGGAGGGCGCAGGCCCGGGCTGCGGTATGGCCGTTGGCGCCGCACCCTGCATCAGCGCCGGCGCACCGTCGTCACCCAGCTGCATGAGCTTGTCCAGCGGCAGGTACAGCAGGTTGGATCCCTGCCTGGATTCCACCAGCACCTTGCTCACGTTGCTATAGATCTGCTGCATCGATTCCAGGTACAGGCGGTCGCGCGTGACCTGCGGCGCCCTCTGGTACTCGGTCAGCACCGAGCGGAAGCGCTGCGCATCACCCTGGGAAGTGGCCACGATCTTGGCCTTGTAGCCCTGGGCCTCTTCCTTCAGTCGCGAGGCCGTACCGACGGCACGCGGCACCACGTCATTGGCGTAGGCCTGGGCCTCGTTCTTCAGGCGCTCGCGCTCCTGGCCGGCCTTGAGCACGTCATCGAAGGCGGCCTGCACCTGCTCCGGCGGACGCACCCCGCCCTGCTGCAGATTGATGCCGACGACCTCGATACCCACCTTGTAGCGGTCCAGGATGTCCTGCATGAGTTTGCGCACGCGCGGGGCAATCTGGTCGCGCTCCTCGGACAGCGCCGCATCCATCTTCATCTTGCCGACCACTTCGCGCACCGCCGTCTCGGCCGCCTGCACCACGGCGTCGGTCGGGTTGCGGCTCTCGAACAGGAAGGCGCGCGCGTCGTTCAGGCGGTACTGCACGGCGAACTTGATCTCGACGATGTTCTCATCCTCGGTCAGCATGGCCGATTCGCGCAGGCCCGTGGCCTTGATGATCACGTCACGCCCGATGTCCACCGAGCGGATCTGCGTCACGAACACCAGCTCGTGACGCTGGATCGGGTACGGCAGGCGCCAGTTGAAGCCCGCGCCGACCGTGGCCTTGTACTTGCCGAACTGGGTGATGACGGCCTGCTGACCTTCCTGCACGATGAAGAAACCCGTGCCCAGCCAGATCAATACCACGATGGCCAGGATCAGGCCGACGCCAACGCCGGCCCCCTTCATGTCGGGTTGCCCCCCACCCGCGCCACCGCCACGGCCGCCACGCCCGCCGCCAAACAGGCCGGCGAGTTTGCGGTTGAAATCACGCCAGAGTTCGTCCAGGTCCGGCGGACCCTGGGTCCCGCCGGGGCGGGCGCCACGGCCCGGGCCCTGCTGCGGCGGCTGCTCGGACTCCGGACGGGCCGGCTGCTCGGGCTTGCCCTCAGCGGGCTTGTCGTCTCCCCGACCCCAGCGCGGATCGTTCAGATTGAACATGCCGCGCAGGCGGCCGGACCAACTGACAGGACTGGCCCAGCGGAAGGCTCGTGCATGGATTTTCATTCGTGGTCTCTCTTGGGTATCTCTGCTCAGCTGGCATTGTGCCCAATCAGGAAGTGCTTGCGCGATTGTGCGGCAATTCCACTGCCATTTCGGGCGACTCTTCGGCGCTGCCGGCGCTTGCGATGACGCGCTGGGCCAACAGTTGCCGCAAGGCCGGCAGCCCTTCGCCGTCGCGCGCGCTGACGAAGACCCGCGGCACGGCCACACCGTCGAGTTCGTAGACGTCCTGCAACTGCGGCGGCCGCCGCTCCGCTCCCAGCGCATCCAGCTTGTTGAAGACCAGCACCTGCGGGATGCTGTCCGCGCCGATCTCGGCCAGCACACGCTGCACCTCGGCGATCTGCTCCGGAAAGTTCGGGTTGGCGGCGTCCACCACATGCAGCAGCAGGTCGGCATCCACCGCCTCCTGCAGCGTGGCCTGGAAAGCATCGATCAGGCCGTGCGGCAGGTCGCGGATGAAGCCCACGGTGTCCGACAGCGAGACTGAACGCCCCGCCTCGCCCAGGTAGAGCTGGCGCGTCGTCGTATCGAGCGTGGCAAACAGCTGGTCGGCCGCATAGGCGCGGGCCTTCACCAGGGCATTGAACAGCGTGGACTTGCCGGCGTTGGTATAGCCCACCAGCGAGATGTTGAAAGCCTCGCGCCGCTCGCGCTGGCGGCGTTGGGTCTGGCGCTGGCGCTTGACCTTGTGCAGCCGCTCCTTGGTGCGCTTGATGGCGTCGGCGATCATGCGCCGGTCCAGTTCAATCTGCTTCTCGCCCGGGCCGCCCCGCACACCGGCGCCGCCGGTCTGGCGCTCCAGGTGCGACCAGCGCCGCACCAGCCGGGTACTAAGGTATTGCAGGCGTGCCAGCTCCACCTGCAGCTTGCCCTCGTGGCTGCGCGCGCGCTGGGCGAAGATCTCCAGGATCAGCAGGGTACGGTCGTTGACCGGCAGGTCCAGCGTGCGCTCCAGGTTGCGCTGCTGGGCCGGGCTCAGGCTCTGGTCGAACAGGATCTCGGTGGCGCCCATCTGCTGCGCCAGCAGCTTGATCTCCTCGGCCTTGCCGCTGCCGACGAACAGCGCGGCGTCGGGCGCCTTGCGCTTGCAGGTGATGCGGCCCACGGGGTGCAGACCCGCCGTCTCGGCCAGCAGGCCAAGCTCCTCCAGTTCGCCGTCGAAATGCGGCAGACCGAAATCCACCCCGACCAGGATGGCCGCGGTGCGCTCGGGTAAGGACACTTCAGTCAAAAAGGACGCTGCCGCGGGAAGAAGGATGGATTGCAGTGGCGCCGGCCCGCAGGCCGGCCGTCGTCCCCCGACGCATCAGGATGCGCTGGCGGCGTCGCCCTCGGGCGAGACCGAGAAGTTCACCGCGCGACCCGGCACGATGGTCGAAATGGCGTGCTTGTAGACCATCTGGGTCACGGTGTTGCGCAGCAGCACCACGTACTGGTCGAAGGATTCGATCTGCCCTTGCAGCTTGATGCCGTTGACCAGGTAGATGGAAACCGGGACGTGCTCACGGCGCAGGGTGTTGAGGAAGGGGTCTTGCAGGAGCTGACCTTTGTTATTGCTCACGATATTCTCCGTGTTCAAAAGTAGTGAAGAAGTCGTCACATTACCACACTGGGGCAGGCTCTGCTTGACAGTCGGCGCGATCCCCCAGTAATGCGTGCGGAATGGCACACTTTCCTGCCCGATCAGGCAGGCCTAATCGCGCTCGACGTACGGGTTCTCCGAGGTTTTCATCTCGATGCGCAAGGGGGTGCCGACCAGATCGAATTCCTTGCGGAACCACCCTTCCAGGTAGCGCTTGTAGGAGTCCGGCACGTGCTCCAGCGAGTTGCCGTGGATCACGATGACCGGCGGGTTCATGCCGCCCTGGTGGGCGTAGCGCATCTTGGGGCGGAACATGCCCGAGCGTTTGGGCTGCTGGAACTGCACCGCCTGCTGCAGCAGCCGCGTGAGCACAGGGGTCGACATCTTGCGGCTGGCGGCCTTGTAGGCCTGGGCGATGGAGGTCCACAAGGGCCCCAGGCCCTGGCGCTTCTTCGCCGAGATGAAGTGCAGGTTGGCAAACTTGAGGAAGGCCAGCCGCGTCTCGATGGAACGCTGCAGCTGCTGGCGCTGGTAGTCGTCGACCGCATCCCATTTGTTGACGGCCAGCACCACGGCACGCCCGCTTTCCAGGATGTAACCGGCGATGTGCGCGTCCTGGTCGGTCACGCCCTGGGTGGCATCGAGCAGCAGCAGCACCACATTGGCCGACTCGATGGCCTGCAGGGTCTTGACGACGGAGAACTTCTCGATCGCCTCAAACACCTTGCCCTTGCGGCGCAGGCCGGCCGTGTCGATCAGTTCGAACTTCTGGCCATTGCGCTCAAAGGGCACGCTGATGGCGTCGCGCGTGGTGCCCGGCAGGTCAAAGGCCACCAGACGCTCCTCGCCCAGCCAGGTGTTGATCAGGGTGGACTTGCCCACGTTGGGGCGACCGGCGACCGCCAGGCGAATGACGCCGGGGATCTGTTCCTCCTCGGCCTCTTCCTCGTCGGGAAGGTTCAACGGCGCCAGCGCCAGCTCGACGAGCGAGCGGATGCCCTGCCCGTGCGCCGCCGACACCGGATGCACCTCGCCCAGGCCCAGCTCGTAGAACTCGGCCAACTGCGCGCCTTCCTGCATGCCCTCGGCCTTGTTGGCGACCAGCACACAGGGCTTGCCCAGGCGGCGCAGGAAGTTGGCGATGTCATGGTCCTGCGCGGACAGACCCGCGCGCGCATCGACGACAAAGATGACCACATCGGCCTCGGCCACGGCCTGGCGGGTCTGCTTGGCCATCTCCTTGTAGATGCCGGCCTCCGCCGTCGGCTCGAAGCCGCCCGTATCGATGACGATGAACTCGTGCTTGCCCTGCTTGCCGTTGCCGTAGTGGCGGTCGCGCGTGAGGCCGGCAAAGTCAGCCACGATCGCGTCGCGCGACTTGGTCAGCCGGTTGAACAGCGTGGATTTGCCAACATTGGGGCGCCCGACGAGGGCCAGTACCGGTTTCATGCCTGAAGCCTACCTTATTGCGGCCGCAGGCCCAGCACGCGGCCGGCGCGGGTGAGCACGACCAGCGTATTGCCTGCCAGCACCGGCGTGGCGGCCAGCCCCTTGTTCTCGTCCACGTAGTAGGAGTTGGGCACCGTCCCCTCGCCCGTGATCGCCGGCATCATGGCCGCACGCGGCGGGGAGGACTCGTAGCGGGCCTGCAAGGCGCCGTCGGCGCGGGACAGGAAATGAAGGCGCCCTTCATCGTCGCCCACGACGATCAGCGATCCCATGACGAGCGGCGTCGTCGGGTGCCGCAGGCGCAGCAGTGTCGAATTCCAGGCCCGTTCGCCGTCGCTGCGCCGCCAGGCCTGCAGCGTACCGTCGAACTCCGAACCGAGCAGCAGATCGGCATCACCGCTCAGGCCGGAAGCCCCCGCGGCCGGCTTGCTCCACAGCGAGACGCCACGCGCGGCATCCACACAGCCCACGGCGGACTGGAAGGCACGCACGCACACCACGTCGCCCTGGCGTGCCACGCCGGCCACCAGATCGACCAGGCGCTCCACGTCGTTGGTACCGCGCGGCGTGGTGATGGGCACCTCCCAGCGGGAGCTGCCATTGAGCGGGTTCATGCCTACCAGACGTCCCGACAGGCCGACCACCAGCGTGTCGCCCACCGCGGTCAGCACGCCGGGCTCGCGCAGCACCAGGGCCTCCCCGCTACGGGTCTGCGTCCAGAGACGGCGCCCGGTCTGGCCGTCATAGGCACTCACGCTGCGGTCCGCGCCCAGCACGAACACCCGGGCCCCCGCGACCAGCGGCGGGGTATAGGACGGCGCCGGCAGTCGCTGGCGCCAGAGTTCGCGGCCGTCCTGCAGGACCACAAGGTCATTCTCGTTCGTCACCACGGCCGCGCTGCGCCCGTCATGGCCCACGCCGGCGACCAGCGGCGCACCTGCGCTTGCGCGCCACAGGACCTCGCCCGTACGCGCATCCAGCAGGCTGACCATCCCCGCGCCGGAGGCGACACCCAGGGTATGCCCCACGGCCTGCACCACCAGCGGAAATTCCACGGCACCGATCTCGGCGCTCCAGACCTCACGCACGCCCAGCAGATGGGGGTCGGGCGGCAGCGGTGCCGGCTCCGGCCGCGTGGGGCCGCTGGAACAGGCGATGAGCAGGAGCGCCACACCCCCTGCCCACGCCCCGCGCAGCACACGGGTCAGCGTCGGGGAACGACGGTTCACTTCTTCTCCCCGGCGCCCGGCGTCAGCCCCAGCGAGGCGAGCTTGACGTCCACCACACGGCGATAGTTGTTGCCCTCGCCCAGGCCTTGCCAGGCCTTCTGGTATTCGGCGCCGGCCTCGGCTTTCTTGCCCTGGGCCAGATAGATATCACCGCGGCGATCGGCCACCAAGGCCTCGAACTCCGCCGGGAAGCTGCCACTGAGCTGCTTGAGAGCTTCGTCGTAAGACTTGGCATCGAGCAGCAGGCCGGCCAGGCGCAGCCGCGCCAGTGCCTTGTAACCTTCGTCGCTGCCGTGTTCGGCCACCCACTGCAGCGGCGCACGCGCCGCATCACTGCGACCGGCGGCCACGTGCACGGCCGCCACCAGCAACGCAGCCTGCTGGGCCTGCACCGTGCCGCCGAACTTGTCCTTCATGTCGCCCAGCGCGCGATCCAGGCGCGCTGCGTCGCCGCTGCCGGCAATGCGCTCGACTTCTTCGTAGAGGGCGGTGGCCTGCACCGCCTGTTTGCGCTGCCAGTATTGCCAGCCGTTCCAGCCGGCATAAACCGCCACCAGGACGATCAGCGCCCAGCTGATGAGGCCGCCGTATTGCTTCCAGAAGTGCTTGAGCTGGTCAAGCTGTTCTTGTTCTTCGAGATCGAGATGTGCCATGAAGAATGTCCAGTTCAGGTCCGCGATTGTAGGCGGGCGGCCCACGCGCCCACGTCGGCCAGGGGATGGCAGGTCTGGGCGCCGACGCCGTCGCGCAGGGCCTTGACGGTAACCTCGCCGCGCGCCAGTTCGTCGGCACCGAAGATCAGCGCGTAGTGCGCGCCGCTGGCATCGGCCTTTTTGAACTGCGACTTCATGCTGCCCATGCCCTCGCCCCCGGCGCCCTGCGCCGATGTCGAATGCGCGGCATGCATCTGCACGCTGACCCCGGCGGCGCGCACCGCCTGCAGGCATTTGAGCACCGTCGGCAGGGCCGAAGCGTCGGGCACGATGGCGTAGGCATCGGGTACGGGCTGCGGCTGTTCGCCGCCCTGCTCCTTCAGCAGTTCCAGCACACGCTCCACGCCCAGGGCCCAGCCCACGGCCGGCGCCGGCTTGCCGCCGATCTGTTCGATCAGGTAGTCGTAGCGACCGCCGCCGCAGATGGTGCCCTGCGAGCCCAGGCGCGTGGTGATGAACTCGAACACAGTGAGGTTGTAGTAGTCCATGCCGCGCACCAGGCGCGGGTTGATGGTGTAGGCCACACCGGCGGCGTCCAGCATGGCGCGCACCTGGTTGAAGTGGGCCAGCGAGGCCTCGCCCAGGAAGTCGATCAGCTTGGGCGCCGCCTCGACCAGCGCCTGCATGGCCGGGTTCTTGGTGTCCAGGATGCGCAGCGGGTTGCTGTGCAGGCGGCGCCGGGCGTCCTCGTCGAGCTGGTCGGCATGCTGCTCGAAATAGGCGATCAGCGCAGCGCGGTGCTGCTTGCGCTCTTCGGGCTGGCCCAGGCTGTTGAGCTCCAGACGCACGTCGGTGAGGCCCAGCACCTTCCACAGCGCATCGGCCAGCAGGATCATCTCGGCGTCGATCTCCGGGCCGGCAAAGCCCAGCGTCTCGGCGCCGATCTGGTGGAACTGGCGGTAGCGGCCACGCTGCGGGCGCTCGTGGCGGAACATGGGGCCCATGTAGTACAGGCGCTTGCCGCCCTCGTACAGCAGGTTGTGTTCCACCACCGCACGCACCACGCCGGCCGTGCACTCGGGGCGCAGCGTGAGCTGCTCGCCGTTGAGCCGGTCCTCGAAGGAGTACATCTCCTTCTCGACGATGTCGGTCACCTCGCCCAGGCCGCGCACGAACAGCGGCGTCGGCTCGACGATGGGCGTGCGGATATTGCGGTAGGCAAAGCGCGCCATCAGCGCGCGCACCTCTTGCTCGAACCATTCCCAGCGCGCCGAGTCCGGCGGCAGGATGTCGTTCATGCCTTTGACGGCAAGCAGTTTCTCTGGCTTGGAGGCCATCTTCTTGTCACTTCTCGCTAGGGTTCAGGCCGTCTCGGCGGCGGCCTGCTGCTTCGCGCCGAAGCGCTGGGCAATGTAGTTTTCGACGATCTTCTGGAATTCGGTGGCAATGCCCTCGCCGCGCAGCGTCAGGCGTTTCTCGCCGTCGATGAAGACCGGCGCAGCCGGAGCCTCGCCGGTGCCGGGCAGGCTGATGCCGATGTCGGCATGCTTGCTCTCGCCCGGGCCGTTGACGATGCAGCCCATGACGGCCACCTTCAGGTTCTCGACCCCCGGGTACTGCTTGCGCCACAGGGGCATCTGCAGGCGCAGGAAGTCGTCGATCTGCTTGGCCAGCTCCTGGAAGGTGGTGCTGGTAGTGCGGCCGCAGCCCGGGCAGGCCGTGACGCTGGGCACGAACACGCGCAGGCCCAGGGCCTGCAGGATCTCGGAGGCGATCACCACCTCCTGCGTGCGCGACTCACCGGGTTGCGGCGTGAGCGAAACGCGGATGGTGTCGCCGATGCCTTCCTGCAGCAGGATGGCCAGCGCGGCCGCCGAGGCCACCGTGCCCTTGGTGCCCATGCCGGCCTCGGTCAGGCCCAGGTGCAGCGGATAGTCGCAACGCTTCGCCAGCTCGCGGTAGACGGAAATCAGGTCCTGCACGCCTGACACCTTGCACGACAGCAGGATCTGCTCGGGCGTCATGCCCAGCTCCTGCGCGAAGCGCGCGGAATCGATGGCCGAGGTGATCAGGGCCTCGTACATCACGGCCTTGGCATCCCACGGTTCAGCGCGGCGGCTGTTCTCGTCCATCAGGCCGGCCAGCAGGTCCTGGTCCAGGCTGCCCCAGTTGACGCCGATGCGCACCGGCTTGTTCCACTTGAGCGCGACCTCGACCATCTGGCCGAATTGGCGGTCGCGCTTGTCGCCCTTGCCCACATTGCCCGGATTGATGCGGTACTTGGACAGCGCCTCGGCACAGGCCGGGTATTGCGTGAGCAGCGTATGGCCGTTGTAGTGGAAGTCGCCCACCAGCGGCACGACGATGCCCATGCGGTCGAGCTGCTCGCGGATGTGCGGCACGGCCTGCGCCGCCTCGGGCGTGTTGACCGTGATGCGCACCAGCTCGGAGCCGGCCTGGGCCAGCTCCTTGACCTGGATGGCCGTGCCGATGACGTCCACCGTGTCGGTGTTGGTCATGGACTGCACGCGCACCGGCGCGTCGCCGCCCACGGTGACGACGTTGCTGCCCCACACCACACGCGCCTGGCGCGAGCGCCGCGCCTTCGGTGCGGCCTGGTCGATCGGACTTTGCACTTGCACTACTTCACCTCGAAACGGGCCACACCCTGGCGGGTCACACCCTCCAGCGGAAACGGCTTGCCACGCACGGTGACCTCGGTGACGTCGGCGCGGCCGATGGTCACGCTCAGCGGCAAGGGACCGGAAGCCCCCACGGGCTCACCCGGCTCGACCATGCGGCTGAGCTGTACGGCCCCATTGGCGTCCGTCACCTCGACCCAGGACGGTCCCGTGGTCTTGAACACGACCACGCCCGTCGACGACAGCTTCTTGCGCACGACCGGCGTTTCCCCCTCGGTGGCCGCGGCTGCCGGGCTGGCAGCCGGTGCGGCGGCCGCGGGCGCAGCGGCAGGTGGCGGCGGTGCAGGCCGCGCAACGGCAGCCGGGACCGGAGCAGGCGGCGTCCTGGCCACCACCGGTGCATTGACGGGGGCGTTGACGGGCGCCGGCTTGGCGGCGTGAGCCGGCGCCGACGCCACCACCTGCGCAGCTGCAGGCGGTGGTGGCGCAGCCGCCACCACCGCCCCCTCCGCCGGGGCGGTAGCCGCCACGGGTGGCCGCGCCACGATGGCGCCGATTTCGGCACGCTGCTCGCTGGAGGGGAAGAAGATCAGCACCAGGGCGCCCAGCAGCACGGCCAGCGCCGCCAGCACCATGGGGCGCGACAGGCGATCCCAGAAGGGCGTCTTGGCCACATCTCCGGGCAGGTGGAAGGGAGTGTTCAGCCCGGCCTCGTCATGGTTCAGGCGCGGCGCCACCTGGTGCGGCAGCCTGGCCAACACCGGCGCGGCATCGATCTTGAGCGCACGGCAGACGCTGGCAGCCAGCGCACGCACAAAGACCGCGTCCGGCAGCAGGTCCAGGCGGTCCGACTCCAGCGCTTCCAGCTTCTTGACGGACACCTTGAGCGCCACCGCCAGCGAGGCCAGGTCGACCCCGGCCGCCTCGCGCGCCTGGCGCAACAGCCAGCCCGCGCTGGCCTGCGTTTCCACCGCGGTCCCGGTCTGCGCTTGAGCCACGGTGGTTTCCGTGCTCGCGCCGCCCTCTGCCGTGACCTCACTCATAGAATGCCCCCCGCTCGTACAAAGACAGTTCACGTGATGATGGGAAACGGTTGCGCAGCTGGGTGCCCAGCTGGTCGCGCGCCACACGGTTGCCCAGGCGATGCTCGACCCGGATGCCCAGCCAAAGGGTCTCGGCGTTGGCCAGCTCGCTGTTGTTGATGCGGCGGATGTAGAACAGGGATTTTTCGTACTGGCCGCGCTGGTACAGCAGCAGGGCCAGGTTGTAGCCGGTCACCGGATTGCGGGCATCGAGTTCGAAGGAGTGGCGCAGGCTGTCTTCGGCATCCTGCGTTCGGCCGCCGCGCGCCTGGCACAGGCCTTTGGTGAGCCAGGTCTTGGCGCGATCAATGTAGGTCGGGTTGGCCAGGGCCTGGTCGAAGGCCTGCACACCCTCGTCGATCCGTTGCTGCTGGCACAGCATCCAGCCATAGTTCTGCAGCAGGTTGGGGTCCTTGGGGCTGAGGGCCAGGCCGCGGCGGAAGCTTTCCTCCGCCAGGCGCATGTCATTGAGGCGCGTGTAGATCAGGCCGCGCAGGTTGTAGGCGTCGACGAAGGACGGATCGATGTTCAGCGACTGCTTCACCTCGTCCAGCGCCACCGTCGTCTTGCCCTGCTCGAAGTAGCCCACCGCCAGCTGCAGGCGGATGCGGGCGCGCCGGCGCAGCTCGGGCTCATCCGAAGCCGTCACGATGTCGTCGGTCGGCGGGGCGCTGGCGCAGCCCTGCAGTGCGGGCAACGCCGACAAGGCCAGGCAGGCGGCCAGCAGCCAGCGCCCGGCGCGTCCATTCAATGCATCCGTCAACCTCATGCCTCAAACCTCCTCGGATTTTCTCTTCACGATCGTCACCGGCTGGCCCATCAGCTGGCGCTGCCGGGCCATGCGCTCCTCCACCCCGGTGCGATCCTTGACGTCACCGGCCAGCTGGCCGCAGGCGGCGTCGATGTCGTCACCGCGCGTCTTGCGCACAGTCGTCACGATACCAGCATCGAGCAGGATCTTGGCAAAAGCCTGGACGCGTTCGTTGGGCGAGCGTTTCAGGCCCGAGGCCGGGAAGGGATTGAAAGGAATCAGGTTGAACTTGCACCAGACGCCGCCGGTGGCGTACTTGCGCACCAGCGCCACCAGCTCGCGCGCATGCTCGGGCTGGTCGTTGACGCCGTCGAGCATGCAGTACTCGAAGGTGATGAAGTCGCGTGGCGCGTGCTGCAGGTAGCGGTTGCAGGCGGCCATCAGCTCGGCAATCGGGTACTTGCGGTTGAGCGGGACCAGGTTGTCGCGCAGCGTGTCGTTGGGAGCGTGCAAGGACACGGCCAGCGCCACCGGGCAATCCTGTGCCAGCCGGTCCATCATGGGCACCACGCCCGAGGTGGAGACGGTCAGGCGGCGGCGCGACAGGCCGTAGCCGTGGTCGTCCAGCATCACGCGCAGGGCCGGGATCAGTTCGTTGTAGTTCTGCAGCGGCTCGCCCATGCCCATCATCACCACATTGGTGATGACACGATCGCTGCGACTCAGGTGTTTGCGCAGGAAATGCTCGGCGAACCAGAGCTGGGCGATGATCTCGCCGGTCTTGAGGTTGCGGCTGAAGCCCTGATGGCCGGTGGAGCAGAAACGGCAGCCCACCGCGCAACCGGCCTGCGACGAGACACACAGCGTGCCGCGATCGTCCTCCGGGATGAAAACCGCTTCGACGGCGTTGCCATCGCCGACGTCGAACAGCCACTTGATGGTGCCGTCGGCCGACATCTGCTGCGAGATGACTTCCAGGCCCTGGATGCGGGCCGTGCTGGCGAGCTTCTCGCGCAGGGACCTGGCCAGATCGCTCATCTGGTCGAAGCTGGACGCCCCCTTCTGGTGGATCCAGCGGAACAGCTGGGTGGCGCGGAAGCGCTTCTCACCCAGCCGCTCGCAATAGGCGGCCAAACCGTCGAGGTCGAA
>JAJZUZ010000261.1 GCA_021845965.1 Pseudomonadota bacterium | reverse complement strand
GCGCGGGGCTTGCGCGGCATCATGCTGCGCAGGAACTGCACGTAGGCCGAGGGCACCTCCATGTCCACCATGAAGTAGGCGCGGGCGAAGGAAAACAGCGCCACCAGGTCGTTCTCGCCGAACAGCGCGGCGTCGATGAGCAGCTGGCCGCGCTCGTTGTGCAGGATGGGCAGGGCGAACGGCAGCTCCTGGAAGCCGTTGATGATCTTGCCCACCACATAGGCGCCCTTGTTGCGGTAGAACAGGCTGGCCAGCACCTGGATCTGGAAGTTGG
Source organism: Pseudomonadota bacterium (assembly GCA_021845965.1). Classification (GTDB taxonomy): domain Bacteria; phylum Pseudomonadota; class Gammaproteobacteria; order Burkholderiales; family Burkholderiaceae_C; genus Hylemonella. The sequence continues at coordinate 2,475 of JAJZUZ010000261.1, read as the reverse complement.
CCTGCAGCTTGGTCTGCCCCAGCTCGCCGCCGACCGCGACCAGCACGTGGTCCACGTCGCGGCCCAGGTCTTCGAACTCGGGCTGCAACTGGAGGTTCGTGATGATGCGTGCCACCGTTTCGCGCAGGCTCTCGCGCGTGGGGTAGTAGGCGCGGTAGGTCGGCTGGGCGGCCGGCTCCTCGTTCTCGATGTACTCGGTGCTGACCGCCGGGCGCACGAAGATGAAGTCGTTGTGAAAGTGCGTGCGATGCAGGATCTTGCAGGTGACCGAGTTGAAGAAGGTTTCGGCCAGCTCGGGCTGGTGATGATCCACCAGCAGGCCGATGTAGTGCAGCTTGACCTGGTGCCAGATCGCCATCGGCTGCTTGCCGGCCTGGAACTCCCTTTCCAGCCGCGTCACGGCCTCCTTCACGCGCAGGTCGTAGAACTCGATGCGCTCGCGCTGGGCGCGCTGCTGGCCGTGCCAGTCGGCGGTCTCGAAGCGGTGCTTGGCGCGCGCCGACTCGGTGCGAAACAGGCGGTAGTGGCGGTTGAAGCCGTCCAGCATCGCCTTGGCGATGTCGTAGGCGATGGTGGAGTCAAGCCGTTGCGGAAACATGTCGGAACCGCCTCACCCCACCGCGCCGTCCCGCACTAGCGCCGCGCGGCCAGCACGCCCTGAATGGCGGCGCGGTACACGGGCTCGATGGAATCGGTGCTGTTGACCGTCACCCGCAAGTCCTGCAGCAGGCCGTCGTGCACGCCAAAGGCCCAGCCATGGATGCTGACGTTCTGCCCCGCCGCCCAGGCATCCAGCATCACTGTGCTGACGCTGACGTTGACCACCTGTTCGATCACATTGAGCTCCACCAGCGCATCATGTCGATGCCGCTCGTCCAGGGACTCCAGCAGCTCGCGGTGGCGGTCGCGCACGTCCTGGATATGGCGCAGCCAGTTGTCGGCCAGGCCGATGCGCGCACCTTCCAGCGCGGCCTGCACGCCGCTGCAGCCGTAGTGGCCCACGACCATGATGTGCTCCACCTTGAGCCGCTCCACCGCGAACTGGATGGCGGACAAGGCGTTGAGGTCCGAGTGCACCACCACATTCGCGACGTTGCGGTGCACGAACACCTCGCCCGGCTCCAGGCCGGTGATCTGGTTGGCCGGCACCCGGCTGTCGGAGCAGCCGATCCACATGTACTTGGGCGTCTGCTGTTTGACCAGGCCGGTGAAGAAGCCGGGCCGCTCGCGCTCCATCTCGGCGGCCCAGGCGCGGTTGTGGGAGAAAAGGTCATCGAGGGTTTTGCTCATGACGCTATTGTCCCGCAGTTGATCCGTCGCTCAGTGGCTGAGCCCGGTGCGCACGTTCCAGTCCAGCAGACCGATCTGCGCCCTTGCCAGCGCGTCCTGGTGAGGATCGAACTGGCAATCGCTGCCCGCCTGCGGACCACCTGGGGTGCAAACGAAGCTGGCCGGGTTACCGAGCGACCAGGCGCCCTTCGAATTGCGCGCCATGCCGTAGTAGTTGACGCTCAGCGGCGCGTTCAGGGCCGGATTCAGCGCCGGCTTGGTCGGCTGCGCCGGATCGAGCAGCAGGTTGCGCCCGGTCAGCACATAGCCGTCGCGGATGCCCACCAAGGGGAACAGGGTGGGGAACATGTCGCGGTGGCTCGCGGGCAGCTGGCGTTGCGGACCGCAGGCCAGCCCCTCGTCCCAGATGACAAAGGGCACTTGGTTCATCAGGTAGCGCCGCTCGGGCGTGGCATACAGGCCGAAGCTGCGCACATTGTGGTCGCCGGTGGCGGCGATCACGGTGTTGTGGCGCAGCGGGCCCTTGGTGACTTCCTGCACCAGGCCACCCAGCAGGTCGGTGGCGTAATGGTAGGTGTCGATGTTGGCCCACAGCGTGTCGGCATTGCGCTCACCGCCCCAGTGCGCCTTGTTGCGCTTGACGTACTGGTACTCGGGCGGCAGGTCGTAGGGCGGGTGGTTGGTGGCCGTCAACACGAAGACGAACAGCGGCTTGTCCTGCGGCTTCTTCAGGCGCTCGGACAAATAGCGGAACACATAGCTGTCCCAGACGCCCCAGATGCCCAGCTCGGCCTCGGGGTAGGCTGCCTTGAGCGTGTTGGCATCGATCACCTCGTCAAAACCCTGGGTCTTGAGCACGCGATCCAGCTCGCGCCAGCCGGAGCGCGTGGAGGTGACGAAGAGGGTGCGGTAGCCGGCCTGGCGCATCAGCAGCGGAACCGCCCAGGGAATCGGCTTGCGCCCCTGCATGCCCAGGGTCAGCGGCGTGATGGGCGTGGAAAACAGGATGGCTTCCAGCGACGGGTGGGTGCCGGGCTGGGCGGAGTCGAAGTTGGAGAAGTGACAGGCCTGGCCCAGGGTCGGCGCCAGCCGGCCCAGCACGTCGAACTCCTTCGCATCGTGGTACAGGAAGGGCTCGGCACTCCAGGACTCCATCAGGAAGAACAGCAGGTTCTTGCGCGGCTG
>JAJZUZ010000037.1 GCA_021845965.1 Pseudomonadota bacterium | reverse complement strand
GCGGCCGGCTGAAGGCGATCCACCAGGGCAAGCTCAGTGCCGACGAGGCGCGAGCCCTGGGGGCCGAGATCGACACCGCGGTGGGCACCATCGTGGCGCAATGCAAGCTCGAACCGCAGGCCGACGCCATGCTGCACCTGGTCATCGCCGACCTGCTGGCTGCCGCGGAGGTGCTGCAGGGCAAGCATCCGGGCTCGTCCAGCGCGGCCGCGCGCAAGGCGGTCGGGGCGCTGAACAACTACGGGCGCTACTTCGCCGATCCGCAGTGGAAGGCCCTGAAGTAAGTGGCGGACTGAGCACGTCCAGCGTCCCGCTCCAGGGGACCATGAGCCTGAACGGGCGCCGCGCGGCGCCCGTCTTCGTTTCTTCGACCGTTTCGCGTCGCACCCGAATGGCCTCGCCGGCACAGGTCTATTCAATTGCGTTTCTTTAAAGATGTAGGTAAGATATATCTTAGTGAGGTGTGGATGCGGATCGCGCCTGCACCTCACCGCTTTGCTCAACTACTTCACATCACAACAAGGAATCCAATCATGCGCGCCACACGCAAGCTCTGGACCTGGCTCGCCGTCATCTGCGCGGCGTCCTTTGCGGTCCTCGGGTGGGTCGGCAAGGAGATCTACCTCTCCGCGCCGCCCATCCCCCAACAGGTTGTCAGCACCGGCGGGGAGGTGCTGTTCTCCCCCGGGCAGGTGCAGCGCGGCCAGGAGGCCTGGCTGGCGGCCGGCGGGCAGCAACTCGGCTCGGTCTGGGGGCACGGCAGCTACCTCGCGCCCGACTGGTCGGCGGACTGGCTGCATCGCGAAGCACTGGCTCTGCGCAACATCTGGGCGCACACCAGCCACGGCAAGGACTACGAGCAGCTGAGCCTGGGGCAGCGGGCCGAGCTGGATGGCCGCCTGAAGGACGAGATGCGCCGCAATACCTACGATGCGCAGACCGGCACGCTCACGCTGTCGCCCGAGCGGGCCGCCGCGGTGGAGCAGGTGCGCCAGCACTATCTGGGCCTGTTCGGCACCGATCCGGCCCTGGACAAGCTGCGCGAGCAGTACGCCATGACGGCCGGCCGCCTGTCCGACCCGGCCGATCTGCAGGCCTTGCCGGCCTTCATCTTCTGGTCGGCCTGGTCAGCGGCGGCGGATCGCCCGGGCGAGGCCAACCTCAGCTACACCAGCAATTGGCCGCATGAGCCGCTGGTGGGCAACACGCCCACAGCAGGCGCCGGCATCTGGTCCATCGCCAGCGTCATCCTGATGATCGCAGCCATCGGTGCCATGATCTTCTTCCACTCGCGCGGCGAGCCGGATACCGATCCCGTGCCGCCCAAGGCCGATCCGCTGTTCGACCTCAAGCCCACGCCGTCCATGAAGGCCACGCGCAAGTATTTCTACGTGGTCATCGCGCTGATCCTGGCCCAGGTGGGCATGGGGGTGATCACGGCGCACTATGCGGTCGAGGGGCAGAGCTTCTTCGGCATTCCGCTGGCGCAGGTGCTGCCGTTCACGGTGAGCCGTACCCTGCACACGCAGTTTGCCGTGCTGTGGATCGCCACCGCCTGGCTGGCTACCGGCCTGTACATCGCGCCGGCCATCTCGGGCCAGGAGCCGAAGTACCAGAAGCTGGGGGTGGACGTGCTGTTCTACGCGCTGCTGTTCATCGTCGCCGGTTCCACGATCACCGGCTGGCTCGGCACCTTGCAGCACCAGGGCACCGACTTCAGCTTCTGGGTCGGCAACCAGGGCCTGGAGTTCACCAGCATGGGCCGCGTCTGGCAGATCCTGCTCTTCGTCGGCCTGCTGTTCTGGGTCACGCTGCTGTCGCGCGGCCTGTGGCCGGCGCTGAAAAAACCCTCGGAGAGCCGCGGCCTGATCGCCATGGTCTTCCTGTCGGCGCTGTGCATCGGCGGCTTCTACGCCACCTCGCTGACCTGGGGCAAGCACACCCACTACGCCATGATCGAATACTGGCGCTGGTGGCTGGTCCACCTGTGGGTGGAAGGCTTCTTCGAGGTGTTCGCCACCGCCGTCATCGCGCTGCTGTTCACCCGCCTGGGCCTGGTGCACGCCAGCACCGCCAACCGTGCCATCGTGATGGAGACCATCGTCTTCCTGTTCGGCGGCATCCTGGGCACGCTGCATCACCTGTACTTCACCGGCACGCCCACCTTCGTGATTGCCATCGGCGCCATGTTCTCGGCGCTGGAGGTGGTGCCGCTGGCCATGATCGGCTTCGACGCCTACCGCACCTACCAGCACACCAAGGCCGCGCCCTGGGTGCAGGCCTACAAATGGCCCATCCTGTGCTTCCTGGCCGTGGGCTTCTGGAACCTGGTGGGCGCCGGCCTGCTGGGCTTCTCGATCAACACGCCGATTGCGCTCTACTACATGCAGGGCCTGAACATGACGGCCGCGCACGGTCACGCCGCGCTGTTCGGGGTCTACGGCATGCTGGGCATCGGCCTGCTGCTGTTCTGCCTGCGCGGCCTGTCGCCGCGTGCCGCCTGGTCCGACCAGCCGCTGCAGGTCGCGTTCTGGCTGCTCAACATCGGCCTGGCCATGATGGTGTTCATGTCCCTGGTGCCGGCCGGCATCTACCAGGCCTGGGCCAGTGTCAGCGAGGGCATGTGGTTTGCACGTTCGCCCGAGGTGGTCCACTCGGCCTTCATGGAAACCCTGGTGTGGCTGCGGGTGCCGGGCGACGTGGTGTTTGCCGTCGGCATCGGCTTCCTGGCCTGGTTTGCGCTGCGCCTGCTGCGGCGTGATCCGCAGGCCCGGCCGCAAGCCGCGGCGACGCAAGGCCTGCAGCAGGGCTGAGGCTGGCGCTGAAGCAAAAAAAACGGGCACCGCGGTGCCCGTTTTTTTTGGGGGGCGGCGCCGGCGCCGCCACGACCTGGGTGTCAGTCCCGGTTCTGCCACTTGAGCATGGCAACACAGCCGCCGCAGATGCTCAGCAAGGCAAGGATGGAGCCGATGGCCAGGGTGGAGACGCCGGTCAGGCCCTGGCCCACGGTGCAGCCCATGGCGGTGACACCGCCAAAGCCCATGAGCACGGCGCCGATCAGCTGGTTGCGCAGGTCGTCGAAGTTGGCGAAACCTTCCCAGCGGAACTTCTTGTTGATGAGGGCGTAGGCGAGCGAGCCGAGGATGATGCCCAGCGCGGAGGCGATGCCGAAGGTCACCTTCAGCGACTTGTCGGTCCACAGCATCAGCAGTTCCAGGTTGTAGGCGATGGGGGCGACGAAGCTGAAGGATTCGATGGTGCGCGTGTTGGTGGCGAAGTAGGTCATCTCCAGCGTGTCCGGGTTCTCGCCGAAGCCGATGTGGCCGCTGAGGTACCAGCCCGCTGCAATGATCAAGCCCAGCACGATGCCCGCGAGCAGCTGCGTGGTGTTGCTGCGGAAGCGCTGGTCCTTGAAGACGAACACCAGCAGGCCGCCGGCCACGACGACCATGGTGGTGAGCAGCGCCGCCGGGGCCGACAGGCCGGTGAGGCGGGCCAGCACGTCACCCAGGCCCTGCGTCTTCAGGCCCAGGCCCGACAGGTCGATGGCCACCGGGTCGAGGAAGCTGGCGCGCCACTGCGCGAACAGGCCCTTGAGCGTCATGTAGGCCGAGATGCCGAGGAAGACCAGCACCACGAAGGCGCGCACGCTGCCGGCACCGACGCGGATCAGGTTGCGGTTGGCGCAGCCGCCGGCCATGGTCATGCCGACGCCGAACACGACGCCGCCCACGATCAGCGAGAGCCAGGGCAGCATGGGGCGCTGGTAGATCGACTTGCCCAGGTCGATCGAGCCGGTGTAGCTGAGCAGGCTGGCGCCGACGATGGCCACCGCGATGGCCAGCAGCCACATGCGCATGCGGCCCCAGTGCTCCATGTTCACGATGTCTGACAGCGCGCCCATGGTGCAGAAATTGGCCTTGCTGGCCACGTAGCCGAAGATCAGGGCCAGCACGAAGCCGCCCCAGACGACCCAGGTGGCGAGATTGGCAGTTGCGTTCATTCGATAGTCTCCGTCGGAAGTCGTGAGGGATGCAGTGAAATCAGGGTTTGGCGGCGACCCGGCTCATGATGTCCTGGATGGCGTTGGGCGCGTTCATGATGCGCATGAACTGGCCCATGCCCAGGTCGGGCCACGAGAGGGCGATGCGGTAGCGCGCATAGAGCGCGTAGACCTTATTGTCGACGATGAAAAGTTCGTAGGGCAGGGCCGCCACGTGGGCGCTGCCGTCGATGGTGTTGACCCACCAGCCCTCGCCGCTGTCGGGGCTGTTCATGGCCACGCCGAAGACGGCGATGCGTTTCCCGGGCATCACCACCTCGTAGACCTGGGCCGTGTCCGCCTTGCCCTTGGCCAGGTTGGCGCGCACGCTGGCCAGCGCTTCGTCGAAGCTGGCGTGGGTGGCGAGCAGGCTGTTGTCGGAATCGAAGCGCTCCATGCCGAACATGTAGCGGTAGCTCGACAGGTCGTCGGCGTCGACATTGCCGCCGAAGGGCTGGCCGTTGCCCAGGGCCTGTGCCAGCCGGGCCTGCGCGGCCTGCACGGCCGCCTGCACCTGGGCGTACTTGTCGCGCACGAAGGCGCGGCTCCAGTAGTCCAGGTTGAGGTAGGAGACGTTGCCGTCGCTGCGCACGCCCACGCGGATGGCCGCATCCGTGATGGCGGAGCCGCCCACCTTGCCGATGGCCTCCAGGAGGCCGGCGTCGGTGACGACGAGGGTGGCATTGGTCGGGATGCCCCGGGGCTGGTGGCGGCCGATGACGGTGAAGCCGGCCGCCTGCAGCTTGTGCTCGGCGGCGGCGAGCTGGGTGGTCAGGTCAGCGGCAGGGAGCTTCGTGCCCTGGATGTAGGGCGCCAGCGCGAGGCAGGCCGGCGCGCAGAGGACGAACAGCAGACCGAGGATCAGACGTTTCATGGCATTCCCTTGGCGTTGGACACGAGGACTGGACGCAAACACAAGGAGGCGGCGAGTCGCGCCGATCGGGGCGGGCTCGCGCCAGCAGGCAGCCCACCGCCCGGCGGGTGCCATCACGCACAAACGCGGTCAGATGAAGAGGCAGACGTCGGATTCGCCGGCGAACTTCATGAAGGTCGCCGCGCCGCCGTACTCGACGTTGTCGATGAAGTCGCTCTTGCTGAACTCGAAGAGGTCCACCGTCATCTGGCAGGCGACGAACTTGACGTCCGTCTCCAGGCACAGGTCGCGCAGTTCCTCCAGCGACGCCACGCCCTTGGACTTCATCTTCTGCTTCATCATCATGGTGGCCATGGACTCCATGCCCGGCAGCATCTGCACGAAGACGGGCATGGGCACCGGCATGGGCATGGCCGGGTTGGCCAGCGGGCTGATCTTCACGTCGCTCAGGTCCTTGCGCAGCAGCTGCAGGCCGTAGAAGGTGAAGAAGATCTGCACGTCCCAGCCCAGCGCCGCGGCGGTGGAGCCCAGGATGAAGGGCGGGTAGGCCATGTCCAGCGTGCCCTTGGTGGCGATCAGCGCCATTTTCTTGCTCATCGTCTCGTCTCCTCTTTTGTATTTGTCGGGCGGCGGGCGCTCAGGCCTTCTTGAGGAAGAAGACGTACTTGCCGCCTTCCTCGCCCTGTTCCAGCAGGGTGTTGCCGGTCTGCTCGGCAAAGGCCGCCATGTCGCAGACGGAGCCGGGGTCGGTGGCCATGACCTTGAGCACCGTGCCCGAGGCCATGTCGGCCAGCGCCTTCTTGGTCTTGACGATGGGCAGCGGGCAGGCCAGGCCGGAAGCGTCGTATTCCTTGTCGAAGTTCATCGTAGTCTCCATATCGCTGCCGGTGCAGCATCAGTTATCGGGGGCGATGCCGGGCATCGCCTGCGTGCCGGTCACGGGGCCCGGACGGCCACGTGGAACCATTCTTGAGGGTACCCCTGCCGACGTCTATCACCGCAACGGGTGGGGGTATGTAATCCTTGTGGGTAATAGGGTTAGCGCCGGGGTGTGTGGGCGCCCCGCAAGCGGGTTGCCGGGCCGGCGCGGGCACCGGGCGGCGGGCCAATGATAGTGAAAACGGGGCGGGCATTTTCCGCGGCACGAGCGCGGCGCCGTCACCACTGCACCAGCAGGCGAGCGCCGTCCACCCGCGAAGGCAGCCGTGTCAGCGGCGTGTTGCCTTTCTTGATGCAGTCGCCGCTCTTCACGTCGAACTGCCACTCGTGCTTGGGGCAGGTCAGCTGGGTGCCCTGCAGGGCCAGCTCGGGGATGTCGGTGCTCTGGTGCGGGCAGTGGCTGTCGTAGGCGCGGTAGTCCGTCCCTTCGCGGTAAATGAACAGGCCGCGCCCGTCGCACTCGGTGCGGACCACCTCGCCATCGGGGACCGCGGCTGCGGCCATGATGTCGTGCCACTTCGGCGGCTCGCCGCGCAGGGCCTCGGGTGCAAAGCCGGGCAGGTTCATGTCCAGGATGATGTCGGTGGCCCAGACAATCTTGGCCAGGCCCAGGGCGGGGAAGGCCATCAGCAGCGCGTCCAGCACCTCCATCGGCGTGGCGCCTTCGTTGAGCGCGCGCTTGAGGTACTGGCGAAAGCCGCGCTCGGTCTGCGCGTGCACCTTGGTGATGACGGAGATCAGGTTGCGCGTCTTCGGGTCCAGGTGCTTGCCGGTCTCCTTCAGGAAACGGAAATAGTGGCCCATGGTCTCGGGCCGGGCCTGCACCAGGTAATTCAACGCGTCGCTCATCCGTGCTCTCCTTCTTCCAGTCTAAGTCGTATGCGCCACCAGCACCGGGTGCTCGGCCAGGCCGATCACCTTCTGCGCCACGCCGCCCACCAGGGCGCGCGCCAGCGGCACGTCGCCGCGGCTGCCGATGACGAGGAGGTCGGCGCCCATGTCGTGCGCGGCCTGCAGGATCTGCTCATAGGGCTTGCCGGCCAGCACGCGGCCGTCGGCGCTGAGGCCGCGCTGCTGCAGCCGCGCCACCTGGCCCTGCACAAAAGCCCCGGCTTCGGTCTGGCGGCCGGCTTCGGCCACACTGACGACGCTCACCGGCAGGCGGCACTCGGTGGCCACCGCGGCGGCCAGTTCCACCAGGCGTTCGCCCTGCGCGCCGGGCTCGGCCGCCACCAGCACACGCTGCTGCCACATCTGCGCCGCGCGCGGCACGATCAGCACGCTGCATGGCGCATGCGCCACCACGCGGCTCACCATCTCGCCCAGCAGCAGGTTGGCCAGGAAGCCGCGTTTGCCGCGGCGGCGGATCACGATCAGGTCGCTGTGGCGCTCGCGTGCCTCGTCCACGATCTCCTGGTAGGGCTCGGGGCCGCGGCGTGCCTGCAGCGCCAGCGAGACGCCCTGGGTCTGCGCCAGCTCATGCAGCGCGGCAATGCGCGCCGCGGCCTGCTGGTCGGCGCGCGCGGCCAGCTCGGGCGCGGCGGCCTCGAATTCGGGGTTGCTCAGCAGCGGCATCACGCCGGACAGCGGCAGCTGGCAGCGGCGGGCCAGGGCCAGGGCCAGCGCCTCGGCACCGCTGTCGAATTCGCTGTGCTCGGTGGCGAGCAGCAGGTGCTGGAAAACCGTGCTCATGCGGCGGGCCTCCGCTTCAATGGCCCGCGCTCAGCACGCCGGAGGCGGCCAGCAGGATCACCAGCACCTCTAGCGCGCAGATGGCGGCATAGACGACGCCGTTGCGCTGCTTCAGGAAGAGCGGGACGAGGGCCAGCAGCGGCGGCAGGGAACAGGCCGCCAGCACGCCGATGCCGACCATATTGGCATGGTCGCCATGCATGACGATCAATTCCCAGTCCCAACTCTGCGGCGTGCGGGCCGCTTCGTGGAAGGCATTGACAGGCAGGCCCCACAGGCTGGGCAGGCGCTCCAGCGGCACGTGCGGGACGTACCAGCCCGAGACATAGGCGGCAAAGCTCAGCACCAGCAGCAGCAGGCCGGCGCGCGTGCCCCATGCGAGCAGCGCGGCGTAGCGCAGGGCTTCGGGCTGCGCCGCCGGCGTGTCCTTCATACCCATAGTCCGGATCCCTTCAGCAAGGCACGTAGGCCGGCAAACAGCAGCAGGGCGATCACCATCTTGCGGATGACCGAGCCCGGCAGCACGTTGAGCAGGCGCGCGCCGATGCGTGCACCCAGCATCATGCCGACGATGGATGGTACCGCGATCATCGGCAGCACGGCGCCGCGGTTCATGTAGACCCAGGCCGCGGCCGAGTCCACCAGCGACAGCACCAGGCCCGAGGTGCCGGCCGCCACCTTGAGCGGCGCGCCCATCAGCAGGTTGAGCGCGGGCACATTGGCCCAGCCGGCGCCGATGCCGAACATGCCGGCCATGACGCCGATGAGCAGGAACAGGACCAGGCCCAGCGGTGTGCGGTGCACCTTCCAGTCGATGGTGCGGCCGGAGGCGCCGTCGATGAAGATGCCGTGCATGGCCAGCGCCGAGGACAGCCGGTCCGCCTGGGCGACGACCGGGAACTCCGATTTCTTGACCGTGAACATCAGCGCCACGATGCCCAGCACGATCACCCCGAGCGCAATCTGGATCACGTTGGCCGGCAGTGCCAGGCCCAGCATGGCACCGAAGATCGAACTGATGGAAGCGATCAGCGCCAGCGGCAGCGCCAGCCGCAGGCTCGCCAGCCCGCCGCGCAGCAGCATGGGCCCGGCCGCCAGCGCGCTGGCCAGGGCCACCAGCAGGCCGGCGCCGCGCACGAAGTCCAGGTGGAAGGGGAAGAAACCGCCCACGATGGGCACGAACAGCGTGCCGCCGCCGATGCCGGCCGGCACGGCCACGATGCCGATCAGGAAGCAGGTGACAAAGAGCGCCAGCGGCCAGAACCACCAGGGCATGGCGCCGGCGGGCGCCGATTCCACGAGTTCAGCGGCCTGGACGGCTTCACCGGGCACCAGCAAGGCCAGCAGGGCGAGACCGCCCAGCAGCGGCACGGAATGACGGGAGAACGCAGAACTCATGCAATGGCGACCCTCACTGGAACTTGCGGATCGTGATCGCGCCGCGGATCTGGCCCACGGCGTAGCCCGTGCCCAGGTCCTGCGGGTAGTGGGCCTTGAGCTTCTCGGCCACGCCGGGGCCGAGCTGGTCGACCGGGCCATGGCAGGACACGCACAGCGGCTGCACCGGCAGCGCCTTCATGTAGCGCAGCTCGTTGCGCTCGCCATTCTTCACCACTTCCCACTTCTCCAGCGTGGCCGGGCTCTCGCCGGCGGCGGCGCGGCGGTCGAAGTCTTCCAGCGCGGCGCGCTCCCAGGCGTCGGGCACGGCCTTGGGGTTGCGGTTGCGCAGGCTGACGCGGCGCACGCCCCAGCCGGTCTGCTCGGAGGCGGCCTTGGCCATCTGCGGCGCCTTCTCGCGGCACACCTCGACGGCGGCGGCCGGGCCGCCCTGGGCGATCTCGGCCTGCAGCACCTGCAGCAGCTTGGGCGGCACCATGCCGGCCACCTGGCGGGCTTCACCCAGCCAGGGTGTTTCGTCGGCGGCGTGCACGCTCAGTGCAGCCAGTAGCGCAGCGAACGGAATCAGGGAGCGCATGACGGCCCCTCCTTTCAGGCGACGGTCTGGTAATAGAGGTTCTGCGGGTGGTTGGCCTGCGCAAAGAAGAACCAGCGCTCGGCCAGCAGGCCCAGGTATTGCACGGCAAAGGCCGCGGCCAGCATGGGCAGCGAACCGGCCTTGAGCCCGGCCAGCAGGAAGAGGAGCGGCAGCGGGAACACCAGGAGCAGGAAGCTCCACTTCACGCTGCGCAACATCGCGGCCGTCTGGCCATGGAAGTACTCGCGCGTGTTGAAGGAGCCGCCCATGAAGCCTTGCGACTTCTGCACGATCTTCGGGTGCTTGATGCCGATCGCCGTCTGGATCGTGGACTTCGGCTTCAGCCGCGCGTTGCGCACCAGCGAGACACTGCGGCTCACGAAGGCGGCCAGCGTGAAGACGGTGGCGCCCAGCGCGTAGGCCGCGGCCAACTCCGGGGCGAAGAGACCGCCCACCACGGTGGCCAGCGTGAAACCAGAGGCCAGGCCCAGCAGCAGGTAGTTGGCCACCGTCAGCGGGCTGGCCCACTCCTGCAGGAAGCGGATGGAGGCGTAGATCATGGCGGTGCAGACATAGAGCGCCAGGCTGACCAGCGCCGTCAGCAGGCCGATCAGGCTGGCCGGGCCGCTGCCGTAGTAGTGCGCCAGGCCGTGCAGGAAGACACCGGCCATGAAGAGCGGCAGCACGATGACCTCGCGCGAGAGCCAGGAGGTGCGCCACATGGTGGCGGTGCGCCAGGCGCGCTCCGGGTGGCCCAGGTGGAAAAAGGAGGCCAGCAGGCCCAGGCCCGAAAAGCCCAGCACCACCATGTCGCCGGCGATCAGGAAGGCGTTGAGCGCCGGATCCAGCGGGAACAGCAGCTCCACCAGGAACAGCGCCAGGAACAGGCCCTGGGCCGCACCGATGAGCGTGGTGAGGAAGATGACGGAAAAAGCGGGCTTCATGTGGAGAGGTCCTCGCGGCCGGGCACGCGGTTGGCGTACTCGGGCTGTTGGCCGTCGATCTTGAGCGGGTTGTCCACGCGCTCCAGATCTTCCGGATGGATCTTGATCTCGGTCTTGCGGCGCGGCAGGTAGTGGTTGGCCGGCTTGGTGCCCCACTCGGGCATCAGCTGGTAGCCGGCGCGCTCGTTGATGGCCTGCGAGACCTCCGAGTCCGGGTCGTGGATGTCGCCGAACAGGCGCGCGTTGGCCGGGCAGGCGATCACGCAGGAGGGCTTGCGCTGCGGTTCGGGGATCTGCTCGTCATAGATGCGGTCCACGCACAGCGTGCACTTGCTCATGACCTTGCGCTCCTCGTCGAACTCGCGCGCGCCGTAGGGGCAGGCCCAGGAGCAGTACTTGCAGCCGATGCACTTGTCGTAGTCCACCAGCACGATGCCGTCGCTCGCGCGCTTGTAGCTGGCGCCCGTGGGGCACACGGGCACGCAGGGCGGGTCCTCGCAGTGCAGGCAGCTCTTGGGGAAGTGCACCGTCTGCGTGTTGGGGAACTCGCCGACCTCGAAGGTCTGCACGCGGTTGAAGAAGGTGCCGTTGGGCTCGGCCGCGTAGGGGTTCAGGTCGGCCAGCGCGCCGGCCGTGCCAGAGGTGTTCCACTGCTTGCAGCTGGTCACGCAGGCGTGGCAGCCGACGCAGACGTTCAGGTCGATGACCAAGGCGAGCTGTGTCACAGCGAGCCCTCCTGTTTTTCGAGTTGGGTCATTTCCATTCCCCCGTGCCGGCGAAGTAGGACTGGCGCTCGGGCGTGTGGCCGGTGCCCGGCGCGGCGGGCACGGTCTCAAAACGCGGCCACGATTCTTCCGGTTCCCCGGGTTCGGCCTTGTAGATGCGCACGCGCACGTCGTACCAGCCCGCCTGCCCGGTGATGGGGTCGGAGTTGGAGACCGTGCTGCCGCTGCGCGGGCCGGGCAGCTCTTCGCTGATCAGGTGGTTCAGCAGGAAGCCCTGGCGCGACTCGTTGGCGTCGGCGGTGAGGCGCCAGGCACCGGGCGCCTTGCCAATGGCGTTCCAGGTCCACACCGTGCCGGGCTCCACCGCCTCGGAGTAGCGGCACAGGCAGCGCACCTTGCCCCATTGCGATTCCACCCACATCCAGCCGCCGTCCTCGATGTGCTGCGCCCTGGCCGTGACCGGGTTGACGAAGAGGAAGTTGTAGGTATGGATCTGCCGCAGCCAGGCGTTCTGCGAATCCCAGGCGTGGTACATGGCCATGGGACGCTGTGTCACGGCGTTGAGCGGGAAGGTGGCCGTGTCGGTGGCCTGCGACTCCAGCGGCGTGTAGTAGAAGGGCAGCGGGTCGAAGTAGGTCTCCACCCGTTTGCGCAGGTGGTCCGGCGGCTGCTTGCCGGGCCGCTTGCCCTGCGCGGCGCGGCGGAAGCCCTGCAGGAATTCCGAGTAGATGTGGATCACGATCGGGTCGGCATCGCGGCGCAGGCCCATGGCCTGCGCCCACTGCATGTAGTCGCGGTTCCAGTTGCGCATGTACTGGATGTTCTGCGGCATCTCGTAGTGGAAGACGCAGTTGTTCTGCGCGTACATCTCCCACTGGCGCGGGTTGGGTTCGCCGCGCATGGACTTCTCGCCGCCCTTGCCGCGCCAGCCGGCCAGGAAGCCGATGCCGGAGCCGGGGGCCGTCTCGTAGTTGACGATGAAGTCCGGGTAGTCGCGGAACTTGCGCGTGCCTTCGGCGGTGGTGAAGGCCGGCAGCTTGAGGCGGCTGGCCAGTTCCACCAGCACTTCCTGGAAGGGCTTGCACTCGCCCTTGGGCGGAACCACCGGGATGCGCACCGAATCCACCGGGCCGTCGAACTCGGAGATGGGGCGGTCCAGGATGGACATGACGTCGTGCCGCTCGAGGTAGGTCGTGTCGGGCAGCACCAGGTCGGCAAAGGCCGTCATCTCGGACTGGAAGGCATCGCAGACGACGAGGAAGGGGATCTTGTATTGCCCGTCCTCGCGCTTGTCGTTCAGCATCTGCCGCACCTCGCTGGTGTTCATGGTCGAGTTCCAGGCCATGTTCGCCATGAAGATCAGCAGGGTGTCGATGGGGTAGGGGTCGCCGCGCCAGGCATTGGTGATGGCGTTGTGCATCAACCCGTGCGCCGACAGCGGGTGCTCCCAGGAGAAGCCCTTGTCGATGCGCACCGGCTCGCCCTTGTCGTCCACGAACAGGTCGTCCGGGCTCTCGGGCCAGCCCAGCGGCGCGCCGTCCAGCGGCGTGTTGGGCTTGACGGCCTGCGGGCCTTTCGGCGGGCGCGCATTCGGCGGCACGGCGCGCGGGTAGGGCGCCTTGTGGCGAAAGCCCCCCGGGCGGTCGATGGTGCCCAGCAGGCTCATGAGGATGGCCAGCGCGCGGATGGTCTGGAAGCCGTTGCTGTGCGCCGCCAGGCCGCGCATGGCGTGGAAGGACACGGGGTTGCCCTTGACGGACTCGTGCTTCTGGCCCCAGCTGTCGGTCCAGGCAATGGGCAGCTCGATCTTCTGGTCGCGCGCCGTGATGCCCATTTCGTGCGCGAGGCGGCGGATGGTCTCGGCTGGCACGCCGGTGATGCCCGCCGCCCACTCGGCCGTGTAGGGCTTGACGCGGTCGGCCAGCAGCTGGAAGGCCGGCACCGCGGGCGTGCCGTCGGGCAGGGCGAACTTGCCCAGCAGCGCCGGGTCGGCGCCTTCGGTGTGGTCGGCCACGGCCTGATTGCTGTGGCGGTCCCACCAGTAGAAGTTGGCCGGGCGCAGCGGGTTGACGATGTCGCCATCGGGCTTGCGCAGGAACATGCCGAACTCGTCGCCCTTCGCATCCTGGTTCACCAGCTGGCCGGCATTGGTGAAACGCGCCAGGAACTCGCGGTCGTACAGGCCCAGGGCAATCAGCTCGTGGATCAGCGCCAGCAGCAGGGCGCCGTCGGTGCCGGGCTTGATGGGCACCCACTCGTCGGCAATGGCCGAGTAGCCGGTGCGCACCGGGTTGATGGAGACGAAGCGGCCGCCGTTGCGCTTGAACTTGGACAGCGCCATCTTCATCGGGTTGGAGTGGTGGTCCTCCGCCGTGCCGAACATCACGAAGAGCTTGGAACGGTCCAGGTCCGGCCCGCCGAACTCCCAGAAGGAGCCGCCGATGGTGTAGATCATGCCGGCCGCCATATTGACCGAACAGAAACCGCCGTGCGCCGCGTAGTTGGGCGTGCCGAACTGGCGCGCAAAGAGGCCGGTGAGGGCCTGCATCTGATCGCGCCCGGTGAAGAGGGCGAACTTTTTCGGGTCGGTGGCGCGCAGGTGCTTGAGGCGTTCTTCCAGCGTGCTGAAGGCCTCGTCCCAGGAGATCTCCTCGAACTCGCCCGCGCCGCGTTCGCTGCCCGCCTTGCGTTTGAGCGGCTTGGTCAGCCGTGCCGGCGAGTACTGCTTCATGATGCCCGAGGAGCCCTTGGCACAGATCACGCCCTTGTTCAGCGGGTGCTCGGGGTTGCCTTCGATGTAGCGGACCTCGCCGTTGCGCAGGTGCACCTTGATGCCGCAGCGGCAGGCGCACATATAGCAAGTCGTGTTGCGGGTCTCCGTGGTGGCCCCGGCCATGGGCGGGGCTTCCGGCTTGTGCAGAGGGATGGATGCCATCCTGCGATTACCGCAAAGACCAGGGTGGGGCGTCTATTACCGCCACGGGTGATTCCCACCCCACCCAAATGGGTAATGGGGTATATCCGGGGTTGCGGGCGCCGAGACCCGGCCTGCACCCGGGACCGGCGGCCCACGGCTGATATAAGCACACACTTCTATGTGGCTTCCGGTCAGGGAAAACCTGTGGTCCCGGGCCGGAAATTTGGCTTTCCCCGGGGGGTATTCATCCCTATACTGATTGCTGAATATATAAGGATGCTCTGCACAACTCCCGCCATGCGCGTTCGGAGTGCGAAACGGGATGATTTGGCCGCCAAGACCTCGCCGCGTGTGCTGACAGCACACGCAAGTGGTTTGGTGGGCAAAGGGCCCGTTTCGGCTCGAACCCGGAGGGGCGTGGTTTTGCGGGCGATCCGCAGCGTTGCAAAACCAGGCAAGCCGTCCAGGCTTGCCTTGGGTTTTGCGCCTTGCGGCTCATCCCGCAAAACCCTCGCCGCGCGCGGCGCGAGTTGTGCAGCGCATCCTCAACATAGACCGTGCCCGGAACGCGGTCCAGAGCGAGACCAGATGAGCAGTTCGTGCTGTCGTCCATTGGGGAGCTTGCCATGATGAGGCCCCCGCCATTCGCGGCCCTGGCGGCCGCGAGCGCTATGCCGGCGGAAGCGCCGCCGGTGGCCAGCCTGTTGGCGGAAATCACCGCCGGGCTGAGCAATGGTCGTGAGCTGGAGGCGCTGCTGGGCCAGTTCCTGGGCCCCATCGTGCGCCTGGCCGGCGCGCAGGCCGGCCTGGTGCGCATCCTCTCGGAAGACGGCGCGCACATGCGCCTGGTGGGCGACGTCGGCCTGCCGCCCGAAGTGCGCCTGGCTGAACTGTCCGTGGACCGGCATTGCGGCACCTGCGGCGTGGCCGCCGACGGTGAGCACCCGGCCTGGGCGCTGGACATGAGCAGCTGCGCGCGCCACCACCCCTCGGACGCACGTTTCTACCAGGACTGCAACCGCATGCTGGCCGTGCCGCTGCGCCATCGCGGCCGCCTGCTGGGCCTGTACAACCTGTTCTTTGAGCGCGAGGCCGAACTGGGCGCCGACGTGCAGATCGTGCTGCGCTCCATCGGCGAGCTGCTGGGCCTGGCCCTGCACAACGCGCGCCTGGAGCGCGAGACCCTGGCCAGTACCGTGATGACCGAGC